>NZ_LUFH02000175.1 GCF_001586785.1 Sphaerospermopsis aphanizomenoides BCCUSP55
GGTGTAGGGTGTAGGGTGCAGGGTGTAGGGAGTAGGGTGTAGGGTGTAGGCTGTAGGGTGTAGGGTGTAGGGTGTAGGGTGTAGGGAGCAGATAAGGAATACAGAAATTGTTGTTTGTTCCAAAAATTTTGAATTAATTTTGCTCAGGAACTTAAACCTTGAATGAAACAATTATCAATTATCAATTATCAATTATCAATTATCAATTATCAATTGATAAAAGTTTCTCAATAGTTGCTACTAACTTTTTGAGTTGTATCGGTTTGGTTAAATATTCGTTGGCTCCTGCTGCTAAACAGATTTCTTTATCAATTGGCATAGCTAATGCTGTCAGAGCAATAATAGGAATATCAACTAATTGCAAATCATCACGAATGCAACGAATTGCTTCTAAGCCATCAACTTCCGGCATTTGAATATCCATAATAATTAAGTCAGGGCTTTGAGTTTTCACCAGATCAATAGCCTGCTTGCCATTATTAGCCAAAATTAGAGCATATCCTCGACCTTCTAAATAATTCAATATCGTATAAATATTGACTTGATTATCTTCCGCTAACAAAATCCTTGGAGATTTTACAGAAGACGAAGATTTATCTATCTGAGCAGGTAAGCAATCGTTCGATGATATGGTATTGACTGGAAGTTTTACAGCAAGATTACTAGTACGGTAAGGAATACGGACAGTAAAACAACTGCCTTTGCCCACTTCGCTAATAACTGTAACTGTTCCGCCATGTAGTTCCACAATTCGCTTCACCAGTGCCAGTCCCAACCCAGTTCCTTCATATTGGCGGTTGAGGCTACTATTAATTTGGGAGAAAGTCTGAAACAGTTTGCTAATGTCCTGCTCGGCAATACCGATACCAGTATCTACAATAGAGAAGCAAAGGAAAGGGGGAGACAAAGCAGAATTGACTTGAGCTACATATTCTTCTTCTGGTGCTTCTAACGAAACTTGTAGAGATACAGCACCTTTTTCGGGCGTAAATTTGACGGCATTAGTCAGCAGATTGATCAGTACCTGACACATCCGGCGCTCATCTATCTGAACCATACCCAAATTGTTGGCAATATGAGATTGCAGAGAAATGTTTTTTTTCAATGCCATCTGTCTAATAAAAATTAGACTACTATCACACAGACTGTTGACTGAAACATCTCTCAATTCCAGTTCTAGGTTGCCAGATTCAATTTTGGATAAATCGAGAATGTCATTAATTAGTGCTAATAAATGTTTACCACTACGCTCGATAGTTGCGATCGCCCTTGTTTGTCGCTCATTGATCTCCCCAAATACATCATCCTGTAAGCTCTCAGACATCCCTAAAATGGCATTGAGAGGGGTTCGCAGTTCATGGCTCATATTCGCCAGAAATTCGTCTTTGAGACGAGTAGCGCGAGCTAATTTAATATTGGTGTTGGCTAAATGCTCATTTGTCTGTTGGAGTAGTTCTTCGGCTTGTTTGCGTTCAGTGATATCCGTCAATGTCCCGATGTAGCTGATGATTTTGCCATTGGCATCCTTTTCTGCGACTATATAGCTTTGAAACCAACTGATGCTGCCATCTAAAAGCAAATGTCTACCTTCGTCAGAAAAGAGTTCCCCTGACTTGGCTATTTGAGACCAGGATAACGCATTTGCGAGAATGCGATCGCAGTCTTCGGGGTGTAATGCCTCTAACCAACCCATCCCCAATGCTGCCTCCACAGATCTACCGGTCATATCACTCCAGAAATCATTGACATAAATACAATTACCAGCAGTATCAAGCTGGAAGATAGCAACTGGAGATGCTTGTGTTAAAGCTGCATAGCGGCGTTCGCTCTCTTGCAGGGCTAACTCTATTGTTTTGCGTTCGGTAATATCGTAGTTAATACCTACCATCCGTTGTGGTTTGCCTTGGTCATTGCGTTGAACTACAGCAGCGGCTTTGATAAAGTGAATGCTGCCATCTGGATGCACTGCCCGAAATTCTTTACTAAATGGTTTTTCTCCCCTGAGAGTAGCCTGAAGGAGAGCTTCAATTTCCGCGAGGTCGTCAGGATAAACCACATTTACCCAATCCTGGTATGTAAGTGAAACCTCCGACCTTTGCAGACCATACAGTTCATACATCCGGTCATCCCATTCTGTATTCTCAAGCATATCCCACTCCCAAGTACCGATCGCCCCTGCTTGGAGTGCCAGTGTCAACCGATCAGAAAGATTCCGTAACTTTTCCTCGTTGCCTTTGCGTTCAGTAATATCTTGGGCAATACCTAAAAATCCGATAATTTCTCCTTCAGAATTAGACAAAGCGGAAATTGACAGAAATACAGGGAAGCGAGAGCCATCTTTACGAATGTAAGTAAATTCATCCTCATAACTCTTGCCGTTTTGAGTGACATAGTTAAAATAATCTCTGTCGCCAACAATTTCTTGTCCTAATTTTAAGGATAGGGCTGCTGCTAGTTTTTCAATTTCCTCAGAGTTATGAAATAACCTTAGACCGTGTTGGCCAATTACTTCATCTGCTGTGTATCCCAACATTTTCTCGGCACCAGCATTAAAGGTTTGGATAATGCCCTCATAATTGATGAAAATAATCCCATAATCACTACCATCTAAAATAGCTTGTTGGAATCTGCTCAGAGCTAATAATTCTGCTTCGGCTTCTTTCTGTCTGGTAATATCCGTTTCCGAACCACTCATACGAATGGCCTTACCTGCTTCATCCCACAATGCTTGACCCCGGTCTAAGATCCATAGATAAGAGCCATCTTTGCGCCGTATTCGGTATTCTTCCTGGAAAAAAGGTGTTTTGTGGTCAAAATGGTTATTAAGGGCTTGTATAATGCGTTCATAATCATCAGGATGGATGCGACTCAACCATTCTTCTAACTCCTTGCTGATTTCATCTTCCCTAAAGCCCCGCATTTCTTTCCAGCGAGTTGAGAAAAAAACCTGATTTGTTCTGAGATCCCAATCCCAGATCCCATCATTACTACCTTTTACTACTAGTTGCCACCTTTGTTCACTTTCCTGTAAAGCTGCGGTGCGTTGTTCAACTCTGGTTTCTAATTCCTGATTCAATTTTTGTAATGCTTGTTGTGCAATAATTCTTTCAGTAATATCAACTGCCACCCCACCAACTAAGCATTGCTCTGTAGTTGATGGCAAAGGGAATTTGTAAACCAGAAAATTTCCAGTTGTTCCATCTAGTCTAGGAGCTTTTTCAATGGTTTCCAAAATTTGCTGGGTTTGTATGACCTGCTGATTATTATCGAAGAATTGTTGAGCCACTTCTCGCGGAAACAAATCAAAGACTGTTTTACCAATGACATCCTCTACAGTGTTAGCTGCAAGTTGAACAGCACAAAGAAAGGTTTGACTAATATAGACTATCCGGCCATCAGCATCCGTAATCCAAGAAGCTGAGGGACTATTATTCATGAATGTTTGGAAGCGGGCTTCACTCTCTTGAATCGCCATTTCTGCTTGTTTGCGGCGTGAGATATCTTCAATGACACTAATAAAATAATGGGGAGAACCAGCAGCATCCCGCACTAAGGAAACTGTGAGGTTAATCCAGACAATGGATCTATCCTTACGGATATAGCGTTTTTCCACTGAGTAAGTCTGAATCTTGCCCGTAAGCAACATATTTGACGAATCTAAATCTGTAAACAGATCGTCGAGATGGGTAATCTCGTGAAAAGTCAAAGTTTGGAGTTCAGACTGAGAATATCCAGTAATCTCACAGAAGCGTTGGTTGATACACAGGAATTGTCCATCCAGGGATAAATGACCGATGCCTACTGCTGCTTGTTCAAAAGTGTTGCGAAACCTCTCTTCACTTTCTCGCAGATTCTTTTCTATTCTTTGGCGTTCTGCTAGTTCTACCTGTGCCTGTTGATATGCACTTGCTTGTTGAATAGCGATCGCTATTTGTACTCCTAGTTGATCCAACAAGTCTATTTCCTGTGATTCCCAGTGACGAGGTGCAGAACATTGATGAGTGATTAATAATCCCCATAATTGCCCAGTGACAATAATCGGCACTACCAAATTAGCTTTGACTGCAAATTGTTCCAGTAGTTGCAAATGACAATCTGTTAAACCTGCTTGATAAATATCGTCAATTGCCCTTTTTTTCCCTTGATGATAGTCTTGACCTGCCCCTATTTGAAAGCACTTATCTTGAATATTCGCCCCCAGAGATGCCCCCCAACCAGGAAGCACTGACTCAGCTACAATAGTGCCGCTCATATCCGGGTGAAACTGATAAACCACCACTCGATCTGCCTTGAGAAACTGGCGGACTTCTGTAGCTATTGCTGGTAAAGTCTCTTCTATATTGAGAGACTGACGAATCCGTAAACCAGCCGCCGCAATTATTTGTTGTTGTTCCCGAATTTGTTCTAGCTGTCGGGTTAAATGCATCTTTTCAACTGCTTGATGAATAGCATTTTGTAAGATTTGGCGTGTGAGTTGGCCTTTAACCAGATAATCCTGAACACCAGCTTTCATTGCACGGACAGCAGTTATTTCGTCTCCTTGTCCTGTCAGCATAATTATGGCTGATTGGCTATTGCTAAAGTTCTGCCTCAATTCCTCCAGAAACTCTAGCCCATCCCCATCTGGCAACAAAAAATCCAGCAAAATAATGTCTGGTCTTTCCTGCTGACAAAATTCTATCGCCTCTGTTGTGGTTTCAAAATTCAAAATGCGATAGGTATACAGGCTATCCTGCCGCAGATATCGAGAATATACCTCCCTGTCTTCGGCGCAATCATCAATCAGCAAAATAGTGACGGGGGCGCGATAAGTCATAACTTAGTTAAAAACTCGATTACAAAAACGTTTTATAAACATCTTGCTCTGAGTTAAATAGGTTGGCGTTGAAAATTGTCGTTATTGCAAGGCAAGAGGCAAAAGGCAAGAGGGAAGAGAATTTTAGCAAGGTTGCATTTGTTACATACCTCTCTTTTCACACTGACTTACTTATGAACGTCAGAAATTTTTTTCCTATCAAAATTTCTTTCCTGTGAACTGTGTTTAAGTATAAATTTTTATAAAATAAGTAAATACCACATAAACAAGCTTAACTATTCTGTATATTAACAAAAACATATAAAAATTAATTTTTATTGTTATACAGCAGTTATCAGCTATTAACAGTAAAACCCTTTTTATGTCAGGCTTTATGATTTGAGTTTGTACATTATTTACCTGTAATAAACTATAAGTTTTGGATATGTAAATTATAGTCTATAGGAGACTATAAAGGAAGTCGTATATAGGAATTCCATTATGAACGATAAATTTCTTAATTTTATATCCATTACAGGAGTCGGAGGCTCTATTTTGAATTTTTAACTAGTCCGATTAATCTCAGATAAATGCTTAACAGCCCATTCATGCATAGCATAAAGAATTGGTTTGATGCTTTCTCCTAATGGAGTCAGTGAATATTCTACCTTGGGAGGAATTTGTGCGTATATTTCCCGATGTATAATACCGTCTTTTTCTAATTCTCTCAGTTGCTGGGTGAGCATTTTTTGAGTAATTCCCGGTAGAGAACGTTGCAATTGGCCAAATCTTTTTACTCCAGAAATTAATTCTCTAATAATTAATACCTTCCAGCGGCCACCAATAATTTTGATGGTACTTTCCACTTCACAAGTCGGCTTGCTCAAACTATAGTTTTCTGTTTCTGCTTTCATAGTTACTTTCTAGTAATTCCTCAACTATAGTATTCAATCTGGCTAGAATGTCTGCCGTGAAAGCCTTGGGTCGATACTTAGTCACTAAAACCAAGTGAACTTTCAAGACACTTACTTACCTTCCTTGAGAAACAAAATCATTTTTCATCTTTTCGTAATTCGCTTCCAAGTCAGTGTATACTAAAATAGTAACACTTACTAGGTCGAACAAGTGAGAACATCCTATCAGTACCGCTTCAAGCCAACAAAAG
>NZ_LUFH02000176.1 GCF_001586785.1 Sphaerospermopsis aphanizomenoides BCCUSP55
ACACCCCACACCCCACAACCCCATTAGATAGCAATACTTTGAGGAATACGGGAAGGAAGCAAGTAAATGTAAGGCTTAGATAGAGAAGCATTACGAGTAGCTATTGTCTTTTCTATTTCCTGCAACCCAGTTTGAAACTTCTCAAAAGCTTGTTGTGCAGAAGGTTCAGAAAAAGGATTATCTAAAGTTAACAGCGATTTACTGGAGTATGGAGGTGTCATTGTCAACACCTTCACCAAAACAATTTGCTTAATCGTTTCTAATCTATTGGGCAACCTTGCGGTTAGAGGAGTGATATTGTTGCTATCTTTGGTAAATAAATCTGAAAAAGATTCATAGAGTGCAAAGGGATTATTAGGTATCCATCCAGCATAGTCATATTGACCAAAATTGACGGCTGCGTGTTGAGCGGTGGCTGTAAAAATAATGTTTGTAGCAATCTCAATCAGATCATTTATAGTATCCAATTGGTTATTTTTTTCAGGTGGTAGTAAACCCTTAATCCTGGCATTATTGATCAGTTCTTCTTTCCATCTTTGTACTTCTTGGTCATTTACTACATCTGTATCATTTTGATAATGGCTTTTCAAAACGTCAGTCACATATTCTTTGATAGCACCCCACATCAATAACGCATCATCACGATAGTAATAGTCTGGTATGTCTGAAACATCACGTATTTCTAAATTATGGGGTAAAGCTTGCTCGTAAAAGTTTAGTTCGGGAACTTTATATTCACGACCGTTATTAGTGATTATTTGATAACCGTTATAGCCTCTCCTTAACAGTTCATTAGAACCTCTGTAACCCAAAGCGCCAGTCACATCGAAAAAACCACCTCTACTCAAGAACACATTACGCGCCATATTATTGATGGCCATAGTATTGAAATAGTGAGGAGTCAAGAGCTTATAAAGTATGTGTTGTGGTGATATTTTCCGGTATGTACTAACTCCAAAAGCCTCAATAAGTAAATGTGTACACAATAAATGAGAAATAACTCCTTGATAAGCTGCATCAGCACTAGACACCGCCACTTTAGCCGCTTGCCAAACTTCTGGTGATGAATTAGGTGTTAATATTTGGTTATATTCTGGATGATCTGCATCAGGATGGTACTGTAATTTAATGGCAATGGGAATTAGTTGTTGTTTGTCATTAAGATAAAAAAGACAAATGGGAGATTGAGGATATTTGCCTATCTCCTCTTCCATTTTTGCATCAGTAATTTGGTTGAGAATCTTGAAATCTAAAATATATAAGCGATTGGCTTGCAACGCTGATTCTAGATTAATCTCTTTACCTTGAACGGGATTAATAATTTGGTCAGTGACTGGAAAATTACTCTCAGGGCTAATATCATCTGCCAGACATTTGCGGATAACGACTGGATTCATTCCCGCCAACCGCTGACGACCAAATTCTACATCAGAATCCCAATCTTTAGCTACCTGTGGTTCTTCAAAAAAAGTCCAAGGTTTAAAAAATTGATGAAATTCATCTACATTATTCCAGTCGTTAAATTGAGCAAAAATAGTCAATAACCCAAAATCGGCAGTACCTGTAAAAACTAATTCTCCCTTAATCAATTTTTTCCACAGATAAGGAATAATATGCAGAACCAGGGCTATAAGTAGACCTATAATGCCTTTAATGGTCATGCCCAGAAAAATAAATATTTTCTCCAGACTAAAACCCTGTCCTCTGGGAACACCTTTCACATGACCAGGTAAATAGGGATAACTTGTCTCCCACTGATACTTATTTTCTAAAGCTTGCCAATTTGGTGAACTCATATATCTATGATTTCCTTGATTTTCAAGTTCTACTAAACTAGGAGAATATCAAAGGCAAATATTTCAGGTGCAATATTGTCTGGAAAATATTGGCACTATGATAACCTCACGTTGAGATTATGCCTGATTGTTCAAGATGTGTTAGTTAATTTCACTTAAATTTAATCCTTTATAGCAGGTGACAGGTGACAGTGAAGAAAGCAGGGGTGCGGGGGGGCAGGGTGCAGGGGGAGAATATTAACTTTTGCCTTCTGCCTTTCTTAGATAAAAAATACCCGCCACCAAATTATTTATGGCAGCGGGGGTCATTTTTTATCAAAAATTTTTGATTTTGTCGGTTAATAGATACAAAACTTAATTCCGTTTCAGAAATAAGCTTTATTTAGGGTTTGCTGAATAAATGCAAAAGCCAGATAAATCAAGATTTAGAGGCTGATAAACAGGAAAGTAGGTGCAAAGATATAGCGTCTTATGCCTCAAAAACCTTGCACTTTTGTTGAGTTCGAGAGATGAAAAGGAAATTATTAAATCTCCTCCTGCCTCCTGCCCCCACGAAAAGACTTTCTCAGCAACCCCTATTTAACAGTTGCTAAGACCGAGTTAATCTCAGGTTGAGCAATTTTGGGAGTTAATAACCCATTCGCATAAATGCCAGGATTGGTTTGGGAGATAATAGTATAAGATTGGCGAACATGAGTATTTACAGCCACAGTTTTGGCATCATACATCTGCATAGCCACCTTGGGATAGAAACCAATGCCGATAATCAGCACTATAAAACAGGCAGCAATAAAGACTTCACGGGGTCTAGCGTCACTGTATACTGCTTGGGTAGGTAGGAGACAATCTGTACCAAAACAAGCTGTTCCCTCATCTTCCTGATTTTCCAACCCGGCATTATTAATGTCACATATCAATGCTGCATCTTTACCATAAAATACCTGACGCAGCATAGAAAGTAGATAGATAGGTGTGAGGATGACTCCCACAGCAGCCAGGAACACTGTCACAGTACAGAAAGTGGAACTATAAACATCGCTGGTTGTCACACCCACAAAAACTGAAAGTTCACCCACAAAGCCACTCATCCCTGGTAAAGCCAAAGATGCCATTGCACCGATTGTAAATAAAGCAAAAACTGTGGGCATGGCTTGACCAATACCACCCATATCTTTCATTACCATTGTATGGGTGCGATCGTAGGTGACACCAGCCAGGAAGAACAACACCGAGGCAATCAAACCATGTGATATCATCTGCAACATTGCCCCATTCATACCCAAATCGGTGAAGGAGGCTAAACCTAACAGCACAAACCCCATGTGAGAAATGGAAGAAAAAGCCAACCGCCGTTTCATATTGGTTTGGGCAAAGGAATTTAATGCACCATAGATAATATTGACAACACCAAGCACAGCTATCACTGGTGCAAAGTATACATGAGCATCAGGTAGAAGTTCCATATTCAGGCGAATCAAGCCATAACCGCCCATTTTTAGCAATACGCCAGCCAAAATCATGGATACAGGAGAAGATGCTTCACCGTGAGTATCTGGCAACCAGGTATGTAAGGGGAAAATAGCTAGTTTAACGCCAAAGGCAATAAATAAACCTGCATATAATAGCAGTTGTAAACCCAAGGGATAATCCTTTGCAGCCAAGGTGGTGAGATCAAAATTCATATCACCGCCACCGTATAACCCCATTGCCAGGGCTGCTACTAAAATAAATATAGAAGCCGCTGCGGTATATAGTATAAATTTTGTGGCTGCATAGCGTCTTCTTTGTCCGCCCCAAATGGAAACTAATAGATATACGGGAACTAGTTCTACTTCCCACATAATGAAAAATAACATCAAGTCTTTGGCAACGAACACCCCTACCTGTGCGGAGTAAAGCACCAGCATCAAAAAGTAAAATAGGCGTGGTCTGCGGTCAACTTGCCAAGCGGAAAACATGGAAAGGGTGGTAACAAAGCCGGCTAAAAGCACGAGGGGAACGGAGATACCATCCACTGCAACTGCCCAGTTTAATCCCAACTGAGGCATCCAGGCAAAATTTTCGACAATTTGAAAACTAGTATTAGTAGCATCGTAATGCTGCCAAAAGGTGTAACACATCAAGGCGAAGTCGGCGATACCTACACCTAATGCATACCAACGGATGGTTTTACCGTCTTTATCAGGCAGGACGGGAATTAACAAGGATGCAAGGAGTGGCAACAAGACAATCGCAGTAAGCCAGGGAAATTGAGCTGCCATCATGTCAATAAGAAAAAATACTCATTTGTGTAATGAGGTTATTGTACTAAAGTTTGTAACAATTTCTTTATAATTCTTTATCCCAGATATACATAGATAAAGATTGATAAGTGAAGCTAGAGATGGAAGGCTATAGGGCTGTATAGGACAGGTAAGTAACGAGCGATGAGTAAAAATCTGAATCAACTACTCAGCACTCGGTACTTGATTGCAACGTTAATTGGGAGCATCCCAAATGTATAAGTTGATTTTTTGGAAATCTGCCAATTGCTCCCAGGCTTGATATGAATCAACCGCAAAGAACGCAAAGGACACAAAGTTAAGAGCGTTTAAGAGAGTTTTTAGTATTGCTGCGTTTATTTTGGCTTTCATTGGGATGCTCCCCTTTAATTAGATAATCTAAGAGGTTGTTGTAAAAGTTGCTGGCTGTGACTTTAGGCACTTATTGATCCCCCCTAACCCCCCTTAGAAAGGGGGGAACTAGAATCAAAGTCCCCTTTTGCAAGGGGAGCCAGTACGGTCTTGGGGGTTTCCCTCATGAGCAACTGGCGTGGATTTAGGGGGATCTAGAAGTTTTTGATACATTACTAAGGACTTTTCAAACATCCTCTAAGATCCCAACCTAGTTAATTTTTTAATATTTTCCTCTGAGACAACCAACACAGGCGATGTTGGTTGAATGGCATTAATTTCTGTATTCGGTTCGACATCTGGAGATTTTTGTTGACTGAGAACGATCGCAGATAAAACAAAAGCTGCACCAATTAAACCCTTTACTCCCAGTTGTTCACCAAGTAACCAAAATGAGAATATGGCTGAAAAGATGGGTTCTAGGGTGTAGAGTAAAGCTGCTTCTTCAGATCCTATCCAGCGTTGAGCTATTGTTTGCAGCCAGATGACCAGTGCAGTTGCAGCTAGTCCCAGATAAAGAATTACGCCCCAGTTTTCATTGATGATATTCCACTCTGCAACTAATTTTGTATTACTCCAGATTAAGCCCATGACTGCAATTACAAATAATTGCATACTGGTGAGTGATAAAGGTGGGTGGCGGGATGCGACTTTTTCTAGAATTACAGTATAAATTGCATAAAGAAAGGCATCAACTAACATTAATAAATTGCCAATTCCTAATATTCCCTCTCCCCAAAACATCACACCAATACCAATAACAGCCAGTCCAGATGCTAGGAAAGTTTTCAACTGTAAGCAACGACCTAAAAACCAACCAATTAAAGGTACTATAATTGCACTCAAGCTAATCAGAAATGATGCTTGGTTAGCATGAATGCTCTCCAGCGCAATTGTTTCTGTAGCCAGATAAACAAAAAATAATAAACCTAAAATTAGACCATCGCGCCACAAAATAACGTTTAGACGACGCAAGTTGACGCTCAAAAATAATGCTGCTACCGTAAATCTCGTGGCAATTAAAACACTGGGAGAAAGACTAGTTACTGTTTTTTCGATCAGTGGGAAGGTTGTACCCCAAATGATGTTGATAATAATGAACAGTATAATTCCCTGAAGGTGCAAATTGTTTTGTGTAAATTGACGGGTAAAATTATGGAGTCTAATACTAGCCGTCACCCAGCAGCTAAATATCTTGCTCAAAAATAATGTCATAGGAATTATCCAACTCTCCCCTCACTAATTAGGAACAGAGCGGGTAATATTTTTATCACCATTGTTTGTTAAACTGAGAGAACTTTACTGTATTTAATAAATAGTATCTTATATTATTAAGATATGGAACGAAAATTGAAGATTTATATCAGGGGATATATGTACTCTATAATTTAAGGTTTACTTGATAAGTAGTCGTGCAAAATAAATTTTATATTTTGGAGAGGGAACAGGGAACGGGGAACAGTTAACA
>NZ_LUFH02000177.1 GCF_001586785.1 Sphaerospermopsis aphanizomenoides BCCUSP55
TTGTACTTTTTTTATATTTCTGATTAAGTTTAGCAAGTATCAAACTTTAGTAAAATTCACAGTCCAATTACTTATTTGTCATCATAACTAAAACTATTTTCAGTAAAAATACTAATAATGATAAAAACATATACATAAGCACTAATCACTAAATTAAGTAGTTCAATTAAAAAAAACGTAATACTCAGATTCCCCAATACTTGCTGTCCATTGATCACAGATATAGCCGTGGACAGGGTGGTTAGAACACCAATTGTTAGCGCAGCTTGGCGTAAGCCATTCATGAAACTCCCACTACAAGAGGGTTTTACTCCTGACTGCTGACTCCTGCTATCAGTAGGTTGGCGTTAAAAATTGCGTCTTGTCAGATTTTGGTGATCTTGGTTGGGGGAAGGCAAAAACCACGAGGGAAGAGGCTGTTGGTCAACTTTACTTTTCGTTACATACTTTGGTTTTTCCAGTCGTTCTACTTAACTGATTTAATATCTCTGGCGCTAGATTCAAAATTATCATGACGGTTATTTAATTAGTTCGGATATTAATCTATGAGCTAAATTCACTTAACTAAATGCAGCAATCTCTTCTGATCAAAATTGCTACCCTTGGTTTATTTTCGGTTGGTAGCATTAGTGTCGTTGCCAGCAGTTTCCTCTTCACTAAGACTTATAATAAAGCTGGCATAGCACAGATAATTACTGATCCATTACAATATCAAGAAATTCGTCATTATAAGTGGGCAGATTTTAACCAAATAAAACATTTTCCTGGAGAAATTCCTGCTAATGCTAAAGCTGTGCATCTAGCTTACTCTCCAGGTTTCATGCAAGGAAGTAGTTTTTTTCAGATCCGCTTTCAACAACCTCCAGAAACAATTGAAAAATTACTTTTGCAGTACAGTAAAATAGCTTTGCGTCAATATCATGGTGGTGATACAAATGACCATATCAACCAACCTAATGGTGTACCTACAACATTTTTTTATACTAATAATTCTGCTCATGAAGTCTTTCCCAATACATATCAAATATTGGTGTTAAATGCACAGGCTCAAGGTCAACCAGGGTTTAAATGGAATCATGGTCATAGCTATGGAGTAGCTATTGATAGTACAACATCAGAAATTGTTTATTGGGTACAAAAGTGGTAGTCAATAAAGAAACTCAGTACAAAGTGATGAGCAGAAATCTGAGTTACTCGATACTCGGTACTCAGGACACAGAACTCTCTATCGTTACAGTTCATTGCGAATTAAGAAGCCAAGTAAAACAAACATGATAAGTTTTGATCACGTTGTACAATCACACAAAATCTATAAAGGAGAATACAGTGGCAATGGAATCAAATGTCTTAACGGGAGCAGTTGTAGAAAACCAAGATATCAGTGAATACGTGGCTCATCTACAGTTACACATGACTCTCCAAGCTCGCAACCTGGTTCCAACCCTAAAACAGGCAAATGAAGATAGTCGCCAGCAGTTACTTCATCAAACCCAAGCCAACTTTGAAAAGCTGGTTTCTCGACAAGGTTTGTAAAAACAGCAATCAATACACAGAATTTTAACGGAACTATTATGAATATAAGCAGATATATTTGTGATTACGCTGATGTGTACTCACAATTTCTGCTTTTTATACTGCTTTCGGTATGCTAAAACTTCGCCAAATATGTCACTTACCATAAAAATGGGTTTGAGATTCCCCGTCCTTACTTCGACAGGCTCAGTAACCATTTAGGACGGCTTTTTGATACGATGGTAAAAACAGGTAGGGCATTGTCTGTTGGGCAAGACGGCGTAAGACAGTATAAAACTGCAACTGTTATTTGAACCCAGAATCTCTGTCCTTCTAGGGCGGGGAGTATGTCAAGAAAATCACTCTTTCGGAGCAATAGCTAGAAGCGAAAAGCCGTTAAGATTGTTATTGCAGCAGTATTTCACCCCTGGCAATTAATAAAGGCTCAATGGCGGCTTGAATCAAAATGAATTCACTACTTCCTCGAAACCTCAGCCTCGTAATTCGCCCAGTCCAATACCGGGATCTGGACGGCATTGAACGTCTAACTCAAGATTCATTTACAGCCGTCTCTCCACAGGGCAGCTTCTTTACCATGCAATGGCTACGTCATTGGTTTGGTCCGCTCAAGTTTTTGAGTTGGTTTCCTAACCCCTTACAATACCGCTTCTGTGGTTATGTGGCAGAGCAAGGGCGGCTGCTACTAGGAATGATTCAAGTGTCACCTTTTAACCGCACTCGTAGCACCTGGCGAATTGACAGGGTGATGTTAGACCGGGCTGCTGATAAGCAAGGTGTAGGCTCACAATTGCTCCGCCATTGTTTTGAATCAATTTTAGAAGCTCGTACTTGGCTACTAGAAGTTAATGTCAATGATAAAGATGCTCTAGCACTTTATCGGCAAAATGGATTTCAGCGGTTGGCAGAAATGACCTACTGGGAAATTACCCCAGAGTTACTGGTCGAATTAGCACAAGCAGAACCAGATTTACCCAACCTCTTACCAGTCAGTAATGCGGATGCTCCATTGCTATATCAACTAGATACAGCATCAATGCCGCCTTTAGTACGTCAGGTGTTTGACCGCCACACCCATGACTTCAAAACCAGTTTATTCGGCGTTCTTGCGGATGCCATCAAACAGTGGCTGACCAAAACTGAAGTCGTCAGTGGTTATGTGTTTGAACCCCAGCGCAAAGCAGCTATTGGTTATTTTCAGGTGCAACTTGACCGTAAAGGTGAAAATCCTCATGTAGCGACTCTGACGGTTCACCCGGCTTACACTTGGTTGTATCCAGAATTGTTGTCTCAACTAGCTCGCATTGCTCAAGATTTTCCCCAACAGGGTTTACAACTAGCTTCCTCAGATTATCAGCCAGAGCGCGAAGAATATTTAGAAAGAATTGGGGCCAAGCGGATTGAACATACCCTAATTATGTCGCGCTCAGTTTGGCATAAAATCCGGGAATCAAAATTAGTATCCTTGGAAGGAATTCAGTGGCCGGAAGTGCTGCAAGGACTACAACCAGCGCGTAAACCCATCCCAGGTGGAATGTCATGGGTTCCCAAACAACAACAACCGAAGTCAGACCGACCTGCACCAACCAAATCAGAAATTGTCTCTTTTAGCACTCATCATTTTAATCAGGGCGAAGCATCTCGTTATTGTGAACAAGCCGAAGCACAAGAGGAGAAAAATTAGCGTGACACCTGAGCAGCAATTAAAATCTTTTATATCAGCCTTGGGATTAGATGTTGGTAGCAAACGCATTGGTCTGGCTGGGTGCGATGGTACGGGTTTAATTGCTACAGGTATCACAACAATTGAGCGCAGATCCTTTGTAGAGGATGTAGAGCAAATACAAGAAATAGTGAATCAGCGTCGGGTGCAAGTTCTGGTTGTGGGTTTACCTTATACAATGGATGGCTCTCTTGGTTTTCAAGCCCGTCACGTCCAGAAATTTGCCAATCGGTTGGCCAAAGCCCTAAAACTGCCTATAGAATATGTGGATGAGCGATTAACTTCTTTCCAAGCAGAACAACTACTGATTGCAGAAAATCGCTCTCCTTCACGTCATAAGGGACTGATTGACCGTAAAGCCGCAGCTTTAATTTTGCAACAGTGGCTGGATGCTAGACGCAGCATCTCCAATAGATCGGTAGCATTTGTCGATGATTGATACCTTTTAACATGGTATTCTGAAAACTATTACTCAACTGTATATTCAGCTTTGTGGTTGACATTGGCTGTCATATAACAGTTCAATGAAATTCATAGATTTGAGTATTGATAAATTTAGATAATGTGACTATGTATTCCTCTGAATTTTCTGAAGAAAATGAACGTGATGATGGTACTGCCATTACTTTGACCGATGACCAAGGGCGATCGCTCGAATGTTATATTGAGCATTCTCTGGAAGTGCATGGGCAAGAATATGTTTTACTTCTGCCCCTAGACTCACCTATAGAAATCTTTGCTTGGCAACAAGAGGGTGATGAAGAAGAAGCTATTTTGGTCGAAGATGATACTATAATTGAGAGAATTTTTAGCACCGCCCAAGCAGTCCTCTCCGAGCAGAACTTGACTTTGAAAAATACTGCCTATGCTTTGACAGTGGCAGGTGAGTTACCCCCAGTGGAAGAATCAGAAATCTTCACTTTAGAAATTGAAGATGATGAAGCAGAGTTAGAACCAGAGCAACTACAACTACTGGCCAGTTTCTTTCATGAAAACCAGGAGTATGCAGTTTATACTCCCCTCGATCCATTGTTATTTTTTGCCAGAATTACGAAGACAGGTAAGCCTGAACTACTTTCTCCTGAAGAGTTTCGCCAAGTTCAACCCCTTTTGGAAGAACACCTGTTTAATCAAGTTGAATAACTTCAGATGCGAAAATTAAAAACTCCGTAATTAAAAATTAAATTTTTAATTGTGAAGTTTGAAGTTAGAATTTTTCCATTGCTAATCTGACTTTTCATGGTATGTGAATTGGCTCGATTAGTGGTGGAATTTTCTCAATTAGACATAGCATTTCTGTGGTTATGCCAATTAAAAATTCAGAAAGCAAGTAACATTTTATAATTAATCATCCGGAAGCAATATGTAGCAGTAGCCAAAATTGACATTTTTCTATTGTCTGTTCCCTGTTTCCTCTTCCCTTTGAATCAAAATATAATGTCCTAACTGATATGTCTGTTGCTATAAAAATTGTAAAAGCTCGCTATTATACATTATAAATAATCTCGGCATGATAAATAATCTCAGTATGAGTATTGCCAATCCAAAATTCAAAATCCAAAATCTCAAATTATTATGACTTGGAACAATATCTTGCAGCCTGACTTGATTTTAGAAGGTTCAGTCTTAAACCTGACTCCAGATATTATTCAAAAATATGGGCTGAAAGGTCTGGTATTGGATGTGGATGACACTTTGGTACCAATAACTGTTAGCGATGCTTCCCCAGAATTACAAAAATGGGTAGAAGAGATTCGCGCTTATGCTACGTTGTGGTTGGTTAGCAATAACTTGAGTGAATCCCGCATTGGTAATATTGCCCGTTCCCTGGATATCCCCTATTACTTGGGTGCGGCTAAACCCTCACGACGCAAAATTAGGGCAGCATTAGCAGGAATGAATTTACCTGTACATCAAGTAGGTATGGTTGGCGATCGCTTGTTTACTGATGTGATTGCTGGTAATCGCTTGGGAATGTTTACTATTCTAGTCGAACCAATAGTTCATCCAGATACCGCCCTCCGTTCTCACCCCATCCGCAACTTTGAAGTTTGGGTATCAGAAATATTAGGCACTTCTATCACCGCCAAGCACACAAAAATTCACAAAGATTGATAAATCTCGAAAAAAATAAATCTAAAGAAATACTTAAGAAATCCGAAGTTTCTGTAAAAATCGCAGAATATAAGTATTAATAACATCGGGTCAAGCAAATAAAGACCCTAGAAGATAACAGATAAATATAAACCCGTACAGCGTCAGCCTTCACCATAGAGGGACTGGCGCTGTACAATTTTTAGTTATGAGTGCTGAGTGCTGAGTACCGAGTGCTGAGTGCTGAGTAGAAAGTTAGTAATTCAGAAGAAAGTATTAATCCTCCCCTGCCTCCCCTGCCTCCCCTGCATCCCCCGCTTCCCCTGCCCCTTCCTTCCTCACACCCCACACCCCACACCCCCCACCCCTCCTCCGACCCATCACCAAAACAAAAATTGTTA
>NZ_LUFH02000178.1 GCF_001586785.1 Sphaerospermopsis aphanizomenoides BCCUSP55
GAGATTTGAACGCCGCTATCAACATCAAGAATCGTGGGACGCACGATCTAAAAGCTCAGATAATGTCCTCATAGAGGAGTCTCTGAGAAGCCCTCGCCTACCCGAAGGGAGGCGATGGGTACGTCACGGTACTTCAATGGGAATTAGTGCATTTTCTGGTAAATAACTATGGAAACACCCATCATCAGCTAATACCACAATCAAACGCAAAGGATAATCAGGGGGAACTTGCAAATCTGCCCAAGGTATTGCCACTTCTAAACAAGTATTTAAAGCAGCTTGAGCGCGAGTAGCACGGGGATGCCATTGATAATTATCTCCTGCTTCTCGGAATTGAACTGATTGTGTGAGTAAGTTAATTTCTAAATGATGGTGGAATAGATAATTAAGAGGTGATATGTCTGGTAATTCTGCTAAAGGTACAGGACTATTTACCATTGTTTTATCTGGATAAAACCAGAGTAAATTTAACTCTGTGGGCAGTTCCTTTCCTGGTACAACACCACTTTTAAAATCTACCCGTAAATAAAAATTCAGGTGATCTACTCCATACCACAGTCGCTGGATCAGGCTACTGTTGTGCATTGTTCCCCTAGCACCACCCACTTCGATGCGTCCGGCTTTATCCCAATCTTGTTCGTCACCTTTACCATCAATTATTGGATGAATAAAGCCCTCTGGACGATGGTCTGAGCGTGCTTCATGGACTTCTACTGGTTTGGTCAAATAGGCGGGAATGGGTTCATTTAAGGCTTTATAAATGCCATAGAGATGTTCCCGAAATAACTGGTCAAAAATAGCATCTTGATTAGAAGAATGTCCTTCCCCAAACCACCAAAACCAATCAGAACCTTCCGCTGCATATAAGGCTTCCCAGGCGGCGGGGTTGTTTTCTTCGGTGGCTTCGGGATGATTGGCTAAAACTTGTCTGGCGTGGGTGAGATAGTCCCAAGCGCGGTTTTTGGCTGGATCTCCTATCCAGGTGGTAAAACTACCATCTACCCAAGAACCACTATGGAGTTGTTCACCGGCAATGGTAGCTGTAGCTGGGTATTTTTCTAGAAATTCGGAGACGGTAACAAGTTGAATATTCGGTTCATTACTCAAAGTTTGATACAAGGCTTCTAGGAAAGGTTTCCCATCTTGGGGATAAAATTCCCAGCAGTTTTCCCCATCTAAGGCGATGGTAACTAGCCAAGGTTGTTCACTGGGCTTTTCTTTTTGCTTTCTGGCGATCGCTTGCAAATGTCCCACTAAATCCGCTACTGCCTGTTTTGGCTGCATGGAACTGTAGGTAAAACCAATCAAATCAGATAATCTATGGTCGCGGAAGACTATAGATAAATCACCTGCGGGAGTTTGCAAACGATAGGGACGATAAAGTAGTTCTGGTTGCTGGACATTTCCCGCCCCATCCCGATGGAAAAAGTGTTTGAGAGTCCAACCTAAAACAGCTTCATCTGAGCAAATCCACTTAAATCCTTGTTTAATAATATCAGGTAAAATTTCTGGACTTACTGACTGTTCAGAAGGCCACAAACCTCGTGGTTCTCTGCCAAAACGGTCTTTATATAAATCCCAAGATTTTTGCAAATGTCGGGGAATATCTTCTGCCCACTGAAAACGAGAGGTAGGTAGTGTCATATTTGGCACTGCTACCTGCCCAGAGTTGGTATCAGCTAATAAAGGCAAAATTGGATGAGTGTAGGGTGTAGTAGTAACTTCTAACTGTCCTGTTTCCTGCATTTTCCGGTGTTGGGGAATAATGCGACTGAGGATTTGCCGTTGTTTAGAATAAATTCGTTGGCGATCGCTTAAAGTAAAGTCTCGTCCCTGTTTTAACCAAGCTGCAATTTCTGGGTCATCCCAAAATAACGGGTCAATCCAAGCTAGATTATGCCAAGCTAATAAATCACTATAATCTGCTGGTTGCCAATTTGCTAAACACCAAGCTTGCCCTCGTTCCTGCCTTTGATAATACAACTGGGCATAACGAGGATGAGGATCTATCAGTGTATGGTGATTAGCATCAAAAAAATGTTCAACAATAAATTCCTTCTGTTCTGTGGTCAACTGTTCAATAGGTGTCAAGCTGGCGGTCAAATAAGGGTCAAAAGCAGTACCAGCTATGTAATCTTCCAGTTGCAATATCAAAGACGGTACTAAATTTACTGTTTGGTGTAACTTAGGATACTTTTCTAGCAGTAATATTAAATCCAGATAATCCTTAGTACCATGTAACCTTACCCACGGCAAACGGTACTGCTGGCTAGGTGCAACAGAAAAGCCACCAGGAGACTTGTACAGCGGCTGATGTTGATGCCAGATAAAAGCGACGTACAGGGGATGGGACATGAGGAGTGATAAGTAATTGATAATTTACTGATAATCATGAATGATAAATTATCTCATACCGGGTAATTGGGAAATCAGGGAACAGGGAACAGGGAACAGGGAACAGGGAACAGGGAACAGGGAACAGGGAACAGAGTTTTTGACTTTTGAATGCATGAATTTTGACTTAATTTATAACACCATCACCCCATCACCCCAGTCCTCAGTCTCTAAAGGACTTGTTCAACTTCAGCAATTTCGGGAATCATTTCCTTGAGGCGGCGTTCAAGACCCATTCTCAAGGTCATTGTTGAACTAGGACAAGAACCACAAGCACCTTGTAAGCGTAGTTTCACAATTGGTCCTTCCAGTTCTACAAGTTCCACATTACCCCCATCAGACATCAGATAAGGGCGCATTTCATCTAATACAGTTTCCACATTTTCCGGTGTCAGTGTTAGGGTTGCCATAGTTTTAGACCTGCTAAATTAACGGTGGTTAGAAATTGGGAATATCACCTATTACCCAAAATACCCAAAATTTTCTTTTTTTGTTGAGTTAAATCGATCCTAGATCCAAATAGCAAATTTGCTTATCTCATTTATTAGCCCTGCTTCCCTGCTTTCTTCGCTGTCACCTGTCACCATACACCCTACACCATACACCCTACACCCTACACCCTACACCCTACACCCTACACCCTACACCCTACACCCTACTTCCATCAGTTATGAGATTCTATTTCACACTCACTGGGAGAACACAACACAGGTTGTTGATAAAGTGGAACTGTGAAGGTGACAGTTGAGCCGAGTCCTTCGCCTAAACTGTAAAAATGTACTTCCCCACCCATCGCTTCTATGAGTTTTTGGGATATTGTGAGTCCCAAACCTGTGCCACCGTAATGACGGGTGCGAGAACCATCTACCTGAGAAAATAGTTGAAATAGTTTATCTTGTTTGTCTAAGGAAACACCAATTCCTGTATCTGCCACTCGTACCTTGACCATACCGGGTAATGTTGGTGATTGTGGCTTGCCTTTGCTCTTTTTGAGAACTAAATCGGCGCTGATGGTGACACCACCTTCATGGGTAAATTTGAGGGCATTGCCTACCAAGTTGAGCATGACTTGTAACAATCTTTGGTAGTTACCTTTAACAATTATTTGATCAGAAGTAACAGGTATTTGCATTTGCAAGCTGAGATTTCTCATTTCTGCTTGCGGCCGAGTAAAGCTTTCTACATCACTAAATAACTCGTCTAAGCTAACTGGTGAGCAATCTAGCTCCATTTTTCCTGCTTCGATTTTGGCAATATCCAAAATGTCATTGAGAATATTTAGCAGGTGAATTGATAATTGGTGAGCTTCGGTCAAAAATTGATGTTGTTCTTCGGGGTCATCAGCCATTCCTTCTAAAATCAACTTCAAAAAGCCAATCATCCCGTTGAGGGGGGTACGAATTTCATGGGATACATTGGCCAGAAACTCACTTTTGAGGCGGGAAGCTTCTTCAGCTTTTTGTCGTGCTGCTTCTAATTCTTTATATAAGGTAGCATGAGCGATCGCAGTTCCCAGTTGATCCGCTAACTCTTTGGCTAATTCTAGCTCTGTTTCTGTGAGTATGTGGCATTCCTCCTTTAAACTTAAGGCAACCACACCATTTGCTTGGTCTTGATAGCTGGTAGCAACTAACAAAAATTTTTGCCGCTGAGAATTTTCCTGGATGGGAATTTCCATCACCATTGGTTCAAGAGTTGTCAAAGCTTGAGCAAAGGCAGGTTCAGAAGATATGTCTATTTGGGAGCCAAGCAAGGAAACTAGTTCTGGCTGGTGATATTCTGCGATTACTCGGACTTTTGTATTAGAGGGCTGATATGGACAGATCAGACAACGTTCTAGTTTGAATACCTTTCCTAAACAGTCAACTGTTTGTTGCCAAATAACATCTAGATCAAGTGTGCGTCGAATATTTCTGGTGATTTTATTTAATAATTTTTGGTGTTGCTGCGATATTTGCCCCAGGCTACGGGAACACAAAGCCAACTCCAGTTGTGAAGGAGTTCTTGATTTTTCTTGGGTTATTTCTTTACCTTTGTTTTGAGCTTGCAACAACCTACCCATCACTAAAGCTACCGTCGCGGTTTGACCCACTCGCGGCATAATCGGAGTAATTGTCAACTCCAACTCTATTAATTCATGACTGCATTGAAACCAACACTGAACCCTTTCCGGCACTAAAGAAGTCAAAATCCGTTGCAATTTTTCCAGATAGGCAACTTTTTCTACTGGAGTAAAGATTTCATTTTCATTGAGCGCATCAACTATTTTCTCAGTTGTTAAATCTAGGAGTTCGCTGTACTGCCAATCGAATGTCAGATAGCGTCCAGTCCCATCTTGCGTGTATACCAACTCAGAGCCGAGATATGGTAACAAGCCATCAGCATTACGGTTAATAGATTCCTGGTGCTGAGAAAATAAATTTGGCAATTGGGTGTTCGCAGTAATAGTCATTAATCGAGTTGGATAGACAAATAGCTTTCCACCGTGCTTTTACTAAAGCTGTTTAAATTTTGGCATAAAGTTTTACAGCTTTTACACTTTCGATTGTGTATTTTTGACTTTTCTGGAATTTAGAGATGAAAAGTTTACATTTTTTATCATTGGGCATGGGACATTGGGCATTGGGCATTGGGAAAAGGTTATTTTTTCTCACCCCAACTCCCCAGTCCATAGCTAATCTTAATCATTCCATTCACCCCTGGGGGGAACAGGTGTACGTATTGGTGAACGAGTTAGTTCATCATCTCTAGGTATATCACCCCGCAACCACTGACGGATAGCTACCTCAATCACTTTGCTGGGATCGTTGGTAAGATGCTTAATTTGGGCTATTAACTCCGAGTCTAAGCGAACCGCTATTTCTACCTTGTCAGGGTGTTGGTTGTCTCCATTGGTGGGTTTTTCTTGCATATTCATAGGTTTATAGTTTTCCAAAAAATTACCAGCCTGAAGATGGTTAGTTTGTAAGTGGCAGTTTTAATATACAGTGTCATCATATCTTGAAAAATAATTCACCTGTCTGGGGTGATGGGGTGATTAACGAAGGCAGGAGGGAGAAGGCAGGAGGGAGAAGGCAGAAGGTAGGAGGACGTTGTTGTAACGGGGATTTATACCCCACTGCAAAAACTTTGGACGAAGTCCGGTTTTAGACCGGATTGTTTTGAGAAATAATTATCTTTCTCCCTGCCCCCTACACCCCACACC
>NZ_LUFH02000179.1 GCF_001586785.1 Sphaerospermopsis aphanizomenoides BCCUSP55
ATAGTTGGTGATTGGTGATTGGTGATTGGTAATCGGTAATTATTCCTCCCCATCTCCCCATCACCCCACCTTCCCATCTTCCCACACCCTACACCCTACACCCTACACCCTGTCACCTAGCCCCATGCAGGATGAGATAACAAAGAAGCTATGACCCGCACACCTCGTAGCTGATTAGAAAGGGGTAGATGACCTCTAGGGGCGCTTAAATCCCATGTAAATTCGTTGGGGTAGCGTGTCCATGTATTACCGTTCTTCCAGCCAATTTTTGACCATAAACCATCCCAATTTTTACCTAAGCCTAACCACATTTCTCGTTGTACGGAAAAGCCAAATTTGCCTTCCGAGTAGACTACCCAAAGATGATTAAGAGTTTGCAAATCCTGAATGGGAAAATTTTCTACCTCAGTAAAATATAACCATTTTCTTTGCACTGCTTGGGGACCTGCCAGTTCGCACATTTTTTGGATGGTCAAAAGGTCAGCAGCTTGGAACTCTTGACGGATGAGTAATTGTTGCAAAGAATTGTAACTGATCCCACAGTCTGATTTTAGAGGTACAATTCCTTCAGGAAAGTTAGTTTCCAGAAATTCCTTGGCTGTAGGTGCATCAGAGTTGTAGAGTGCTTGGAAGACTTTACCATCAATCCAAGTTGCTGGAGTGTCACGACGTTTCAGTAAAAATTCCTGCAACACCTCTAACCCTTCATTACCCAGTTCAGCTAACTGTGGGATGATTTGTTGTTGGACTTTTTGAGACCCAGCGATTAACTTTTGGCGCAGGGAGTCGATGTCATTAGCAGTGCCTGATACAATCATTGGGTCTGTCATGCCATTACTCGTGTTAGCGGTTCAGTAAACAAACGAATCAGCTATTGGGCATTCTACAAAATGAAGCACAGATAGCGAAAAGTAGTTTACTATTTTTCTTGATCGTACAAAATAGCGACGGTTTAACTGAAATCTACGTCTGAGCTACCAATAATTTACCAGGTAAAGCAGGGGATGATCTGCGCCTCAAAGAAAGGGCAGGGGAAGCAGGGGAAGCAGGGGAAGCAGGGAAGATGGGGAGATGGGGAGATGGGGAGAATAATATCTTATCTCTTCACTGTCACCTGTCACCTGTCACCTGTCACCTCTGACTCTTGAACTCCTTGATATTCTATTTGGAATGTGTGAAATTATGTACGAAAAGATTACTCCCCCGACAACTGGTGCAAAAATTACCTTCAAAAATGGTGAACCTGTTGTCCCTGACAATCCTATTATTCCCTTCATTCGTGGTGATGGCACAGGTATAGATATTTGGCCTGCAACTGAAAAGGTGATTGATGCTGCGATCGCCAAAGCATACAACGGCAAGAGAAAGATTAGCTGGTTTAAGGTTTATGCTGGTGATGAAGCTTGTGATTTATACGGGACATATCAGTATTTACCCCAGGATACATTAACAGCTATTCAAGAATATGGCGTTGCCATCAAAGGACCTTTGACTACTCCCGTGGGTGGTGGGATTCGTTCTTTAAACGTAGCATTACGCCAAATTTTTGACCTTTACGCCTGTGTGCGTCCTTGTCGTTATTACGCTGGTACACCATCTCCCCACAAAAACCCGGAAAAATTGGATGTAATTGTATACCGGGAGAACACAGAAGATATTTATTTGGGGATTGAATGGAAGCAGGGTAGTGAAATCGGTAATCGTCTGATTAAAATTCTCAATGAAGAATTAATACCTGCTACCCCAGAACATGGTAAAAAGCAGCTTCCTTTAGATGCTGGCATAGGTATTAAACCTATTAGTATTAGTGGGTCAAAGCGGTTAGTTAGACGTGCCATCAAACACGCTTTGACGTTGCCTAAAAACAAGCAACAGGTAACTCTGGTGCATAAGGGCAACATCATGAAATACACCGAAGGCGCTTTCCGGGATTGGGGTTATGAATTAGCAACTACGGAATTTCGCCAAGAGTGCGTGACAGAACGGGAATCTTGGATATTAGGAAATAAGGAAAAAAATCCTAATATTTCCTTAGAAGAAAATGCCAGAATGATTGACCCTGGTTTTGATGCTTTGACACCAGAGAAAAAAGCACAAATTGTCAAAGAAGTAGAAACAGTTCTTAATGACATTTGGGCAAGTCATGGTAATGGCAAATGGAAAGAGAAAATCATGGTCAATGACCGCATTGCTGATAGTATCTTCCAACAAATTCAAACCCGACCAGATGAGTATTCTATTCTGGCGACAATGAACCTCAACGGTGATTATTTGTCTGATGCTGCTGCCGCTATTGTCGGTGGTTTAGGCATGGGTCCAGGGGCAAATATTGGAGACTCCTGTGCGGTTTTTGAAGCTACTCATGGTACAGCACCAAAACACGCCGGGTTAGATAAAATTAACCCCGGTTCTGTGATTCTTTCCGGTGTGATGATGCTGGAATATATGGGTTGGCAAGAAGCCGCAGATTTGATTAAGAAAGGTTTAGGTGCAGCCATCGCCAATGGTCAAGTAACTTATGACTTAGCGCGGATGATTGAACCACCTGTAGAACCTTTGAAGTGTTCTGAATTTGCTGATGCAATCATCAAACATTTCGGTTAATTTCTATTAACTGTAGGGGCGGGGTTTCCCCGTCCTATTAATTATTAAAATTTAATTGTCTGAATCAGGATATCCAGGATTTAAGGATGAACAGGATTGAGAAATTGTATAAAAATCATGTTTGAGTCATAATATTAATATATCCTAGTCAGGAGAATAAAAATTTTTATGGTTATCAGTCCTTTAAAACTCAACTTAGACACTGTTAATTTAACCGATGAACAGATTTATCAACTATGTCAAAAAACAAGTGATTTGCAATTTGAACGCACTGCAACCGGAGAATTAATTATTATGCCACCAGTGGGAGGTGAAAGTGGTAATATAGAGGCAGAATTTATTATATATTTAGGTATTTGGTATCGGCAAACAAAACTCGGTTATACTATTAGTTCTTCCACTATATTTAAATTACCAAATGGTGCTGAACGTTCTCCTGATGCAGCTTGGATTAGACAAGAACGTTGAGAAGCATTAACCCCTGAACAAAGGCGAAAATTGCCCCCTATTGCACCAGATTTTGTCATTGAATTAAGCTCAGCAACGGATAGTTTAGAAAATCTGCGTCAGAAAATGCAAGAATATATGGATGCAGGGGTAAAACTGGGATGGTTAATAACTCCTCAACAACAGCAGGTAGAAATTTATCGTTTAGGACAAGATGTGGAATTACGCAATTTACCCACAGAATTATTAGGTGACGACATATTACCATGTTTTAGTTTGAGTTTAGATTGTTATTAAAACTTAAATACAGTGTGATATTTAGTGTTAAAATCTCTATTAATCAATTAGTGGATACAATAATACCTATTGCTGTTTTGAAACTATCTCCCAGTCAAATAAATCTACCTGCTGAAACTTCCCAAATCAAACAACTAAACTAAAACCTGTGAATAGTCGTCTTTAGACGACTTTTGCTATGAGACTCCGAATTAATTCGGAGGCGGATGTTGCTACTAATGCCAGATTTTAGTAACTCACCTCAAATTGTAGAGGGGTAAAACTCACCATTCCTAAATATGTTTTTGCAGTTATGATCTAAAACAGTGCCAATTATGAGCAAATCTACCACAATTTAACTGCAAACAAGATTATGAGTTTAAATCGTCGCCATTTCTTAGTTTTACTGGGTGCTAGTACAGGTGCTTTTATTTTAGATAGTTATGCTGCTGCGGAAACATCTCCAGCCAGCACACCAGCTATTCAACTTCCCCCTTTACCCTACGCTTACGATGCACTAGAACCGCATATTGATGCAAAAACCATGCAGTTTCATCACGATAAACATCATGCGGCTTATGTGAATAATTTAAATAAAGCATTAGATAAATACCCAAAACTGAAAACTAAATCTGTGGAAGCACTGCTGCAAAATCTCGATAATGTACCCGCAGATATTAGAACTACAGTTAGAAATAATGGTGGTGGTCATGTTAACCACTCCATGTTTTGGAAAATAATGACACCTAATGGTGGTGGTGAACCGACTGGAGAAATTGCAACTGCAATTAAAGATAATTTTGGCAATTTCGCAGATTTCAAAAAACAGTTTAATGAAGCTGGTGCAGGTCGTTTTGGTAGCGGTTGGGTTTGGTTAGTTAGCCGCAAAAACGGTAAGTTAGAAATCACAACTACAGCAAATCAAGATAGTCCTTTAATGGCAGGAAATTATCCGATTTTTGGTAATGATGTTTGGGAACACGCTTATTATTTAAAATATCAAAACCGCAGACCTGAGTATTTAGACGCTTGGTGGAATGTGGTTAATTGGGATGAAATTAATCAACGGTTTGCAAATGCTAAGAGGTTAGGGTAATTCGTAATTCGTAATTCGTAATTGTCCCAAGACCGAATAACACCGGTTTAGATCCAATGAACTCTGGTTCTGTGATTCTTGCCGGTGTGAGTGATGCTGGAATATATGGTTTTGAATCCCTGTTTCAATCCCTAATAGGGAGTAAGTGAAATTTCAACCATTGATTCGTCATTGGGTAGTGGCAGTATTTGGTTTCAATCCCTAATAGGGAGTAAGTGAAATTTCAACTACCTAGAACACGGAACGATACTATTACCACAGGAAAGATAAGTTTCAATCCCTAATAGGGAGTAAGTGAAATTTCAACCAGGAAGATATGGATAAAGCTGCAAGGGTGGAAGCCGTTTCAATCCCTAATAGGGAGTAAGTGAAATTTCAACCACAGTTAGCACCACTTAAACAAAAGTTAGAAGTTCTGTTTCAATCCCTAATAGGGAGTAAGTGAAATTTCAACAAATCTCAGCTAGTGGTCTTTTCAGGGTGAATTGGCTGTTTCAATCCCTAATAGGGAGTAAGTGAAATTTCAACAATTGTCTTTTTTGCCAATATTTTATCTCTTGTTGTTTCAATCCCTAATAGGGAGTAAGTGAAATTTCAACGGATTTTTGCCCCGTTCTGAAGGTAATGGAATTTTGTTTCAATCCCTAATAGGGAGTAAGTGAAATTTCAACATGTGCGGGAAAAGTCTCAATCAGCATAAATGAAACAGTTTCAATCCCTAATAGGGAGTAAGTGAAATTTCAACTAAAACCTCCCTTAAAGAAACCACTATGAACGTTTCAATCCCTAATAGGGAGTAAGTGAAATTTCAACTGCGGCATCCTGAAAGCCTATATATATGTAGTTTTCAAGGTTCGATTGCGCGGATGCTCTAATCATAGTCCATTTCAGAAATCGTGTCAAGAGCGAAAAACGCTGAAACCCTTGCTGTGTAAAGTGCGCGGGTGTGTCCAACATAAAAACAAGCTCAAACCATTGTCCAGATAGAGATACAGACATTTTTAGCAACATCTGATTTTTTACACCCACCCACCCGCGCAAAAATTCTCTCACCTGTCACCTGTCTGTGAGATGCTGAAACAGCAGGGGGAGCAGGGGATGCAGGGGAGGCAGG
>NZ_LUFH02000017.1 GCF_001586785.1 Sphaerospermopsis aphanizomenoides BCCUSP55
CTGCTGACCCAAACGATGGAATAATTTTTTTAGTTGGAAGTCCCCACACCTTAACCCCTACACCCCCTTCATTCCTGACTCCTGAATTCTTAAGATGGATTATTAATAAATTTATTGATTTTATGCAAATCAATCCAGTTTATTAAAAAATATTAAAATTAGAAGACAATGCTTTAATCTACTCATGACTACCAAATTTACTGCCTCTCAATCAGTTGAAATTGCTGTTCCCAAGCAGCCTATTCCTATTCACCACTACTTGCGTCAGCCTCAACGGCTGGTGAATACTTTAACTGATAACAGTAGGATTCAGCAGTTATCTGAGGAAGTATTTCGCTTAAAAATGCGTCCTTTGGTGTTTATGTCATTGAGTATTCAGCCTACCGTAGACATGAAAGTTTGGGCAGATTCTCACGGAACAATTTATTTACGTTCTGTAGGTTGTGAAATTCTGGGTTTTGAGTATATTAACCAACGCTTTGCCCTGAATTTAAAAGGGTACTTATCACCACACCAACTCAATAATGAGACTCACTTACAAGGAAAAGCGGATCTAGAAGTGCTGGTGGATATTCCCCTACCATTTTCTCTCACGCCCAAGCCAATTTTAGAAGCCACAGGAAATGGCTTACTCAAAAGTGTGTTGTTGACAATTAAGCAAAGATTATTGCATCACCTCCTAGCAGATTATCGTTATTGGGTCTTATCACAAACACAAGCAAAGGCACTGAGCAGTGATAATAAGGAAATTGGACTTCTCAACTTTGAGTGATTGGTAATGGTTAATAGGTAATAGGTAAAAACTTCTTAACTGTCACCTGTCACCTGTTCCCTATTTGACAAGGACGAAAAGAGAGACGATGTAAGGGTGATGCTCCATATTTTTGCAGAGCCAGCAAATGATGCTGGCTTCCATAACCTTTATTTCGCTCTAATTCATACATGGGATACTTAGCTGCCAAACGTAGCACCAGATCATCACGCCAAACTTTGGCCATGATACTAGCAGCCGCAATGTTGAGCGATCGCTCATCTCCCTTGATGATAGTTTCTTGTGGTATCAGTAAATCTTTGACCAACTGATTGCCATCAACCAAGCAGAGTGCAGGCCGTACTTTCAACTTCAGTACAGCCCGCTTCATAGCTAACAAAGTTGCTTGCAAAATATTTAATTGATCAATTTCCGCAGTTGTAGCATAACCAATTTTCCAGTCTAAAGCCAGTCCACTAATTTGCTGTGCCAGCTTGGCTCTGCGAGAACCAGACAACTTTTTGCTGTCGTTAATTTTAGCTGCTACCAGTTGTGTCCAACTATCTGCTGGCAATATCACTGCTGCTGCCACTACAGGTCCAAACAACGCACCCCGCCCCACTTCATCTACACCTGCAACCAAACCATGAATATCTGAGTAGGTTGACAACTCCAACCAACTGGATTCCTGTAAGGGTGCAGTTGACAAAACAGATGCAGGTTTTGGCTCTGTTTCTACCATAACAGGCTTTAGCTGTCCTCCAATGCGGAAGAACGACGACGACGACGACGATTAGGAGTAGAAGTGTTAATTATTTCCTCTTCATCAGTGAAAGGCTCAAATCCTATGTTGCCAGATTCTGGAACGGCAGGTTCGATAATTAATTTCTCTGGAGATGGTTCTTCTACCTCAACTTTTGGTATGGGCATTCTAACTTTTGTCACTTCAGAATTAGTTCTTTCTGGAAGAGTTAATTCTGATGTCGATTCAGTTGTTAAATTTGGTGTTTGTCCGGGTTGAACAATATTAAAAATCACAGATTTGGGATTTTTCACCTCTTGCTCCAGCTTGACACCTGGAGAAATTCCCATCAAAGCAAACATATCTTGTTCCTGGAGTGTCATTTCTACAGAAACAATCTGCGGTGGTTCTACTACAGGTTTGATAGGATCTATTTTCACCTTGGTGCGCTCTGTTCTTTCACTCCAACCAGCTTTACCAAGAGTTGGTGTTCTCATTGGGTCTCGTTCTCGTCGTGTATCAGACAAAAGGGAGGGAATTTCTGATGTTGAGGCTATATCACCATCAGCATCTAAATCTAAATCTGGATCGCTGACAAAACCCAATGGACTACCTAAGCGGGATTCATCTTTGCCGTTAGTGCCATTAATGCCAATGCGACTGCGACGGGTGCGGGTACGACGTTTGTCTCCTAATTCTTGATAACTGGGATGGTTGATCAGATGCATGGGAGTCAACTCCGAGTCACCTTCAAATCCTTCCCCAAAGCCATCATAGCTTTCTCGTGGTTCTGGGATACGCGCAGATGGTATACGTATTTCTCTTTGCGGTGTAGGTGTTGTAAACCTATCTGGTATGTCTGCTGCGGGGATAGGCATCCGGTTTTCTATTTCCCCTGGCAAGCGCACAGTATGTCCTAAACCGCCACAGGTTGGGCAAGTTTCCCCAAACAATTCATAAATATTTTGACCTTGGCGTTTGCGGGTTAGCTCTACTAAACCTAGCTCAGTTAGCTGGGCTATCTGAGGACGAGCTTTGTCAGCTTTGAGGGCTTTGTTAAAGTGTTCTAAAACTTGTAGTTGGTCGCGCCGTGATTCCATATCAATGAAGTCAACGACAATTACACCGGCAATGTTCCGCAAACGTAGTTGACGGGCAATTTCTGTAGCTGCTTCGCAGTTTGTCCAGAGGACGGTTTCTCTGGCTGTCGCAGAGCGGGTAAATGAACCGGAGTTAACGTCAATTACTGTTAATGCTTCCGTAGGTTCGATAATAATGTATCCACCAGAAGGCAGATCTACTCTGGGTCTTAAGGCTTCCCGAATGGCGGCGTTAATGCGGAAGTATTCTAAAATGGGTGAGCGATCGCGGTGATGATCAATTAATACACCTTGTGGTGTTTGACCACCACTCCAGTTTTGTAAATACTGTTTGACTCGCCGCAAACCGGTACTAGAATCAACGACTATTCGATTTACATCCGCGCCATACATATCCCGCAATACGCGCTGAATGAAGTCATCATCTCGGTTGAGTAAAGCTGGAGCGCGGGTTGACTGTGCTTCCTGTTGGATGGCTTCCCATTGTTTTTGTAGCAATTCTAAATCTTCAATAATTGCTTCTTCTGGTTTGCCTTCTGCCTCGGTTCGCACCAGCACACCCATTCCCGCAGGTTTAATTAAAATTGCTAAGGCGCGGAGGCGGTTGCGCTCACTTTCACTCTTGATGCGTCGGGATAAATTAACTCCCCTGCCATAGGGCATCAGCACTACGTAACGTCCAGGTAGGGTAATGTTACCTGTCAGCCTTGGGCCTTTTGTGCCTGTTGGCTCTTTCATTACTTGTACCAATACTTTTTGCTGTGGTGTCAGCAGTTCAGTAATAGCTGCGGAACTCCGCTTGAGTTTGAGTGGACCTAAGTCAGTGACATGAATAAAACCGTTGCGTTCTGGATCACCAATATTCACAAAAGCTGCATCTATCCCAGGTAATACGTTTTCTACTACACCTAAGTAGATATCACCAATTTGATGATGGCCAGTGGCTACAACAAGTTCTTGTATTTGATCTTCGGAAAAGACGGCAGCTATTTGATGCTGCTCTGCGATAATAATTTGTTTTGGCATTCAAGTTCCTCAAAAATTGGCAACACCAATGGGATCAGAAGAGGCTTCCTTTTATACCTCTAGCCCCTAATGGCAGCCTGACACGGTGCTACTGGTAATAAAAATTCTAAATCTGAGGGAGCTTCCAATTGTGGGAAGCTATTCACAATGTCATTGCGTTTACACGCCTGATTATTCCAGAACGGCTGCATATGTTTTAAGTAATTAAATCAACCGTCTGTGGTTGATTTCCAAGGCAATACTTTCACCAGTTAGGGTAATTGTATTGAACAGGTGTGGAAAAAGCATTGAGTTAGAGATTAGGCGTAAAGCTATTGTTAGTCAAGGATTCACAAGGTAGCTATCAAGAGAGTATTCTTTAATCTGCCTCAGTTTGTCTGGGATACAATCCTAGGATTTGCACTCTCATATCTTTGCTCTCGCTCCCTGAATATCAGGGTAGTGAACCGAGTCATTCAATCATGCAGCGCCAGAAAATTTCTCTTCACTTCATTCTAACGCAACCTTGCCAAAAATCAATTCCCAATGATGTGTTAAATCGGGGCAACTACTAGCTAGTTGCCGTGACATGGATTCTCTGCAAACTACTCATAAATAGACAAATCTACTTATACAGCATATTGCAGACCAATAAGGTACAAATTTTTATGACAAAACCTTGCACCAAAAGGGTTTTACTGCTGACTGCTGACTGCTGACTGCTGCTGTATGTAGTTTGATACATACTTCCTGTCTTACTCTGGGGATGTCGGCATCATCCAGATTCACAGGTTAGCACCGTCTCAAGGACGATGTCTATCTTTGCATATTTGCAGTTAAACCTGCTCAAAAATGCTAGATTTGCGAAAATATGAATACTGCTCAATTTACAGCTTAGTCTTGCTAATTAAAACCTGCTTAAATTTACTCGCTACCATCACAAGGGATTTTGAAGTCAACTTTACGGTTTTTATTCCTGCTTCCACCAAGAAAGTCGGATCTTTCTTGTCCACAGGTGTGAATCAGGGAGTAGCTTTCGCTATTTTATCTAAATTTTGTACTTGGTTTACAGCGATTTTCAGGTAAATAAATCTCATTTTTAGGAAAGTCTAGCGCAAAAGGGCAAAGAAATTGATTTATTTAGGGTGTGAACTAAACACGTGAAAAATGCTGTCAATTTTTATACCAAAATTCAGAGGTTAAATTGCTAAAACTAAACTATTGCGGTGGATCTGCTGGAGGTGAAATTCTGCACAAGCCACTGTTTCCAGTATAGACAAGATTTGCTCAGGACGCAAGATCACACCGTCATGGCGACAACTACCCACATACCGCAAGATAGCTTGAGACTCGGTTGGAGAGGTATCGGCTTGGACTAACTCCATCTCAAACAAGCGATCGCGCAGATTGATCATCTGTTGCTTGCCTGATTTGGTGATATGTTCCGACAAAATCTCCTCTTTGGCTATAATAGCCGCGATCCAATCTTGCCATTGTCTTGCTTCTACCTGTCCAGGTGTGGAAATGGTGAGCAAATATTCCGCTGCTACCATGGCTTGGTTAGCTGCGGGTGCTTTTAAATCAATCTCTTCCACTTGGTAGATGGGGATATCTGAGGGCAGTTGACTCACTAATTGAGCGCGAAAATGTGACCCATCCATTGGTTGAGTTAATTCAAAATCGACAATTTCACCACTACTGGTACTACCCAAGGATAAAGCACTAGCTAGAGCAATGCGGGGATGGGGATGAAATCCACCAGTAAAAGCAATTGGTAAACCTGCTCGTCGCACCACTCGATCAAACAAGCGCATTAAATCCAAGTGACTGACCAAAGCCATATCACCTTGTTTGCCAAACCAAATCCGTAACCGTTGTGCTTTGGTGGTATTGGGAACAAAATCGCCGGCAAATTCAGGAATTGCTGGTGGTGCAATGACGATATTATGACCGAAATCAGTGCCACAAACACCACAATGAGAACAACCTTCAAAAGAGCAATCAGGAACAATTGCCGCTGCTAGAGCGCGTTTTAAATCCTCTTGCAGCCATTTTTTATCAATGCCAGTATCAATATGATCCCAGGGTAATGGAGCTTCTAGGCGCGGATCTAGGTGCGGGTGAGGTAAAGTTTCTCTCCCCATCTCCCCATCTCCCCATCTCCCCATCTCCATTACGTTCCATTCTCCATTTTCTACTTGACGGTATTTCCAGTCTAGACCTGCTTCAAAAATTGCTTCTCCCCAAGCTTTGAAAGCTGTTTCTACACTGTCGTACCAAGAGTCCATTCCTGCACCCAGTTCCCAAGCACGACGGAGAACTTGACCTAAAGAGCGATCGCCCCTGCCTATAAAATCTTCCATTGCTGAAAGGCGAATATCAGTAAAATTCACCTTCACATTGCGAATACGGCGAAATTCTTGCCTGAGTAAATCTTGCTTGCGTTGAAACTCAGATGTAGAAACCGAGTGCCATTGAAATGGTGTATGAGGTTTGGGCGTAAAATTGGAAATCGTCAAATTGAAGCTGATAGGTTTCCTTCCCCTGCCTCTACATTCTCGCTGTAACCACCTGACAGTTTCTGCTATCCCTAAAACATCCGTATCTGTTTCTCCAGGCAACCCAATCATAAAATACAGCTTGATTTTGTCCCAACCTTGTTCCCAAGCTGTTTTTACTCCCCGCAATAGTTCTTCATTGGTTAAACCCTTATTGATAATATCCCGCATCCGTTGGGTGCCGGCTTCAGGAGCAAAAGTCAAGCTACCTTGTCTTGTACCTCCTAAGATATTGGCAATATTCTCATCAAATCTATCTACTCGCTGAGAAGGTAACGACAAGGTAATATTGTCATTTTTTAAGCGGTTTTTAATTTCCATCCCCACTGCGGGTAAGGATAAATAATCGGAACAACTCAAAGATAGGAGGGAAAATTCATTATACCCCGTAGCCCTCATGCCCGCTTCGATAGCTTCTACCACCTTTTCTGGTTCTACATCTCGTGCAGGACGAGTCAACATTCCTGGTTGACAAAAGCGACAGCCACGAGTACAACCGCGCCGAATTTCGATGGTTAGGCGATCGTGTACTGTTTCCACGTAGGGAACTAAGCCAATAGAATAAGCAGGAATAGGTGTGGCCACACGCCTGAGAATACGTTCTGGTACATCAGGACGGAGGGGTTGTACGGCACCATTTGCTCCCATTTCATAAAACTGAGGCACGTACACACCGGGAATTTGAGCCAAGTCTAGTAACAGTTTTTCCCGACTCAAACCTGCGGCTTTCCCTTCTGCCAAAACCAAGCCAATTTCTGGTAATAGTTCCTCACCATCTCCCAAAGCAATAAAATCAAAAAAATCAGCGTAAGGTTCTGGGTTAGATGTAGCAGTTTGTCCACCAGCGAAAATCAGGGGATATTGGTGATTGGGAATAATTTCTTCCCCTGCTTCCCCTGCTCCCCCTGCTTCTCTTCTCTCTTTCCACGTCAGGGGAATTCCCCCTAAGTCCAACATTTCCAGGATGTTGGTTGCGCCTAATTCGTAGCTGAGGCTAAAACCTAAAATATCGAATTCTCTTAGCGATCGCTTTGACTCTACTGCAAACAAAGGTGTTTGTGTAGCACGTAGTTTTGCTCCTAAATCTGTACCTGGCAAGTAAGCGCGATCGCATAACTGATTGGGTTGGGCATTCAAAATGTTATAGAGAATGATATGCCCCAAATTAGATGCACCGACTTCATACACTTCCGGATAAGTTAATACCCAGCGTATAGTTGCCGAATCCCAAGGCTTGTGTACTGCTAAACGCTCGTTACCCAAGTAACGGGCAGGTTTTAAAATATCCGGTGTTATTAATTGCTCTACTAAAACAGCCACTTTGCTATCTTCTAGCTACCTTAAACTACAGCGTATCTCCTTCAACTTAGCATTGATTCGGTTTTTCCACCGCATTGTTCATGGTAAGTGAGAACTGTTTTACAGAAATTTACATCACTGCTCCCGCATACACCCTGTTTAAATTCGGCTTTCTTAATCTTGAATTTGGAATTAGTATGAGCTTGTTCAACATAAACTTATTTATCCGCAATAGTCTAGACATCAGCACTGTCTTTGCTAAATCTTTATGGCTTGGGTGCTTCTGTTTAAAGATTGTCATAATTACACCCTAAAATGTGTTTATATATACATTTTTTTTAGGTGAGTTAAAAAACAATCTACATCAGATAACTAAAATGCAGATTCATCATCTGTAGCTCTGACATTAACCTAGCTATGGCTATAAATCAACGTATTTAAGCCCAAATCACCTCTCAAGTCCTGATTAACTTTTACCTTCACAATGACAAATAGCAAGGTTGAATAGAACTGTTGATCTAAAATCAGTCGTGAGCTAGATCACTCAATTCCAGATACCTGGATCACTTTTTATACCGATGTCTATCTTGGATAATGGGTAACATTAATGTTGGTTTATTCTTTATGAGTACACAATACGCGATTCGTCAATTGGTAGAAAAGGCGTTGCACATAAAAAAATTAACGCCAGAAATAGAAAACGAGATCAACTCAGAACTCACCCAGCTAGGTTACATATCCGACGTTGACTATGAGGCCCTAGAATTATTGATGGCAGAGATGGATGCAGGTAGAGTGCAGTTAGTACCTCACTGGAGCTAAATTTACCTCATCATCCACCATTAATGCTGGATAATTAACTTGAGTCTTCATAAATTCACAATGGTTTACCATCTTGAGATGCTTGCCAAAATTGGTGAATAAACTGGTGTAATTGCTGTTGAGCCACTATGTTACCGTCGGCTTTTGGTTCTTTTGGCAAGAGTTGACTCAAAAGACCAATCACTTCTGTGTCTAAAGCAGGTCGAAATAAATTTACAGGCCATAACAGGTCGGAAGCATCTCGCAGATCCGTAACCAGGGGTATTTCGTGGGTAAAATTAGCCAAAAGCAAAGGGCGTACCCAGCACAAATTACGAGCAATAACCACTTGAATCACTTCTGCATAAAGATTTTTGTGGTCATAATCCAAAGATAGAATTTGTCCCGGTTGAAAGTTGGAGTTAATTTTCATAAACAAGAATTTACCGTAGCTGCAAAGATAGTGTCGCGGTTTTCTTAATTCTAGAATTAACACTAGTGTATGGATTATGACTACTCTGGAAATTTTCTCTTCTTCAGCACCTCTAATTCTCAGACAGAAAAATTTTTTCTGGTGGAATGGGAACGAAATGTTATAAAATTAAGTAAATAACTGTTAAGCATAAGCTCAACAGAACCTGCTTTGTAGTAAATCAACAGTAAAAGAGCAAAGAGTAGTGTCAGTCGAAACCATTGAGAAGCGTTCCACATCCCGCAAGCTCGCGCCTCGGTATCGCGTTTTGCTCCATAACGACGACTTTAATTCGATGGAATATGTGGTTCAGGTACTTCTGACCACTGTGCCGAGCCTTACCCAGCCCCAGGCTGTCAGCATTATGATGGAAGCCCACCATAATGGGTTAGCCCTAGTTATTACCTGCGCTCAGGAACACGCTGAGTTTTATTGCGAAACTTTAAAAAGTCATGGTTTAAGCAGCACTATTGAACCTGACGAATAGTCATTAGTCATTGGTCATGAGGAGAAGCTGTATAATCTTCACTAATGATACAGCATATTGCAGATCAATAAGGTACAAATTTTTATGCCAAAGCCTTAAAAGGGTTTTACTTCTGACCGCTGACTGCTGAAAGCTGCTGTAGTTGACTAATCAATGATAAAAATTAATCTAGCTCAAATTTCTCAAAGCCCCGCCCCTTGGAGGCTGGGTTGTTTTATTTTGACCTTGTTATTACTATGGTTGCCCTTTGCTGCACCTATATATTTACTTGTGGAGGATGCTAATTTAGAAAGTATCCTGACAATGGTGTTACTTTATGCAGTATTTATTTTTCTGCTCAAGTTATGGGGTAAGCAAGTTTATCAGCAGCCAAAAATATTAACTCACTATGGTTTAGAATTTTCTCGTCTAAATGGTGTAGATTTTTGGCGGGGTTTGGCTATTGGGTTAATTAGTATTTTGATGGTATTTAGTTTCCAAGGATTGTTAGGTTGGTTAGTTTGGCTACAACCAAAAGTTTTTTTAGTGAAAATAATTTTAGAAGGTTTGCTAGTTGGTTTCGGTGTAGGTTTTGCCGAAGAATTATTATTTCGTGGTTGGTTGTTGGATGAGTTAAAAAGAGATTATGGTTTAAATTTAGCAACTTGGATAGATGCAATTTTATTTGCTGTTGCCCATTTTATTAAACCTTTAGAGGCTCTTATTCATACTTTACCCCAATTTCCAGCTTTAGTATTATTAGGATTAACGCAAGTATGGGGAAAGCTTGGTAACAGAGGTCGTTTAGGTTTACCTATTGGTTTACATAGTGGTTTAGTTTGGGGTTATTACATTATTAATGTGGGAGAATTAACAAAGTATTCGGGAGTAGTTCCTGACTGGGTAACAGGTGTAAATAATAATCCTTTGCAGGGAATGATGGGAGTGCTGTTTATGGGTGGACTGGCTTGGTGGATGAGGAAGAATTATCAATTGAAAATGGATAATTGACAATTGATAATTGATAATTGTTTTATTCAATTTTTTAAATTTCCTCTTTAAAGGATAAAAAATCAAAAAATCATCTGTTCAATACTCTGACTTCAAATGGAAGTAATTTTGCATTGTTGAAAATTCCTAAGTTGTAATTCTGAATTTAATGATGAAGAAATGTTTTTTGATTTTGCTGTTCTTGATTTTTTATTTCTCTTTTTCATCTCCAGCTTTGGCTACAGTATGTAAGAATTATGAAGGACATAAAATTTGTATTTTGAATATTAAACGCAGTGCGAAAAAATATTGGGAATATAGGGCTGCTGTGAGTGTAGATGCTGTTAAAACACCTGTGGAAATTTACAATTGTCGCGGTAAGTTTAGGGTGAATAAAGATGGGACTGTTTCGCAATTTACAGAGAATAGTCCTGGTGAGATGATTTGTAATTTTTTTAAGAAGTAATCATAGGGAAAATTTTTAGGAAAAGTTGCCATTAAATGGCAATTATAGGGGTACTCTTCCTTCATGGATTTCAGCAATTTTGATGAACCTATTCTATTTATTTTCTGCGGCAAATATACGCCAAATAACAAATATGGTTATTCCCAGATAGGCGAATACAGTTAGCCATTCTTGCCAACGTGATATTTCATTCATAAACAAAATTAGGTTTAAGAAACTCCTTCCAAAACTGTACCTACTAAACAAGCCCGTTCTAAATTTACACCACTGAAATTTGCAGCTTCTAACTCTGCACAAAGTAAGTTTGCTCCTGTCAAATTCGCTCCTGCTAGGTTCGCACCTCGCAAGTCAGCTTCTTCCAGATTGGCTTCACTTAATAATGCTCCTTGCAAATCAGTCCTACTCAAATCTGCACCTTTGAGATTTGCTCCTGTGAAGTTTACACCACGTAAGTCAGCGCCACGAAAGTCCACTCCTTGCAAGTTCACATTCATCAAATTAGCACCACTTAAAAAAGCACCTGCTAAAGAAGCATCACTGAGTGTCGCACCCATTAAGTTAGCACCACGCAAATTACTTCCTCGCAAGTCCGCACTCGTTAAGTCTGCTTGCATTAAGTTTGCTCCCATGAGGTTAGCTCGCAAGTCAGTTTCTTGCAGGTTAGCACCCATTAAGTTCGCACCTTCTAAATGTGCGCCTTCCAATTTAGAACCTGTAAAATTAGTACCTACAAGAGTAGCACCGACTAAGTTGACACGGCTTAAATCTATTTGGGATAGTTCCTCGTCTTCTAGGTCTGCTCCTGGGAGTTGTTTGATTTTTCCTAGTCTAATAGCTTCTATGTTCATTTCGGTTGATAATTATTCTCTTCATTGCTTTTGCTGTGGCTATCCCAGCGAGAATCCAGTAACCACATACCTCTACTGACTTTGGTTCTCATCAGAGGTAAGTCGAGTCCCTGTTGTAAACCCATAACTAATAAAGTGAGAGTATCTATCAGTTTAGGATCAAAACGAGTAGATTGTTGCTGTCTACACTTTTCCAAGGCTTGCGTAAATATGTCTTGCCCATCTTCTGCTGAGTATAATTGCTGAGTTACTTGCCATTGAAAGTGGGCTGCTAATGCCAAAATTCGTGACTCTAGAGGAATTTCATCTCCCACTAACCCCGCTGGTTGGCCTGTTCCATCCCACCATTCGGTTTGGTGGGTAATAATTTGGGCAATTGCTCGCAATTGTGGCATTGTCCGCAGTATTTGCGCTCCTGGGACAAGGGGGCAGGTTAAGGGACAACTGGGGGCATCTTCTTGGTAGCTTGTGGATGCACTAGGAGTAAGTACACTTTCTACTCTTTGAAGTGGATCTAGGCGATGTAGCAAAGCGGAAAGGCGCAATCTTTTAATTTGCCATGCAGGTAAATCCAATAGTTGCCCCATTGTTTCAACTATTGCGACTACTTCTGAGGCGGCCATGGGGTTGTTGATATCTGCTAAATCCAGCAGTTGCGCCATTCGCAAAAATGCCTGGATTTCGTTAGACAGTAAATTACGGTCTAAGACTGGAGGAATAGTTAAATTCTCTTGTCCTGATTGTAGGTAATCAACTACGCGAGTGACTACTGTTCCTAGGTCGTGGGGCGAAATGATCCCCGGTTGTATTGCTTGTTTATGGGTGGTGAGTTTATTGGCTAATTCTGGATTGTATTTTTCGATGTGAGCGATCGCTAATTCTGCTGTCTCTCTCACTAACTCCGGCTCAAATGTCCACAAACCATAGAATTTACGCTCTAAATCGGATTTCGGTAAACTACTGCTACCATAATCAGCCTCTGATAATTCTTGACAAATTACCATTGCTGTGTATTTAGACGACAAAATAATCAAGTGCCACTCCTGTGCCACTGGATCTTCTGCTTCCAACCCTACTAAATCCACATTAGGTAGTTGACTGGTGGAATGTTCAGCAAAGCCAGCATCAGCAGCAGCCATAATCGCAATTTCACGGCTTTTCTGGGCAATGTCTGCGTATCTATTTGCTTCTTGCAAATACCATTTACCCCGTTGAAATGCTGTGATCACTAACGGCGGACTATCTTCAATTAAGATATGGTCTTCTAGTGCGTGACACAAAGCCACTAGGGTATTTTTGTAATACACCCCAAAGTGAATTGGCCTTGTACTGTGACGATGGGCTGTTTCTAGTTGTTGGAGAATTGAACCTTGTAACATGGAGTTCAGGAGTTCAGGAGTTCAGGAGTTCAGGAGTTCAGGAGTTCAGGAGGCAGTAGTGCAGGAGTATGGCTAACGCCAAGCTGCGCTATCAGAAGTTCAGGAGGAAGAATTAATTTTTCTTCCCCTGCCTCCCCTGCTTACTAGTTAATACCGACAAGCTGCTTTTCTTTCGGTTCTATTGGTGCGGAAAGTGCTGTTTCTAGTTCGGCGCAACCTAATCTTTGTTCCAAGATGTTCATAACTTCCCGTCCGAAGTCATTGGGGTTGCGTCGCCAAGCTTGTAAGCACACTTCACCAAAGAATGAACCTAATGGTTCGGGATTCCACAGGAGTTTTTTAGCTGTCCAGGGCATCAAACTCATTGGATCATAACCTGGTTTGAGGATACCTTCTTTAAAGGCATATTCTTCCAAGTGGGTATGGGGTTGGAGTCCAATAAAGAAAATAGCAGGTTCGACTTTATCAGCACCAAAAATCCGTTCTAGTTCCCGGTGATAGGCAATTGTTTGGCGGATGGTTTCTGGGCGTTCGTCAATGACGTTAAAAGAGTAATTGACGGAAACCATATCATTAAAACCGGCTGATTTTAAATCACGACAATTTTGCAACACGGTTCGCAGGTTGTAACCCATCCGCATTTTACGCACAAGTTCCTGAGAACCGCTGGTAATGCCGATTTCAAAATAATTCATGCCGGTTTTGGCCATCAGCACACACAACTCTGGTGTTAAGTTGTCTGCTCTAATGTATGCTGCCCAGTTGATATCTGTCATACCAGAATCAACGATTTTCTGTAAAAGTTCTACAGCATCATCAATATATCTCCGGGCAGGAATAAATTGAGCATCAGTAAACCAGAAGTTACGAATGCCACGATTATATAATTGTCGCATCTCGGCTACGACTTCATCAGCCGGATTGATACGTACCTGTTTGCCTTCAACAACAGTGTAAACACAATAACAGCAGTTGTGGGGACAACCACGCTTGGTTTGGACACCAATGTAAAAATCTTGATCTTGCAGATAATAATTAAATTCTGGCCAGATGGTTTCGATGTAGTCGTAGTTACAAGCAGTTTTCTCCAGCGGAGTCGGTTGTTCGTGAATTAGCCTTTCTCGTGGTTGATTTTCTCCTACCACATAGCAACGTTCATCTCGAAACTCTTGTCCACCTAAGAATTTTGTCAGCAGGGTTTCCCCTTCCCCTACAGAAATAATTGTTCCTGCTGGTAGGCTTTTTCCTAACTGTTCATAAAATACACTGACAGCACCACCACCCACAACTGCACGGGCTTGGGAGTGATATTTCTGGGCGCGTTTTAATCCGCGTTTAATTAATCCCAAATTACGCCATAATTCCACATAGTAGGCGATGAAGATTCTTAACCCGCCTAATGCACCGCGTAATTTGATGAATGGGTTTTTGGCATAGTAAAACTCAAAGGCGTTTTGTAGCGGGTTGCCACCACGACCGCCCACGGGTGCATAGATTTGAATATCTCGCCAAGAAAATACTAATAATGTGGGTTTAAACTCATCAATACAGGTATCTAGGGCAGTGGCATAATCTAAAGGTGGCACTGTGCCTAGGTCAAAAATGCGCTGTTCGATCCTGGGAAAGAGCTTGTGGACGTGATCACTAAGGTAAACAACCCCAATGGGAAAGATGGGGTTACAGGGAAGGCGAACGTAAAGGATTCGATTTTCCATCATGGTTGTTTCAACTGCCATCTTGCCAATGTTTAGGGGATTTTTTGGGCTTAATATTAATTTACCAATATTTACAGTAGCTTTCATCTTTGAGCGATCGTCTGTGAGTGGTAATAGTTTTTTGATGGTTGGTTTTATGATGTTAATAAAAACCCTATCCTGTAGATCCTCTAATCCTGGATATCCTGATATGGCTACACCACGCTACGCTATCAGACAAAAATTCCTGACTCCTAAAATCTTCAAATTGGTTGATTTCTTAATTTTGACTTTTGACTTTTGACTTCCCTCAGGGTGTCCTGATTCTGCCACAAGCACAAACAAGAGTCTTTAGGGGTTGACAAAACATTTTAGACTTGCTAAAATAACTTTGAGAAGGCATACCTATCTGGTAATAAATATGTTAATCAAAAACTGGTAGGAGTTTAGCAGTGCTAAACCCTTACTTATAGACAAAACTAAACATATCTTTAGATATAAATAATGCAGAAAATTCCAGTTGGTAGTCGGAGTTACAGCAAGTGGGGATCATCCGATGTTAAGTTTGCTTGTGTAATGTAAAATTGTGGCGTAAAAGCTCCTCAGCAGTTATGGCTCAAATCTTAGATCCTCTACCACCGGAGCAATCGGGGAAGTTTCTCTGCTGCTACGTAAATGCCACGAGCAAGATACAGGTAGCTCGTATCTCCAATATTCCTAACTGGTATTTTGAAAGGGTTGTGTTTCCTGGACAAAGGCTAGTGTTTGAAGCCCCGAAAGAAGCTCAAATGGAGATTCATACGGGAATGATGGCAAGTGCGATTTTATCGGATACAATTCCATGCGATCGCCTTGCACTTAGTGAACCTAGTAGTGATGAGGGTGATAAAGACTCAGCACCGGGAATAAAACCAACAAACACCAATGTCAAGGTGTCCGCAATTAATACAAAAATTGAAGATACCACAAAACCTTTACAAAGTATCAAATCAGGTATAAAAATTCACCACTCACAGCATGAGTTTTTATTGCACCTAGGAGTATGACCACTGGGAATGTTTGACACTGGCGGGGTTTAAAAAATCGTTGCATTAGCATCTGTTGATTAAAAAAACAATTTTTCTTAATTAGAGGTTTGCTGAACTCAGCAGCCTTTTTTATTTACAACCGCTGATAGCTGAAAGCTACTGTAAAATCAGGTATCTTGGTACTTGGAATATGAATCATGCTCCTGTCAACTGGTTCGCTAAAACATTTGCAACTCAGAATATTTACAAAAGTGCCACTACGAATTCTGTTGATTGTGCCATTTGTTTTACAAACGGTGGGAGTAGTCACACTGGTGGGCTATTTGTCTTACCGTAGCAGCCAGGAAACTGTGAAGAAGTTAGCAGATCAATTAATCACGGAAGTGGGCGATCGCATTGATCAGCATCTAGATAGTTATTTGGGCAAAGCCCAGAAAATCAACCGCACGAATGTGGATGCCTTCGAGTCAGGAATCTTAGACTTCAATGATTTTAACGCTCTGGGTAAATATTTTTATCGTCAGGTGCGATTTTTTAATTTTACCTATGTCAACTTTGGCAGTAAAGAGGGAGGGTTTATTGGTGCAGGTTATGGGTTGGGTAATAAAAAGATAGACATAGCAGAAATTCCCAAATCTGACCCAACCAAGTTCCGCTTTTACTCAGTAGATAACCAAGGTAATCGGCTATCTCTAGTAGCTACCCTGAAAAACCCCCAATACTCTAATTTTGCCTGGTATTCAGAAGCTCTCAAAGCTGGTAAGCCAGTCTGGAGTTCCATTTACACTTGGGGCGGTTTACCTCATCGCATCAGTATTTCCGCCAGCACTCCTGTCTATGACTCAAAGAAACAACTACTGGGAGTTCTCGGTATTGATTTGGAACTCTCACAAATCAGTCAATTTCTGAAAACACTACATGGCAGCCGTTCCGGTCATATTTTCATCATCGAGCGTTCCGGGTTAATTGTTGCTAGTTCTGAGGATGAATCACCAGCACCAATAATTAATGGACAAGCTACAAGACTTCAAGCTTTAAATAGTCGTGAACCTGTGATCCGTGAAGTTACAGAAGATTTAATCCAACGGTTTGGCAGTTTGCAAGCTATTTCCCAGTCACAAAGTTTCCGCCCTGCGTTAAAGCAAAAACCCTTTGTCAGAGTTATGCCCTACCGGGACAGTTATGGCTTAGATTGGCTCGTTGTGACAGTAATTCCCGAATCAGAATTTATCGGAGAAATTTATACTAATGCCCACAGAACCATTTTACTCTGTGGCTTGGCGCTGATCATTGCCATTGCCACCGGTAGCCTGACTGCATACTGGATAGCTAGACCGATTTTACAATTGAGTCAAGTTAGTCAAGCTATGGCCAAGGGAGAGTGGCAAGATTCTTTATCTGAAGACATAGCGATCGCAGAATTGAAGGTTTTAGCAACATCATTTAACCAGATGTCTGCTCAAATCAAAAAAAGCTTTCAGGAATCAGAAAACAAATTTGCTATTATTTTTCAGACTACTCCTAACCCGGTTTGGATTGCCACATTAGCAGAAGGTAAATTTTTGAATGTTAATGAAAGTTTTTGCCAGTTTTTCGGAGATATTTCCGAAAAAATTGTGGGTAAAACCTGTACAGAATTACAATTGTGGGAAAATATAGAAGATCGGGATTATTTGAAACAAACTTTAATTAATGAAGGGAATATCCTAAATTTTAAAGTAGTAATTCGCACTGCTTATAAAAAAAATAAGACTGTTCTCATGTCAGCTAGGGTGCAATTCTTAGGTGAAGAGGATTGTCTGATTGGTGTGATGAAAGATGTTACCGATCTCTACGCAGAGCTTCGCTTACGTAAACAAACTGAAGAAGCCTTACAGAAAAGTGAAGCCATGTTGTTAGAAGCCCAGCGGGTTGCCCACATTGGTAACTGGGAGTATGAAGTAACGACGGGTAAAATTACTTGGTCTACTAATCTATTCCAGATTTTGGGACGTGACCGGACACTGGGTGAACCTACCTACCAAGAAAATTTGCGGCTTTATCATCCAGAAGATGCCGAACTACTACACCAGACAGTTCAGCGATCGCTCGCTACAGGAGAATCCTATCAATTGGAACTGAGGGTTGTGAACCCAAATGGCTCTTATCGCTATATCGAAGGTAGAGGTAGGACGGAAATTAATGCCCAAGGACAAGTGGTTCGGCTGTTTGGCACAGTCCAAAACATTACCCAGCGTAAACAAGCAGAAGAAAAACTGCGCAAAAATCAACATTTCATTGAAAAAATTACCTATCTAACACCAAACTTACTTTATATTTACGACTTGATTGAGCAACGTAATGTTTACATAAATCGTTATGTTGAGGAAATATTAGGCTATTCTGCTCAAGCTATTCAGGAAATGGGAGCTAATTTATTTGCCACTATTTGTCATCCTGATGATCTAAATTACATCTATGAAAATATACTAAAATGCTATAATCTCCAAGATTATGAATTCATTGAAATAGAGTATCGTGTGAGGGACGCTCAAGGTAAATGGCGCTGGCTTTATACTCGAGATACGGTGTTTTCTAGAACGGCAGAAGGCAATGTTAAACAAATTTTAGGAACATCCCAAGATATTACTGATCGCAAACAAGTAGAAGTAGAACTGAGGAAAAGTCGAGATTTAAGAGAAGCAATTTATAACGAATCTACTGATGCAATTTTTTTAGTTGATGTTCCTAATCCGTTAATTCTCGATTGCAATCGCCGCGCTGTGGAGATGTTTGAAGTTGAAAGTAAAGAAAAACTGATTGGCATTAAAGGGCAGAGTTGGCAAAAACAACAATTCACTGAGGATGAAAAATCAATGATTGTTGAGGAAGTAGCTAAGTTAGGTTTTTGGAGTCAAGAAATAGAATATGTGACTCAAACAGGTAGGAATTTCTGGGGAAATATGGCAGTCAAACGGATAAATATAGCTAGTAAAGTTATTGATTTAGTGCGAGTTACGGATATTAGTAAACGCAAAAAAGCAGAATTAGCCCTGCGGCAAAGTGAAAAGCGGTTACAGGAGATTTCTGCATCATCGCCAGGAGTAATCTATATCATTGTCAAACGGTTGGACGATTCTTTATATTACGAATATGTTAGCCACGCATTTGAAGATATTCATGAAATTACTGTTGAACAGGTACTTGAAAATCCCCAGCTTTGTTTTCAGCAGTTTCATCCTGATGATTACCCTGGTTATATGGAAGCTGCGATTCACAGTTTAGAAACTATGTCTCCTTTTAATTATGAGTGGCGTATTATTACCCCTTCCGGCAAACTCAAGTGGGTAAAAGCTAGGTCTAGACCAGAACTGCGGGAAAATGGAGATATTGCATTTTATGGTGTTGTGTTAGATGTAAGCGATCGCAAGGAAGCAGAATTAGCCTTACAGGAAGCAGAAGCAAACCTCAGACGGGCAAACCAAGAACTAGAACAACTGGTAAATATTGATGGGTTAACACAAATTGCTAATCGGCGGTGTTTTGACCATCGCTTAGAACAAGAATGGCAGCGACTATACCGAGAACAACAACCTTTATCTTTACTGTTATTTGATGTCGATTATTTTAAACGCTATAACGATTACTACGGCCATCAACTAGGGGATGAGTGCCTGATCATAATCGCTCAAGCCATACAGCAGGTGGTGTTTCGTCCAGCGGATTTGGTGGCTCGTTATGGTGGGGAAGAATTTGTAGCGATTTTACCAGATACTGATATTGAAGGAGCGATCGCTGTGGCACAAAAAATTCATGCTGCTATTCAAGCATTAGCTATTCCTCACCAAACATCTGAGGTGAGCGATATAGTAACAATTAGCCTGGGCATCACCACCATAACACCTACTTCTGAACTATCACTGGCCACTATCATTGATCAAGCAGATCAAGCCCTCTACCGTGCCAAACAACAGGGACGCAATCAGTCCGTGATATTCTCCTTTGAGGAGGGATAAGGGTCAGGGGAGGGAATTTTAGATTTTAGATTTTAGATTGGAGTTGACAAAAACAATCCAAAATCCAAAATCCAAAATTGAGAACTCCTGATAGCGTTCGCGCAGGGTGGCGTAAGCCATACTCCTTTTTTCATTTTGAATTTTTAATTTTCTACTATGCACCTACCTTCTTTCTTATGGTTATGGAAAATAGCCGCCTGGTCTATGGGGTTGTCAATTTTAGCCTATGCTTTTTTAGGTATGACTGGTTTCTGGTTATGGCAAGTGAGAAATACAGGACGTTCTCCTATAGGTGTGGTATTACCAAGCGTCAATAACATAATCAAAACTTTTCATTACACCATCGGTATCACTATGGTTAGTCTGGTCTTACTACTTCTAGCCATTGGCATTGTTGGCACTTTAGGACATTTTGGTTCCTTAGGTCACTCTTCACACTTAGTGGCTGGGTTGATAGTCGTAGCTTTGGTTTTAATATCGGCTTTTAGCGCCACTCAAATTAGTGCCAGAAAACCTTGGGCTAGACCTTTACATATTAGTTTGAATATTGTTTTATTTGCAGGTTTTGCTTGGGTATCTCTCACTGGTTGGAGTGTTGTACAGAAGTATTTACCATAGTTGGGTAATTGGTAATCAGGCAAAAGCAACAGGTAAAATAAATAGGGATTTTAAATTTTTTAGTTTTAATTCTCACCTATGCGTTTGTTATTAGTTGAAGACGAACAAGATTTAGGAAGTAGCATTTATCATGCCCTAATTAAGCGTGATTATATAGTAGATTGGGCGGAAGACGGAGAGACGGCTTGGGATTATTTGAATGCTGTACCTTCAAGATATGAAATTGCCATTTTAGATTGGATGTTACCAAAGTTGTCAGGATTGGAATTGTGTATAAAATTAAGAGCGCAGAAAAATCAATTGCCAGTTATGTTATTAACGGCCAAGGATAGTATGAATGACCGTGTAACAGGTTTAGATGCAGGAGCAGATGATTATCTTATCAAACCCTTTGGCATGGAGGAATTATTAGCGCGAGTTCGAGCATTACAACGACGATTGCCAAATTTTCAACCACCACAATTACAAGTAGGTGGTTTAATGTTGAATTATAGTAATTTTTCAGTTGTGAATGTAGAAAGAGATAATTATTCACCTATTATCCTCACAGCTAAAGAATTTCAACTTCTAGAATATTTGATGCAGCATCCCCAACAAATACTCACCCATGACCAAATTCGCGCCAGACTTTGGGATTTTGAAAGTGATAATGTGAGTAATGTTGTGGCTGCACAGGTAAGATTACTAAGACGCAAATTATCAGAATGTGGTTTTCCCAAAGCAATCGAAACTATCCGGGGTTTGGGTTATAAATTGATAATTGATAATTGATAATTGATAATTGATAATTGATAATTGATAATTGATAATTGATTTTTTTTAACTAATTTCTTCAGACACAAAGTTTACGGAAAAATGAGTATATGAATATTTTTTGTGGATAATAGATTTATAATATATTGTTTATGGATTATAATTTTATTTTTGACTATTCGCGGTTTAAGTTGGCTATTACTTATGCGGGGGTTATGGGTGCAACTTTATTAATATGTGGTTATGGCGCTCATATTGTGATGGTTAAAGCTTTTACCCGCACTATTGACCGTGAATTAGAAGTTTTAGGAAGAATATTTGAAGATAAGTTGAAACCTCAGTTACATATTCCAGGAGTTTTACCTTTTAATATTAAAAATTCTTTACCAGAAATTTGTTTTAAAAAACAATCCTGTGCAGAAATCAACTCTGAATCCTCAGTGATGAGTCTATTGTCAGATGGTCATTATGTTAGATTATTAAATTTAAATGGTGAAGCTATTGCTGCTTTTTATAATTCTCCCGATGAGTTTCCTAATAATATTGATCTCAATTATTCCTATGATATCACAAATCGTCAGAGTGAGTTATATCATTTACATTTAATGCCTTTGGTCATTCATGATAATCAATTATGGGGTTATTTACAAGTAGGACGCTCAATACAAAGATTAAATCATTATATGAATAGTTTACATTGGTTATTAGGATTGGGTATTCCCTTTTCTATGATCATAATTGGTGGTGCGGGTTGGTGGTTAGCAGGTTTAGCTATGCAACCAATTGAAAAATCATATCAACAATTACAAAAATTTACGGCTGATGCTGCCCATGAATTAAGAACTCCTATTTCATCTTTACAAACAATAGTTGAAACTAATTCAATTCAACCAGAAACTAAACAAGCTCTGCAAAGACAAATCAACAGATTAATCATATTGACACAGGATTTATTACTCTTATCTAGATTAGAAAGTGGATTACAAGAAGCCAAATGGCAACAAATTTGTTTAAATGATTTAGTGGAAGTTGTTGAAGAAGAATTAATGCCAATGGCAATGGAAGCAGAAGTTATATTATCCAGTAATATTCCTGAGAAATATTATGTTTATATTCAAGGTAATGAAAGTCAAATTTATCGTTTGTTATTAAATTTAGTGAATAATGGCATTAAATATACACCCATGGGTGGGGAAGTAAAAATTAATCTCTCAGCCAATGGTTATCAAGGTATAATGACTATTACAGATACAGGAATTGGTATTCCTGCTGCTGACATTCCCCACATTTTTGAGCGATTTTATCGAGTCAATACTGATCGTTCTCGCAAGACTGGTGGTTCGGGGTTAGGTTTAGCGATTGCTTTGGCAATTGTGCAAATGCACAAAGGCAAATTAGAAGTAGAAAGTCGGGTTGATATCGGTACTATATTTACCGTGATTTTGCCACTCGTTTCCAAAGTAAACAACTAACTTCTACTATCATTGATGTGATCATAGCAATAGCGGCTGAGGTCGCACCATTGAGACCGTTATTAATAGCGAAACTGGCAATTATTAATAAAGTTCCTGTTCCTAACCAAGTAAAAAGATTCACATGACCTGTGCGACTTTCACTGACTAAAAAACCCTGAGTGGCATTTTGTAATGCTACCAATAATGGGACAATGGTACAGATTAAAATTACTGGTTTGATGCTATTAGCTAGAGTCAGATCATTACCGATAAAACTTTCAACGATGCGATCGCCTACAGGTGTTACACTCATCAATAATAATAAAGCAGAACAAGCACTACCGACACTAATAGCAAAAGTCAATAATTGGCGATCGCTCACTTGATGACGATATTTAATCACAATTTGCTGTACCATGCGGGTAGAATTGGCAATTACTAACACCAGTCCCCATGCAGCAGACCAAGCAGCAATCGCAACTGTAGCATCTTTAGCACGGGCAAGAATGCTAATTAATATCGCCCTTCCTCCCCAAACCACCATCATAGAATTAGCTAAGGGTAAATAGAATTTCCACACCTGTGCTAAATTTCGGGGTAAATTGGGTTGGGTAACTGTTTCTGGTGGTATGCTTGCTCCACTTCGATGTGCAAAAATTGTGACAGCTATAGCTTCGACGATCACACCACCGATCAGGGCAATTCCAGCAAGTACACCTCCAGATATTTGTAATAAAAATCCGATGCTGAGAATTACTGCTAATGTTAATAACCTGAAAATACTGGCTTTGGCAACAGCGCGGGACTGACCATGATAAATTAATAATCCCTGGAAATAACGCCGCCAGGCGATCGCAAATGGCCAACCACAAGCTATTAATAACACCTGACTAACTGTAGCCAACATTGCCGATGGAATACCCAACAAACTCAAGCCAACAGAATTAAATATGACAGGTATTCCTAACAAACCTAATAAAAAACTTAGTCCTGCACCTGCAAATAATGTAAATCGCCATAATGCTTTGCGTGAATCTTGCGAACCGGCTAAAGCATTAGCAGCGTGCAGAATCATAATAATCGGACTTTCAAAAAATATTGCCAAAGACTTAGCCGTACCTACAGCCGCTATATTCACCTGAGCATCAGGAAGATGAGCTAAAGTAGTAGTCATCATTGGATCACCACAGGCCATAGTCACATCACTCAGGGATAAAGGCAAAAATTCCCGCCATAAAGTCCCTAAATTCACTTTTTGAATTTGCGGTTCTTGTAATTTCACTTCTACTTCCTACCGAGAATATCCAATGGTACAGGTAGCAGGTTAGCAATTGCTGTGAGCAAATTGCCATTTTGCAGGATGTCGATATTGTGTGCTGTTAACCAATCGGCGTTATAAACTGTTTCTAAATAGCGATCGCCCCGATCAGGATTTAGTAACAGCATAGTTTGAGGTTGAGTGAACCTTTGGGCATCCGCTAAAGCAGCGGCGACAATTGCACCAGTGGAAGCACCTAACAGCATTCCTTCCTGTTTAGCCAAAGCATGACAAACTGAAAACGCCAAAGCATCATCCACGTTATAAGCAGCGTCTAACACTTGCGGGTCAAAATTGGGGGGAACGAAGGACAAACCCAGTCCAGTCATCTTATAGGGGTGTCTGGGTGTACCAAAAATTGCCGATCCAGCCACATCTACACCAATAATTCTGGTTTGGGGATAATACCTTTTAAAGTAGCGACTAATACCACCTAATTGTCCGGCTGTACTCACACCAACTGCTATAGCATCTGGCGCACCACCGAAAGCAGATTCAATTTCTCGTGCAGTCCAGATTTCATGGGCATCAGTATTAGTAGGATTTTTATGTTGACAAGGATACCAAGCACCGGGAATATTAGCAGCTAATTCCTGGGCTTTTACCATTCTTGCTACCTGCATTGAACCTTGAGCATCAGCAGCACTCAAAGGCACTTCAACAAGTTCTGCACCATAAGCAGTGAGCATCCTTCGCATAGTTACAGGAGTTTTAGCATCAATGACAATCATCACCCTGTAACCTTTAGTTGCACCCACAATTGCTAACCCAATGCCAAAGTTACCAGAACTAGATTCAACAATTGTACCTCCTGGCATTAATAAACCTTGTTTTTCGGCTTCCGCCACAAGATAAGCCGCATTTTTTTCTTTAATACTGCCACCGGGATTGCAAGATTCTAATTTTAGATATAAATGATGATGTTGACAAATTGGATGAATTTTATTTAACCGGACAATAGGAACTTTACCTAATGCTTCTGTCACCGTTGCAAATAGGGGTGATGCTGGTAAGCTGGTTCTAAAGCTTGGTTCTGGAGAGTAAATAAGCATTTTTATTAGCTCAATACTGTTCATCTCTCAAGATGCCAACTCAAAATGAAATCAAGATGAAATAGATGGGTGATGCAATTTTAGATTTTGGATTTTGGATTTTAGATTGGTAATTGGTGATTGATCATCAAATCACTATTACCTATTCCTTCTTTACTGTCACCTGTCACCTATCACCTGTCACCTGTCACCCAAATTTTTGTTTAGAATAAGAAAGAAAAATCATGAAAATCGAGCCGTGACAGCAAACTCAACCAATACTTCAACTTCTGTTTTTCGCTTGTCTCCCTTGATTAGAATTACTCTGTTAACTTTATATGTAGCCTTGACAGTTCCCTTACCCTTTTTAGCGGAAGTCACCAAAGCACCCACACCACCTACATTATTGTGGGTAGGAATTAGCATTGGTTTTGTAGGACTATATGCGGTGTTGACGGAAAGAGTGATGATAAATGACCAGGAAATTCAAGTTACCTATCCTGGGTGGGTTCCGCGCTTTTTTCGTAAAGGTTGGTCTTTAGCTTGGTCAGATGTCAAAAGCTTAAAACCCCGCACTACAGGTCAAGGAGGTTTAGTGTATTATTTTCTGAGCCAAGACGGAAAAGCTTATTTATTACCCATGCGTGTAGCTGGTTTTAACAGATTAGTGAATATCGTTCAAGCAAAAACAGGCATTGATACTACAGATGTTCGCCCTTTAGCCCAACCTTGGATGTATGTGATTTTATTCTGTTGTACTCTGTTACTGTTATTGGTAGACGCTTGGACTATTAATACAGCAATTGGTTATTAGTCATTAGTCATTAGTCAGTAGTCATTGGGCATTGGGCAAAATCAAGTCAAAAGTCAAAAGTCAAAATTAAATAACTCTTTTCTCCCTGCTCCCTGCTTCCCCTGCTTCCCCTGCTTCCCCTGCTTCCCCTGCTTCCCTTACACCCTACACCCTACACCCTACACCCCACACCCTTACACCGATGCTCAGGCTAGAGCAAGTTAATCTGTTTACGAGACTGAAAAGTCAAGTTCAAAATAATCTGCCAGGATACCCAATTTTACAGGATATTTCTTTTGAAGTATTTCCTGGCGATCGCATTACTATTGTTGGTACTGCTGGTGCTGGCAAAACTTCTTTGTTGCGTCTCATCAATCGTTTAAATGAACCTACCAGCGGTAAAATCTATTTAGAAAACCAAGAGTATCACCAAATTCCTGTCATTAAGCTACGTCAGGAGGTGACACTTGTACAGCAAGAATCTAAATTGTTGGGGATGACAGTTCGGGAAGCCTTGGCTTATCCTTTAGTTTTGCGCGGCTGGTCTAAACAGAAAATTCAGGAACAAGTCGGTTATTGGCAAGAAAAACTGCAAATTCCTGATGAATGGTTAGCAAGAACTGAAGTACAGCTTTCAGCCGGACAGAAACAATTAGTGGCGATCGCCCGTGCCTTAGTCATCCAACCCAAAATTTTACTGCTAGACGAGCCTATTGCCGCCTTAGACCCTGGTAAAGCTTCCCGTTTGATGTACATCCTATGTGAACTCACTCAAGCCCCTGAACAACCCTTTAAAACAGCTATTTTGATGGTAAATCACCAATTAGACCTAATCCAAGAATTTTGTAATCGCTTATTACATCTCCAGCAAGGTCAAATCTTAGCGAATCAACCTGCGTCCCAGATCAACTGGCACGAATTAAAAGCCAGCTTAACCCAAGCAGAACATCAAGCATCAGAGGAATGGTAATTGTTCAAAAGTCAAAAGTCAAAAGTATTACCTGTTTATCAATCAAGAGGATTGAACAAGGAATAAGTTTTTTGTTTTTCCCCTTTAAAGGGGAGGCTTTTAACCCGTTTTTTTTGGTAATTGGGAAAATCGACTTTCCACACCCTACACCCTACACCCTACACCCTGTACCTAAGAACTTTGAGTAGCAAGGGTAGAACGTGGATTACTGAATCTCTCTTTCGCTAACTTTGTTTGTGATTGTGGAACATTGGCGTTCAAAATTTCCATATTAAATCTATATCCGACATTGCGGATAGTTTGAATTAAACTGGGTTGACGCGGATCAAGTTCCACTTTTTTTCGCAGTGATAAAACATGAGTATCAATGGTACGAGGATTATCAATAGCATCAGGCCAAGCGCGACGCAATAATTCCGATCTACTCAAAGGTACTCCCCCAGCTTGCGCTAGAACATACAGCAAACTAAATTCTTGGGGTGTTAAATCAATAAACTCCCCTTGGAATCGGACACGGCGCTGTATTAAATCAATTTGTAAAGTGCCATAATCCAAATAAGCTGGTGCTGTAGGTGTGCGCTTGCGACGGATTAACGCTTCCACTCTAGCCAGAAATTCTTGCATCCCAAAAGGTTTGCTTAAATAATCATCGGCTCCTGCTTTTAAACCAGCAACTACATCTGCTTCATTGTTTCGAGCAGATAGCATCAGAATTAGAGGCTGTTGCTGACGATTTAACCAACGACAAAATTCAATGCCGTCACCATCTGATAAATCCGCATCTAGAATGACTAGGGTTGGTTGGTGGCTTAAAAAAACTTCCCTTGCTTGATAAATACTGGCGGCTTGATGTACTCGGTATTCCAGCTGTTGCAAGTGCCAACCCAGCAACGACCTCAGATGGGGATTCCCCTCAACGATTTCAATACAAACCGAACCCACAGTGGCAAGACCCCTTAGCGTCGATGACTCTCAAATTAACAAGCTCAAGCTTAAGGTTTTGTAGTCTTTGTTACTTCAATTGCTATTATCTTTACATTTAACCATATAAAATCTTGCAATAAATTTAATTTTGCCTTTGCCCGTCTGTGATTGATGAATTTTTTTGGCAAAATTAACAATTTTTTTTTCGCTAATCTTACATCCTCCAGGAGGAGTATAGTAGACTAAATAAACAATCCTGAATTAACCTAGCTCATTAGCTGGACTAATTCTGTCAAGCTCAAAATGTAGGCAAATTGCATTTGTTATTACTAGGTTCTGCTTGTCCGCTAACCATTAAATCACCCTATTCAAAGGCGAAATCATAAAAATAGTTTACCAAACCATCTTCTGCGGGGATTTCTAGAATAGGATCTAATTCAGTTCTTAGCTGCTGGGGGGTCAAACCCAACGTCACAATCTTAACTTTGGGTTAATACTTAAGAAAGAAGTTCTACTTCACTTTCAAGCGTAAATCATTTACAATTCTCATTCCAAAGAGAGTAAAACAGCAGTTATGCTCCAAGACACACAAACCATCCGATATTACCAAAGACTTACAGACGCCTTCGTCGAGCTATGGAATCGCGGTTATCGCATGGATGATATGCGGATGTATTTGGATGGATATCTAGCCGCACTGCGACAAAGTAACGCCATAGAACCTTATCTGATTCATCGTCTAGAAGAGGAAGCAGGCCGCTACTTGTACGATGCATCAAACTTTGTTATGGCACAGCCGGAGCCAGAACGACAGCACGGCTACTACTAAAGACAGTTTACCCGTCTATTTGTTGCTACCGTACATTGCCGCAGAAGATCATAGCACAATTTTTGTATTGGTCAACTGTATCCAACGGTAGAAAATTTTGGAAACACTATATACAAGAAGAACATCCCCTTAGTGTTATGCGACTGAGGGGATTTTTGGATTGTATTGTAAAATCATGAGTTGTGAGTATAAACTGTTATATAAAAAAAGCCCCTGAAAATGGTATATACCTCATTTTCATGGACAATTAAAATAGAAAAAATTTATAGCAACAGTCAAGGTGTTTAGGACATCAACAGATGATAAAACCTAGACCCTAAAAGCCTTTTAACTGGAGTCACCTGTCTAGAGTCACCTGTCACCGGCTATAATATTTTAGGAAGCTAGTGTGACTTCCACCAGTTCCTGCAATTCGCCACTTTGATACATTTCAATCAAAATATCAGAACCGCCAACAAATTTACCATCAATGTAAACTTGAGGAATTGTTGGCCAGTCAGAATATTCTTTAATGCCTTGACGAATTTCATGGTCAGAGAGAACGTCAACTGTTTCAAAAGGAACTCCCAATGTATTGAGGATCTGGACAACATTGTTAGAGAAACCACATTGAGGCATTAACTTGTTTCCCTTCATGAAAACCATAATCTTGTTTTGTTGTACCAAGTTATCAATTTTCTCTTTGAGTTCTGGAGTCATGGTTTTTTACTTCCTTGTTGCTAAGATTCAAAAGTCAACCTATTTTGGATTTTAGATGTGGGATTGATTGGATAAGAGCAGGTGCATCTTGACAGAGTTGAAAGTTTGTTTAGCTCTTAGTTTTGCTATCTGCTGATGTTTTAATCATCTTGGCTTTTACTACAAATCAATCCACAATTGGCTTCTTCAATCTAAAATCCCTGGTTGAATAAAATTTTTAGATTTTGATTTGTGAAATGAAGGTTTTTTATTCTCACTTCAAAATCTAATATTGCAAATCTAAAATTATTTTATTGCTTGTCAAGTGGTGGGAGTGGATGTTTTGAGAGCCAAGGCATGAATTGCTTCAGTTGACATAGCTTGCCGCAATGCACCATAAACTAACTGGTGTTGTTGGACAAGTTTCTTACCTGCAAACTGCGATGAAACTACTGTCACCTGATAGTGATCACCACCACCAGTCAAGTCTTGCACTTGAACTTCTGCATCAGGCAGTTCCGCCTTGATCATTTCCTCAACCTGCTGCGGACTAATCATCGCAATTCCTGAAAAAACTTACTTCTCTATTATTATCAGGGAACAGGGAATAGGGAACAGGGAATATGAGAATAGTTATTTTTATTCTGCTCACCCAGCCTACCCATTATGCCTGCTTCCCTACACTCTACTCCCTATTTTGAACCTTGTCGTGGATAGGCTGTATCTACAAAGCCTAATTCAAAAAGTTGTTGATAGGCTTTTTTGCCTAATTCCCGTGTAGGGTTTTGACTCTTAATAATTTGAATCAATAACGGCACTGCCAGTTCTGGTTGATTTAAGGCGCGATGTACTAATGCTAACTGATAAGTCGCTTCATCTCGCTTTTGGGCAGTATTTAGGGCATTTTTCCGGAGGACATCAGAGATTCTAATGTCAATCCCGGCGAAACTGGCGTTTAAGTCTTGGTAGAAATTAGATAGCTGATTATAAACTTGACGTGCTTCTTGGAGTTTTTTAGCAGCTAAGTTGTAGTTTTGACCGGAAACAGCTTGTTCTGCTTCTTTCATCAAGCGATCGCCACCTGCCATGCTTAAGATACTGTTATTTTGGCTGGTAGGACGCAGGGTGTTAGGGTCATTACCATCAATAGGTTGTGCTTGGTTTGCGGTGGGTAACTGTGCTACCTGAGCCTGCACAGGTGATAGCAGGCCAAGGACTGCTATGAGTGATAGAGAAGTAGCAGCAAGGTTCATGAGGTGAATTAGTGTAACAAGTCTCTAAAAAATTTATCCAAACTTCAGGTATCTTAACTCGGTTTGTTTCAGATACAACAAAGCAGATGGGAAAAAGCTAACAGAGTTGACATCAGGGTGGAAAAGTCGTCAGTTGTCGGTTGTCAGTGTCTGATCTGTTCCCTGTTCCCTATTCGCTGAGATAACTTTCTCTGATTTAGACTGGAAATCGTTGGAATATAGTTCCATAATTAAAACATTAATTAATCTATGAGCGATCGCATCAGTTTGTCTGATTATCAAACCACAGGTGTACCCGTAAGCAGTTTGGGAGAAGTTTTACAACGTGGTGGTGAAGAGTTAATTTTAGAAAAGGTTTTGGATCGTTTCACCATCCGTCTAAATGATAACGTTTCGCTGGGACAACTTTCTCAGGTTGCTGGTAGTGTTTGGCGGCGTACAATCCCCAGAGCAAAACTAGAAGTATTCACTGTTGAACCAAACCAGTTAGAGGTGGCCATTTCTCAAGCACGGGCTGATGAAAAAGTAGCTTTTGGTAGTCATGTTTACAAGTTTAAAGATAATCCAGGCACTTATGTTTATTTAAGTGACCAAATTACGATTCAATTTGCTACTTGGGTAGACTCTGCCAAAATTAATACTATAGCAACTACATTTAGTTTAATTGAAAATCAACCAGTTTTAGGTCTACCTAATACATTTATATTTCTCATTAGCAAACAAGCAACAGAAAACCCTATTAAAATTACGAATCACCTGCAAGGACTCCCAGAAGTTTTAGCGGCTGAACCCAATATTTTCATTCAGCAAGAACCACATTACAAACCCAATGATTCTCTCTATCCCCAACAATGGTATCTGAATCACAATAGCGGTAATCTCTTGGAAGTCGGTTCTCATATTTCTGTAGAACAAGCTTGGGATATTACTCGCGGAGTTCGTTCTGTAGTTGTGGCAGTAGTTGATGATTCCTTTGATTTGAATCACCCAGATTTTCAAGGTATGGGCAAAGTTGTCGCTCCCAGAGACTTGAAAGAAAATGATTTTTTACCTTTACCTGGAGAAAAGGAAACTAGTCACGGTACTGCTTGTGCAGGAATAGCTGTCGCAGAAGAAAATGGTACAGGAATTGTTGGTGTTGCTCCCGGTTGTGCCTTGATGCCAATTCGCACCACGGGATATTTAGATGATGAATCTATTGAGGATATATTTAATTGGGCAATTGAGAAAGGTGCTAGTGTAATTTCTTGTAGTTGGGGAGCTTCTGCTGTTTATTTTCCCTTGTCTTTGCGTCAAAAGGCAGCAATTACTCGCGCTGCTACTCAAGGACGTAATGGGAAAGGATGTGTGATTATATTTGCTGCTGGCAATGCTAACCGCCCAATTGATGGAATTGTCAGTGAGAAAAATTGGCCGAAGAATATTTTAGAAGGTAAGACAACTTGGTTAAGTGGTTTTGCTATTCACCCAGATGTAATTGCTGTGGCGGCTTCTACTAGTATGAATAAAAAAGCTGCTTATAGTAATTGGGGAGAAAATATTTCTGTGTGTGCGCCGAGTAACAATGCTCCTCCGGGAATGTGGTTTCAGGAAACGGGTTTTGTTTACACACAACCGACAATTACTACTTCTCTTTCTGGGTTGGGAATGTTAAGTACAGACCAGTTGGGGGTTGCTGGTTATGATCGGGGTAATTTCACTAATAATTTCGGTGGTACTTCTAGTGCGACTCCTGTAGTTGCTGGTGTAGCGGCGTTAATTTTGTCAGCTAATCCTGATTTGACAGCGCAAGAAGTAAATCGCATTTTACAAGAAACAACTGATAAAATTGTTGATCCTGATGCTGATCCACAACTAGGTTTACGTGGAGGCACTTATGATAGTAGTGGTCATTGCATCTGGTTTGGTTATGGTAAGGTGAATGCTGCTAAGGCTGTACGTGCAGCACAGCAATTGCGTGTATCAGCATCAAGTCCTACTAAAGAATTACGGGCTGAGAATAAAAGCCAGGTTGTGATTCCTGATTTTGATCGACGAGGAATTAGGAGTGCGATCGCTGTTAACGAAAATGTAACTGTGACAGATATTCAAGTGAAAGTGAATATCTCTCACGATTTTTTGGGAGACTTAGAAATTTATTTAATTGCGCCTAATAATCAGCAAGTTTTAATCCAAAGTCGGACTCTGGGAAGACAGACGCAATTAGATAGGACTTATACAGTGCGATCGCATCCTGTTCTCAAACAATTACTTTCTCTACCAGCTAAGGGACGTTGGCAACTACAAGTGATTGATTATTCACCTGAAGATGTGGGGAGAATTAATGGTTGGGAATTGGTGATAGGGTATGGGCATTGAGGGGGCAGGGTGTAGGGTGTAGGGTGTAGGGTGTAGGGTGTAGGGGACAGACAAGTAACGAGCGATGAGTCATAAGTAGTGACAAGAAGACGAGTCAACCACTCGGTACTCGGTACTCGGTACTCGGTACTCGGTACTCGGTACTCTAGGGTGCAGGGTGCAGGGTGCAGGGGGCAAGAGCAATTTGATCTGATATCTACAGTCCACCTGGGAAAAAATTTGATAGACTAAGCTTCTATATATTCGGTGTGAGTCTAATTAATGACAGGCTATGTATAAATCGCCTCAAAAATTTTCAGTGTTGGGCTTACCAGTTCATCTGATGACAAACTATCAAAACTGGTTATTAGAATGCATAAAACAAGGGAAAGGGACTCATGTAGTCACGCTCAATGCAGAAATGAGTATGCAAGCAGAGCGAAATCTATCCCTAGCAGAAGTGATTCAAAAAGCTGATCTAGTGATTCCAGATGGAGCAGGGGTTGTACTTTATTTGCAATGTTTTTTGCGGAAAAAAGTACAACGTTGTCCAGGAATTGAATTGGCAGAAAACCTGTTAAAACAAATTAGTCAGGAGAAAACACCCACCAAAGTATTTTTCTATGGAGGAGCGCCAGGAGTAGCGGAGACCGCAGCCGAATTTTGGCAGCAACAAGCTCCAAATCTCAATATAGTAGGCACTCATTCCGGCTATCACACCCCGGAAGAAGAGGAAATATTCAAGCAAACCCTAACTCAGTTGCAGCCACAAGTGATATTTGTTGGTTTAGGAGTGCCACGTCAAGAGTTGTGGATTGCGAAAAACCGTCATTTGTGTAACCAAGCTATTTGGATAGGTGTTGGTGGTAGTTTCGATATTTGGTCAGGTATAAAAACTCGCGCTCCCCATTGGCTGGCAGATAACAATTTAGAATGGTTATATCGTTTATATCAAGAACCTTGGCGCTGGCGCAGAATGTTGGCTTTGCCTGAGTTTGCGCTCAAAGCCTTTGTTTATGGATTGACTGCTAAAGATGTCAACGGTGCTGAGTGTTAATTGAAAACAGAAATCAGGATATGGGAATAGGGGTGGGGTCGAAAACCAGCAGTTTCTTAAACCCTCTTAACTTTGTGTCCTACCCTGCGGGAAGCCGCTCCGCGTCTATGCGTTCTTTGTGGTTGATTCATCTCAAGCCTGGGAGCAATTGCCAGATGTCAAAAAAATTAACTTACACATTTGGGATGCTCCCTGGAATTTTGAATTTTGTATTTTGCTTTTGGGTGTTGTAAATTGTGAGGAAATTTGAGCAATGCCAATATCAACAACTCCAGAAAAGACGGATACTTCTGTTCATCAAGAAGATACACCGAGTCAACAGCAAAATAGTCAGACTGGGACAATGGTAGAACTACGTTCTGTGTCCAAGACTTACATCAATGGTTATCATGCTCTGTTGGATGTAAGTATTGATATCAAAAAAGGAGAATTTCTTTTTATCACTGGTCCGAGTGGTTCTGGGAAATCGACCTTTTTAAAATTGCTGTATGGTCAGGAGTTACCTACTCAGGGAGAGGTGATTGTTGATGGTATTAATGTAGCAAATCTGCGGGGCGATCGCTTGTCATTTCTGCGTCGTCGTATCGGTATTGTGTTTCAAGATTATAAATTAATTCCCCAACGGACAGTAGCTGAAAATGTAACTTTTGTACTACAAGCACAAGGCTACACTCGTAAAGAAATTCAACGACGCTTAGAACCGACTTTAAAATTAGTAGGGTTACTGTCTAAAGCTGACCGCTTTCCTGATCAGCTTTCTGGGGGAGAACAACAGCGGGTGAGTATTGCCAGAGCAATTATTGCCACTCCTCCACTGCTGTTAGCTGATGAACCAACGGGAAACCTTGACCCTGATAATTCTTGGCAAGTAATACAAATTCTCCAAAAATTAAATACTTTTGGAGCGACTGTAATTGTTACTACCCATGATGAACAGCTAGTCAGGCGGTGTAATCATCCAGTGGTACAGGTAAAAAATGGGCGATTGTATAAAAAATAGGGTGTGGGGTGTAGGGGAAAAGCTAATCAATCTCTTGTTTAACTTTTTGAGATATAGGTGCAAGAGGTTTACCAAGGTTAGATGCTGAAATTGGTAATTTATCTAAAGTTTGCAAACTATTTAAAGCCGCTTCACGAATTACAACTTCTTCTTCTCTACTCAATAGCAATCGCAAGCATTCCACAACTTCTTCCTGTACTGAAGGATCAACCTGTTTGCGCGTAATAAATTTAGTTAGCTGACGCACTGCAAGCAATCGCTTTAAAGAGTCAGTTTCTGCTAGATTGTTTAACAGTTCATCGAGATAGTCTTCTTCTCGGTTAACTTGAAGGTTGAATATTTGCCAAACCAATAACACTAAAGTTAGTAATGTTCCCAAACCTTGGACAATAGCACCAACAGCCAGCCAAGGACTTGGAGAGTCAACCCAAATTGCAGCAGCTATATAACTAATAACAGTAGCAATTCCACCGCTGGCAACTGCTAAAGCTAACCGAATGTTAGCACTGGTTAAAAATTTACGTATTTCTAACCAATTTAAGCGCCAATTCCATTTAGGAATTGAGTAAGCTATGAGCATCACTAAAATGCCAACTGCAAGTGCTAACAACAGCTTCCAGTTCCACAACAGCATAGCAACAATAATTGTTAAGAAGGCAAGAATGCTTCCAGGTTCATAAAAACGTTTTAAATTACGCTGCTTTGGGCTTCCTGTCTTAATCTCTGGAAGCTGATTAATTAATTGCCGCCAAGGAGACACAGCCTGTGCCACAGTTATTACCTACTCAATTACAAAACTACATTGATTAATATTAGTCACTTGTCAGTAGCAAAAGGTAATAAAGCAAAAGATTGTTCTTTTCCTACACCTTACACCCTACACCCTCTTCTTTCCCTGTCACCTGCTCAGGTCAGGTTGAAAAACAAAATTTAAATTCATCCAGGGTGAAGTGACCATCAAAGGCGCAGAAGCAAACTTTTTTAATGTAATTTGCTGAGACGGATAACATGGTATTTGGGGGTATGTCTGAGCCAGAATTGACGATATTGGCTGTAGGTAGAACAGATTCGTTCAGTAATTTATCTTCTTCATCGTAGGCATAAATGACTAATCGTTGTGAGCTAGTCACTAAAGCACTAACCCAGTTGACAGGACGTACAAAAGTCACCTCTAACAATCCGCTTTTAGGAGATCCCATTAATAGGTTGATTCCTGAATGCCTTGGAAATGCTGGATTTGAGGGCTGTATAGCTAAACAATTATGAAAAATTATGCCTAAGCGTTTGAATTGATTGTGTACCGTTTCATAAGATTTCAAATTATCTAAGTTGAGACGAATACATCTAGGTAAAGTTACTTGCTCGTCATCAATATCTTCATTAACTAAATCTTGAGAGTCTGAAGCGACAATCTCGTTGGGTATATCAGATCTATCAAGCTGAAATTTAGTGCTTTCCAGCTTTTGTGCTTGTTCTAATTGAAGAGTAGGCTGATTGACCATGACACCCCGCTTTACCATTGCCTAAACACTAACCATGTCAATAAAAAGCTCTGACTTATGCATATACAAATAAATGAGAGTCAATTACGCTAATTGATGCGAGCTTTGCAGTTATCTTTTCTTTAACGCTCAAAGTTAACAGTGATTTTTCTGATAGATTACCATAAAAACCCACATCGGTATTCATTATACTTGTAATACCAGTCTGATCAAAAAACTTTATTGCACAGTAGTTTCAGAATAATTTATTTGTATGATTAGAAAAATCACACTAAATCTTCATAAATTGTTTCCTGATTTTACATTTGCTTAATCTAAACAATGGTCAGAGGTACTGCCGTTGTTAGTTAGCAGATAATAAATCAGGGCGAGGAGTTTGTACTGAATGAGTCAGCATTTTGGTAACACCTCGATGCTACCAATGCCCATTATCACACAAACTAATACAGGATACTTATGTGGCAACCACTGGGATTTGAGCAACGTTCCATCAATACCTCACTAGGTAAGATGGTATACTATACAGCTACTGGCTCACCTTGGCAGGATAAAAGTGAAAAAGCTGACAGGGAAACTTTGTTAGGCAGGGAACAGGTAACAGTTTTAGCCGTCTGGTGTAGTTAAATGAGTGGGTTTATTCAACAGCAAAATGCACCCTTTTGGTGTCTCTGGCTTCAAAAACCTTGCACCTCCTTCTGCCTTCTGCCCTCTGCCTTCTGCCTTCTCCCAACCAAGATCACCAAAAGTTGCCAAGACCCCCTATTATTGATGGTTTTCTTCTTCCTTGCTGATGGCTGATGGCTGACGGCTGAAAGCTTACCAATTACCAATTGCCCATTAGCAAAAATTTATTGTTCTTTTAAACGAATATCAATGACGGAAGCGTTGAAGTTATAGTTAAAACCTTCTAATTCAAAGGGCATCCCAATTTTGACTTTACTGTTGCCTAAAACTGGCCCGTTGTCGGTAACTTGAGCTTTGCCTTCTAAAGTCAAGAGAAAATCTGTACTATAGTTATTGGCTCTGGGATCTGGCAATTCTTTAACTGTGCCATCTGGTTGAGGAACAGTGATGGTTCTTTCTAATTGTTGAATGGATTTAATTCCTATTTGACCATAGGGTTGATTGCGGATAATGACATTTGTTTTACCGCCTTTGCTAAATCCTTGTTTAAATAACTGCTCAGGGTCGCGGACGTTTAAACCACGTACGACTAAGTCTACTTCTATAGGTGCTGTTTTTGTACCGACTTGAGCCACAGAACCGGAAGTTCCTGGAAATATAAAAACGCCAATTATAACTAGTAATATTACCAGGGCAGCACCTAAATCAAGTAAGTTGATTTTGCCGAATAAGCGACCTTTGGAATCTAAAATAGACATAACGAGTTTTTTGAGGTTACAGTAAAGTCAAAGAAGGTTTGAGAGGGAAGTAGTAATTTTATCTATTTGTTAACAAATCAAACCGACTGGAATGTGCAGTCATGCGACAGTTTATCATGGCTGGGACAGTTTGGAATGATGGCAGGGGAAACCTAACTATTTGACAATTTAAAATTTCTGATTCCTAATCATAGCTTAGACTCTAACGGTTTTCTGTCTTGCCATCTGAAAATATATGTGGTTGTTTAGTTGAGCGGTATTGAGTTGAGAGTGCAACTTAGTAGCTGTAAATACGTCCCCTAGTTTAAGTTCTCACACAACTGTAGTTTTTACTGGATTATGATTAACTGGAATAGATTTTTGGCAAGTTACCGTTTACGGCGGCGTTGGTTTTATCCGTTGATTTCGTTAACTGTTGCTCTGAGTTTGTGCTTGAGTACATCCTTACCCGGCCGAGCTATAGATTTATTACCTCTTTTATTTCAAGGCGCACAAATACTTCAGTTGTCTAATATGTCTGATCGTCAGGAAGTTGAGCTTGGTAAGCAGATGAATGATGAGTTGCGTCAAGAAGTGAGAATTTCCCGCAATCAACAGCTTACCAGCTATGTGGAGCAGATTGGTAGACGATTAGCAACTAATAGCGATCGCCCGAATATTCCTTATACTTTTCAAGTGGTTGAGGATGATTCTGTTAATGCTTTTGCGACTCTGGGTGGTTTCCTTTATGTCAATACAGGACTGATAAAAACGGCGGACAATGAAGCGGAATTAGCCAGTGTCATAGGTCATGAAATGGGTCATGTTGAGGGTAAACACTTGCTTAAACAAATGCGACAAAGAGCGATTGCCTCTGGTGTAGCTACAGCAGCGGGGTTAGATAGAAATAAGGCAGTAGGTATTGGTGTTGATTTAGCTCTCAATCGCCCCCGTAGTCGTCAAGATGAATATGATGCAGATACAAGAGGACTAAGAACTTTAACACGGGCTGGTTATTCTCCCTCAGCGATGGTTTCGTTTATGAAAAAGCTGCAAGGAAAAAGTTCAATTCCCACGTTTTTGAGTACACACCCTGGAGCGAGCGATCGTGTTAAAGCACTACAACGCCAAATCGACCTCCAACCTAGTAAAAGTAATTTTGGTTTGGATAATGCAGCTTATAGGGCTAATATCCGAGCTTTTTTACAGTAGGAATTTTGCTTTGGTTAGTCATCCTCTGAACAATGGACAATTAACAATTGACAATTGACAATTACCTCTCAGGAAGAAGTAAGAAGATTGAGGAATAGGAACTGCTTGATTTTTTCTCCTTTCTAGGAGAGGTTTTAAAACTGGAATGAAAAAATTGTCAATTATCAATTATCAATTATCAATTATCAATTATCAACCGATAAATCCGGGGGTTTTGACCATGAAGAAATTATTGATAAGCGCGTTGTTTATGACGACGACTAACCTTAACTTCTTTTGGCTCAACCTTCCTGGCTGCTTGTTCTAAAGGTAAAGTCCGCACAGAGTTGTTAAAAACATTGACTTGATAAACCAAGTCATTGGTAATATCTAGTCCCGTTAACCAACCACTGCGGGGATGATATACTCCAGTATCAATATCTAGCCATCCTTGCCCTAGTGCTAACTGGCCTGGAAGAACCCCTGGTAAAGTAAAAGTGATGGTATGACCAACAATAATTAATTTATTGGTAAAGTAAGGCTGTTCCATGCTGTGAAATTCATCACGTATCCAGCAAAGTTCTTCCGCTGTTTGTTCAGAAACAGATTTATCAGGATCAACACCTGCATGGGTTAACCATACATCTCCCAAGTCTAGATATGTTGGTAAATTTCCAAACCAATCTAGATGGTCTTGGGGAATTTGGGCTGCTTGATAGCTGGTAATAGTGGCTTGTCCACCACTGTAAAGCCATGCCTGTATTGTTTGATTAGAGCTAGATTTATTATTAAGAACATTGAGTAACATTTGTTCATGATTACCCAGCAGGCAAGAATAGTTATTTGTTTTCACAAACTCTACTACTTGTGCGCTCTGGGGACCTCTGTCTATTAAATCTCCTAAAAAATAAACTTGATCTTCTGATGATGGTGAAATTTTCTCAAACAGTTTCATTAAACCTTGATAGTAACCATGTACATCGCCAATAATTATTTTGCGTGGACTGATTTCGCTCATCGGCTCTTGCCTTGAATAAAGTTCCTGGATAGTTTTACTACAATTTTATGTTTGTAATTTACACTTGAATAGGTTAATAATACTCGATTAATTGAATAATTTACATAAAAATCGTCAATGAAAAGCGAGTAACATTCATACCCAAAGCCCCTCGTCTAGCCTTGATTGGTCATTTCCTAATCTCCATCAGACTGGTACACTTAACAAATATATTTTAGTGGTGACTGGAAAATTCTAGCGGATAGAACATAACTATTTTAAAATAGTAAGCATTCAGCTATCAGCAGTCAGCCGTCAGCTAAAACTGGTTCTCAGGCTCAGTTTAAAGGATTTTTGAGGTAAACCGATACCAAAATCAATTCCTCATTCCTGGCTAAAAATGCTCATAAATTCCAGATAATAGCTGATTACTGATTACTGACTACTGAATACTTACTGAAAATTTAACCCAGTATATCTTAAAATATAAACCATATTTCTTGACCTGACGTAACACGGTACAATGTCTGATCAATTTTCTGGAGAAATTAGTTCCCGTATCTGCAATCACATGAATGAAGATCATGCAGATGCTGTTTTAATATACGCTCAAGCTTTTGGTGGTATAACAAATGCGACAACAGCCGAGATGCTATCAATTGATGCCAATGGCATGGATTTAACAGTAGCAGTAAATGAAGAGCCAGTACCAGTGCGAATTCAGTTTGATCATGTTTTAACAGATGCTGAAGATGCTCATCAAACTTTGATTGCAATGGTTAAACAAGCACGGGCAAAGAAAAACTAAAAACACTTTAGGACAGGACTGACCCTGAGAAACCTAGTCTGTTAAGTAATATTACAAACCTTGGAAAAATATTGAGAAATTCGCCGTTAGTCAAACATGGTTTTAAGGTAGAACCTATAGCAATACTACTCAGTTCAGGGGGAAAGGACAGGAAACAGGACTTACGCACAAAATTTATCATCAGGGCTGGGTGTAGGGTGTAGGGGTTTTTTCCTTTGATCAACCTATCCTCCGAAAACCTTATTTTTTCGTTCTTTTGCGTAAGTCCTAGAAATAAGGGGGAAAAAATATTGACCCTTTAACCTTTGACCAAGCCAATCGCCAACTTCCACGCTCAAACACCGAGTAGTGTTGAAACCTATAGGATAAACTTGAGGCAAATAATAATGAATAAAAACAATATTCAAAACTATCGGTTTGTCTGTACTTTGACCTTTGGTGATATCTACGGTCAAATCATTGCTTGGTTAATCACTATTACCATTAGTTTGGCTTCAGCTTTAGCATTGATGGGTGCGAGAAGGCCCGTATACGCTTTAGCTACAGTAGGACTTGTAATTGTTCTCACTTTACCTTTCTTACTGTTTGCTTTTGTGACAACATTGTTAAATCATATTGAACTAACTGCTGTAGAACCAGGGACAAAAACTGAACCTATACCCGGTAATGTTTCTCAGCAACAACCTATCCAAGCAAGCAGTTAATAACTTGGTAATGGGTAATGGGTAATTGGTAATGGGAATAAACTGATAAATAAAGATAGCATCCCTGTTTCTAGACAGGGTATTTTTTTGCAATTGGGGTTTGATAATGCTAGAACATGATGTGATTATTGTGGGTGGTGGTTTAGCGGGATGCCAAGCGGCATTGGAAATTGCCCGGACTGACCCTAGTTTAAATGTGGCGGTAGTTGCCAAAACTCATCCTATTCGTTCTCACTCAGTCGCAGCCCAAGGTGGTATGGCTGCATCTTTGAAAAATGTTGACCCAGAAGATAGTTGGGAAGCACACGCTTTTGATACTGTTAAGGGTTCTGATTATTTGGCAGACCAGGACGCTGTAGCTATTCTTACCCAAGAAGCGCCGGATGTGGTAATTGATTTAGAACATCTGGGGGTTTTATTTTCTCGACTTCCTGATGGTAGGATCGCTCAAAGGGCTTTTGGTGGACATTCCCACAACCGCACCTGTTACGCAGCTGATAAAACAGGTCATGCCATTTTGCACGAGTTGGTAAATAACCTGCGCCATTATGGTGTGCAAATTTACGAAGAATGGTATGTAATGCGCCTGATATTAGAAGATGATCAGGCGAAGGGTTTGGTGATGTTTCACTTGGTGGATGGACATATTGAGGTGGTGCGGGCTAAGGCGGTGATGTTTGCGACGGGGGGATATGGTCGCGTTTATAACACTACTTCTAATGATTATGCTTCCACTGGTGACGGTTTGGCAATGACGGCGATCGCAGGTTTACCTTTGGAAGATATGGAGTTTGTCCAGTTTCACCCCACTGGGTTGTATCCGGTAGGAGTGTTAATTTCCGAAGCGGTACGGGGAGAAGGGGCATATTTAATTAATGCTGAGGGTGATCGCTTTATGGCTAATTATGCACCCAGTCGTATGGAATTAGCTCCTCGTGATATTACCTCCAGAGCGATCGCTTATGAAATCCGCGCTGGAAGGGGTATAAATCCTGACGGTAGTGCAGGTGGTCAATTTGTTTATTTAGATTTGCGTCATCTGGGTAAAGAAAAAATCATGAGTCGCGTTCCCTTTTGCTGGGAAGAAGCACATCGTTTAGTAGGTGTTGATGCTGTCACTCAACCTATGCCAGTACGTCCCACAATTCATTATTGTATGGGTGGTATACCAGTGAACACAGATGGACAAGTTCGCAGCAGTGCAAATGATTTAGTTGATGGATTTTTTGCGGCTGGTGAAACCTCTTGTGTTTCTGTTCATGGTGCAAATCGTCTCGGTAGTAACTCCCTACTGGAATGTGTAGTTTATGGTAAGCGCACAGGGGCGAGTATGGCTAGGTATGTGCAGAATCGCAAATTACCAACTTTAGATGAACAACGTTATATTTCCGAAGCAAAACAACAAATTCAAAGTTTACTAGAACAACCAGGAAAATATCGGATCAATCAAATTCGTCAAGAATTCCAAGACACAATGACGCAATATTGTGGAGTGTTTAGAACAGCAGAATTAATGGGTGAAGGTTTGCATAAATTAGCAGAATTACAACAACAATATCCACAAATTTATTTAGATGATAAAGGCAGTTGTTGGAATACGGAATTAGTGGAAGCTTTAGAATTGCAAAGTTTAATGGTTGTAGGACAAACAATTTTAGCATCAGCTTTAAATCGTCAAGAAAGTAGGGGCGCACATTTTCGAGAAGATTTTCAACAGAGGGATGATAGTAATTTCTTGAAACATACAATGGCTTATTATTCACCTGCGGGTATTGATATTCAATATATGCCGGTGGTGGTGAATATGTTTGAACCAAAGGAGAGGAAGTATTGAGGAATTAAAAATTAAAAACAAAGTATCCCTAAAACAATTAGGAGTGTTTAGCTAAGTAATATGCAACTTATTACAGGGAAGATACGAAAAACAGTATTAAGAGTTTTTAGATTTCGTAAATACTACTTCCCTGTCCTAAATAAGACTCATAAATATGCTGATAAACCTCTAGACATTTTTTCTCATAAACTTCTATTGAATAACTTTGAGGTAATTTATCTAGCATATCATTAATTGTCACCTCTACACCTGCTCTAGTTTGCTGGCGTTTTCTCCAGTCTAAAACTAGCTTTTCTTTTTTTAATGTTGCTAATAATTCTCTAGCTACTTGTTTTACTTCTAATTCTTCTTCTGTAGTTAGGTTAATTTCTGGTTTAGTTAATAAATCAAAAATGGCTAATTCTTCTTCAGTTAATTTATTTGCTATTGCTCTTTTGTCTTCTGTTTTTAACTCCTGTGCAAAATTCATCAACTCATGAAAAAACCATTGCACAGTTCTAGAACCTGAGTTATATTCATCTATCATTTGTTGAAATTTCTCTAAATAATTAACGCGAGTTCTATTTAAATAGACCATTTTTTGTAGATTTTTGTTAATATTTCCCTTTAATTTCTCTGCTATTGTCCGTTGATAACCAGTATTAAACTGTGCTTGTAAAGCTGCAAAATCTAAATCATTGAGATTTACTAACTGACTAGGATGATTAGTAATGATAAAGTGTCCAGCCGTGATAGAATCATCTAATAATTCTTCTACCTTTTCCACTACTTCAGATACATCTATATTTGAAACTTCTAACCTAATTGTATTAGCTAATCTTGTTAATAAGGCTTGATTTTTCGTAAATTCACTAGCAGCGATATCAGGTAAAATGGCTTTATAAAGTTGAGTGACATTGTTAACAATAGAAAAATAATTGCGTTTAGCATCATCATTTACTAATATTGCGTCTACCGCGTCCTTCCAGAATTTAGTGTTTAAAAAACCATCTTGGATATTTTCTAACTTTTGAAAATCAATTCCTTTATTTTGACAAAATACCAACGCTTCCGTTATGGCGGTTCTTAATTGTCCCACTAAAGCAGATTTATTTTTAACAGGTGTATCTCCCTCTTGAATACCACCACCAGCAGCAGAACCATAAATAGCTAATGCTTGTTGTAAATCTCTAAATACACCGATATAATCAACAATTAAACCATTGTTTTTATCTTTAAACACACGATTAGCTCTAGCTATAGTTTGCATGAGCGTATGGTTATACATTGGTTTATCTAAATAGATAGTGGAACAACTAGGAACATCAAAACCAGTTATCCACATTGCACAGACAAATACTATTCTTAATGGGTTATCAACATCTTTGAATTTCTCATCTAGTGCTGGTGACTCTTTCACCATTCTTTGACGGTGAGGGGTAATATCTAATGATTTTTTCTGAAATGCTTCTATTTCACCTTGAGATTGAGAAATTATGACCGCCATATCTGTTTCTTCTACATAGCGAATTTGTTTAGAAAGTCGCTTTTGTTCAAATTCACTAATATTTGATGTGGCTAATTCTGTTTTAAGTTTGGTTAAATGTTGTTGCCAATAATCCTGGACTTTGTTATACATTTTTACGGCTGTAAATCTATCAATAGAAACTACCATTGCTTTACCTTTGTAGCCTCTATTTAAAAAGTGGGTGACGATATCAGCCGCTATTACTTCTAAACGGTCATTTCTGGTAATAAGTTGATATTGTCTAGCGCATTGTCTTTCTAAATTCTGTTCTTCTTCTTCATCTAACATGGCATTATCAATAATGCGATAAACATCTTCATTTAACTCATCATTGGTTAATTGCAGTTCAGGTATTCTATTTTCATAATATAGGGGAACTGTAGCGTTATCTTCTACTGATTGACGGAAGTTATAGATACTAATATAATTACCAAATTCTTCTCTAGTTTTTTCTTCTCCTGCCATTAATGGTGTACCTGTAAAGCCAATAAATGCGGCATTAGAGAGGGCTTTTCTCATATTTAAAGCATATATATCATATTGGCTACGGTGAGCTTCATCAGCTATGACAATAATATCTGAACGGTCGGATAATAGAGGGTATGTTTCACCTTTTTCTGTACGGAATTTTTGAATTAATGTGAATATATAGCGGTGGTCTGCTTTGAGTAATTGTTTTAAATGTTCAGCATTTTTCGCTCTTACTTCTTTTTCGGGTGCTGTGACTACTCCAGAATAAGCGAAATTTTTATATATTTGTTGGTTTAGGTCTTCTCTATCTGTGACGATTAAAAATGTCCAGTTTCCTATTAATTTACGGAGTATTTTCTGTGAAAAGAAAACCATTGAATAGCTTTTTCCGCTTCCTTGGGTATGCCAGAATACTCCTAATTTACCTTGATTATTTTTAATATCTTTTACTGCTTCTATTGCACTATTAACACCTAGAAACTGATGATTTTTAGCGACTATTTTCACTAATTTACCTTTTGCAGTGTAGAAAAAGATAAAGTTTTCTATCAAATCTAACAACCGTGTTTTGTCACAAGTTCCTTTGATGATGGTATCTAGAGAAATTATCCCTTCTTCACCTTCACTATTGATTTTTTTCCATTCGCTGTAGTGTTCCCAAGATGCAGTTAAACTACCAATACGGCTTTTACTGCCATTAGAAAGAATAATAACGGCATTGTACCAGAAAAGTTGAGGAATTGTCCGTTTATAGTCTTGTAAATTATTTTTATAAGCTAATTCTAAGCGTTTATGGTTGGCTTTGAGTTCAATAAATACTAAGGGTAAACCATTAATAAAACCTATTAAGTCAGCGCGTCTTTTATAAATATCACTTGTTATCCAAAATTGAGAAGCTAGGAAAAAATCATTATTGCTGGGTGTGTTCCAGTCAATAACTTTTACTGTTTCTTTTATTTCTTCATGGTTAACATCTTTAAAGCTGACTTTTACCCCAGTTTTTAATAGTTGGTAAATTTCTTTATTGGCGTTTTCTAAACTTAATGTACTACGACTGCGGGTAAGTTCTTCTATTGCTAATTCTACCGCTTCATTTGGTAAGTCTGGGTTAATTGTGGTTAAGGCTGTACGCAGTTTAGGAAGTAACACTACCTCATCCCTTGTTTCTCTTCCTAATGTGCCATTTATGCCTATTTCTTCATTGTAGCAGTTGGCGGTATTCCAGCCTAATTCAGAGAATAGTTTAATGGTAGCGTTTTCTAATGCTTGTTCTGAGTCAGGGTGAGGATAGCGCATAATTGCTAGTGTATTTACACAGGGTTATGTATTCATTATGCACTATTTTATTGTCAGAATCAGGTGGTTATCGAGCGAAGTCGAGATGATGTCCAGGATTTGAGGATTTACAGGATGATATTATTTGTCTGAATCAGGATTTCCAAGATTTGAGGATTTACAAGATTTAATAGAGAACGTTATCAACAATTACCAATTACCCATTACCAATTACCCATTACAAAATTATCGCTGAAGCGTTTGATGATGGAAAAGGGAGCGGTTATTGATGTTAATATTATTTTTTATGTTGTAGCTAAAGCCCGTACAGCTAGTACCGCATTACTAGGCATTTGTTCAACTGCGGATATGGGGACGGTAAAAACCGCTATGGAGTCACCAGCAGCATTAAATACTTCTAATATATAGCCATTTTCACCACCTTGAGGATGTGTGACATAATCAATTAGCATAGCAACATCACCTGTTTTGAGGTTATATTCTGGTAAGTCACGAGTGAGAAAGATATATTGATATAGTTCAAGTTTCATGATGATTAATCCTTTTTTGGTTTGAGGGTGATAAAACGAAAGCTTCCATCATAATTTGATTGTAACCAAACTGTAACTACTGCTAAGTTAATGGTATTGATACCTTCAAGGTAGCCTGTAACGGTGTAAAATGTTCCATATTCGTTGACATTATCTATTATTGCTTCGTTATTATTGACAAGTTGCCGAATAGCTGTTAGTAATTTTTCAGGGTTATCTTGTGTAAATCCTGCTTGAGCTAAAAATTTTGATTTATCATCTTTGGTGCGTGGAACTAGCAGATAGTTGGTAAGTTTTTCTGGTGGAATTACTGCATTATCTGGAATTTTCATTTTGTTTTATGCTGCAATTTTTCCTGTGTCTATTTCTAGGTTCTCTACGTCTATTTCTCCTGAGATGAGTTTGGGGAGGAGTAAGTCACGGGTTTTTTGGAGGTTAGTATTTTTAACAAGTAAATTCTTCATTTGTAAAAATATTGGATTAGTTATTTGAATAAATAGTTTCATAGTATTTTTATCAGGTAGCAAGAAGTTAAAAATTCTAATTTTTTCTAAACTTAAATTATCCTGAGTTGTACCTTTAGAAACATTTTGCATTCTTAGTTTAATATTATCAATTGAATATTTGATAAATTCTACACTCACTTGATTAGAATCTGCTACAAATCCAACTATACTATCTGGAAAACAAGATGAAAATGTAATAATAGCTGTCTCTGCTATATTTGCAGCTGTTGTAATTAATCATGTACCTGCTTCCCACATCTTACTTCGTGATAAACGTTTTTCGTTACATGTTTGACTATAATTGGTAGTGTACAAAGATGCTTGTTTAACTTCCCCAGTTTGAATAAAAGGATAATTTCCACCAAACAATGAAGGCTCATTTCTTGGACGATGCTTAGATTTTCCTCTTGCTAATAATCCAAGCTGTTCAAGTTTCTTAACTTCCCACCCTTCAGGAATTAAACCTAACTCAGACTCCACCATTTTCACCTGTTCATGACCAGGAAAGCGGAATTTTACAAACCACTCATTGTAGAGAGTTTGCGCCATTTCTTCTAATATTTTGATGCGTCTTGTGTTGTTTTCGATTAAGTCGTCGTAGTTGCAGAGGATAGCGGCGATTTTTTGTTGTAAATTTATTTCTGGAAGTTGAATTTGAAAGTTTTTTAATGTTGTAAAGTTGAATATAGGTTGTGAACTACCACTTGATGTAGATTTAATATATTCCTTAATATGTTCCTGGCAGAAATAGTAATAAATATATTTAGTATCTGCTATTAACGGGTTTACAGTCATTCTCATCATGTTGGTTGACAGCAAGAATACCTTGTGTCCTTCAACTTTTGGCATAATAGCTGTTATTCCAATAGTTCCTATTTTCGGAAACACTATATAACCTTATCGAAAATAACTTTTTTTTAAAGATTCAAACTTTCCTGGTGAGACATAAAGTTTGTTATTCCACTCAAATTTATTATGCTTAATATTTCTTCCTTGAATAACAGGAATACCAACTTATACATAATCTTTTGTTTTTAAAGCTGTACCAAATGGAGCATCACCAAAATCTAATGCAATTTCTTGAATTGTAAATGACTTTTTATTCATATTATTTTCTCTCTAGTTCTTGTAGGTTGGGTTGAACGGAGTGAAACCCAACATTTTCGCGCATTTGTTGGGTTTCGTTCCTCAACCCAACCTACTATCTTATATAAAATTTATTATTCCTCCAAACCATCACTTAAAGTCTGCTCCCATAATTCCGAGTTATTGCGTAATTCTGTATAAGCCTCATTTGCAGATTCTAACAACTCTTGACGCTCTTTTTCTTCCCGTGCTTTTCTAATCTTATCCTCTAACCGTGCCATTACGACTTCACCATCAACAACTTCTCCGCGTTTAATTTGAGCAAGTCCAACATCTATTTTTTGTCGTAATTCTTCCAGTCTTCTTTCTCTATCAATCAACAACATCAAAGCCTTATCAATAATATCATCAACATCTTGATAATTACCAGTTGCTAGTAGATAATTAATCAATTGTTCCGTTTCTGAGTTCAAATGAATAATCATAATTTGTTAGCAAACAATGATGTAAAATCTCGATATCCACTCACAACGTGCATAATTTCAATGCTATCATCTACCACTCGATAGAAAATAATATAACCATCTAAAGGAATACCCCGCAAATAATCTTTAATGTGTTTATAACTGCGTCCCATATTAGGAAAATTAGCTAAATACTGACACTTTTTATTAAACTCTTCTAAAAAATTCTCTCCAGCTTCAACATTGACAGTATAGAAATAGTTAATAATTTCTTGTAAATCTTTGGTTGCTTCTGGAGAGATAAGTAATTCTCTCATCTTTGTTCCTCTTTTGCTTGACGCAGTTTTTCCCGTAATTGTTCAACTACAATTTCTAACTTTATTCCTTCCCCTCTATCTAATTGTTCAGCAGAAATTTCCACTTTTTTTCTGACTTCCTCTTCCCATTGTTTATAATCTTCTTCCCATTCTGCTAAAAGCTGTAACGCTTTAACAATTACCTCATCTGCATCAGTATAAATTCCCGTATCAACATGAGATTTTATCATCTCTTGTGTTTCGGGTTTGAGTTCAATATTCATAATTTATTCTCCAACAAAATCACATCTTAACTCTGTTCTAACAAAAACCTGACACTTTCCGCAATCCTTTCTTCCAACTCCCGCGCTTCCACATTCAAAACCTCCAACTCCTCATTTAACTCTTCCAACCTTTCCGCAAAATCAAAATCCTCCACAACCTTTTCCGCAACTCCCACATAACGACCAGGGTTTAAACTCCAACCTTGCGCTTCTATCTCATCAATAGTTGCAACCTTACACAACCCAGCAACATCAATATATTTACCTTCTGGGAATTTCTCTTGTAGAGATAATTCATGAATTATCCCTACTTCATAATTATTTTCTACTGCTTCACCTCTATATAACCTGACAATATTAGCAATAAATTCAATCTGTGCTGGTGTAAATTCTCGATGCGCTCTATCAACTTGTGTAAAAATATGTCTAGCATCAAGAAACAAAACCTTATTTTTACGAATTGTATCTCTTTTACCTTTATCAAAAAACCATAAAGTACAAGGTAAAGTCACCGTGTAGAAGAAGTTAGAACCCACAGCAACCATGACATCAACTACACCTAATTGGATTAATTTTTTGCGGATTTCTAACTCAGAACCTCTAGCATCACTAGCAGAGTTAGCCATAACAAAACCTGCTCTCCCGGTTTCATTTAAAGCACTATAAAATAAATTAATCCAGATATAATTAGCATTATCTGTTTTTGGTAATCCCAACTCTTGAAAGCGGATATCACCTTTCATTTTCTCCTTATCAACTTTATCAACATTAAAAGGAGGATTTGCCATGACAAAATCAAAGTAGTTAATATCATCTATATCGACATGATTAATTTCATAATAAGTATTACCTTGTTTAATTTCTCCTGAAAGTCCATGTACTGCTAAGTTCATCTGACATAAATTTACAGTTTCTTCTACTTTCTCCTGACCATAAATACTAATTTCTGTAATCGGATTCTTTTTATGTCTTTCTATAAATTTCGCACTTTGAACAAACATACCCCCAGAACCGCACGCAGGGTCATAAATACGTCCATGATAGGGTTCTATTATTTCCACAATTAACTTAACTATAGAAGTAGGTGTAAAGAATTCTCCTCCTTTTTGCCCTTCACTCATGGCAAATTTACCCAGGAAGTATTCATAAATCTTCCCGAAAGCATCTCCTTCTAAATCAGCACCAAAATCAATTAATTTTATTAAACTTTTTTAATAATTCAACTAATAATTCATTATCTAAATTAGTATAGCTATTAGGTAAAGCTCCTTCTAAATCTTTATTTTCTTTTTCTATTGCCTTCATGGCATCATTTATCTTTTTACCGAAGTTTTCATTTTCAGGTAAATTGAGTAAATAAGAAAATCTTGCCTCTTCAGGTAAATACATGACACCTTTATCATGATAATCACCTTTATTAATTTTTCTTCTACTGCTTACTTTGCTTTTTAATTCCTGTTCAATTTTGGTAAATTTCCAGTCAGCATAACGCAGAAAAATCAAACCTAATACGGGTACAGAATACTCGGAAGATTTTAGTTTAGAATTAGCCCTAAGTTCATCAGCAGCATCCCATAAACGCTTTTCTAAATCTGTTGTGTTGGCAGCCATAGTGAAACAATCATAATTAAACCTTATGAATTGTACGTCTATAATGTACCTGAAAATACCTGATTACACATAATCCTGGAGTTGCTGAAACCAACCATGAATTTATGTATGGATATGAGAAGCTTTACCCATGTAAAATCTCTACAAGGGTTTGGGAAATATGTAATTAGGGTTATCCTCGAAAGGCGACAGGCGGATTTGAACCGCCGGATGGAGGTTTTGCAGACCTCTGCCTTACCACTTGGCTATGTCGCCGCACTCACAATTACTTATATTATCACCTTTTTCGCTCAATTGCATCCCTCTGGCAAAATTTTTTTTGTTAATTCTCTCCCCACACCCTACACACCCTAGACCCTATACTGTCACCTCATCAGCAAAGTTACCCCAGCGGACGAAATGAAATGGCCCTGCGACAGAACCCCAAAGATGCTCATCTGTTTCTGGATCTCGTCCTTTGTCCCAACTGATGAATTTTTCGCCATCAATTTCAAATCTACTGTCTAGATAGGTTCTTTGTCCTTTGCGAACGACTATACAACCTTTCCCTGGTTCAACGTGGCCTGCAAAGCAATTACCAGTCCACTCAACAATCATATTACAACCACAAAGTTTTTCTAAGCGATCGCTCGTTAACTCATACAAGCGTCCTAAATCACGGGATGCACCGTAAAAATCCTTTTCATCTTTAACGGTGTAGTTCTCAATCAGAATATTCTCCCCGTCTGTCACCAGCTTTAACACCCGCACCCGATAAGGGTCATTGAGCATATAATCATAAGCTTGTTCCACAAAAAAACTTACCCCTGATAGCAATGAATAGGGTAGTGGACGCATACATACACGAATATGGGCATAAAAAGCCGGATTCTCAAAAACTTGGGCTTGATTGCTAAAATCAGCGGCCATCCAACGGGCTAAGGTGGCAATATCTGTAGAATGAGTCATAGCAATTTGGGATTTTGGATTTTAGTACACAGACTGACACTGGCTAATTTTAAACCTTGGTGTGTCACTATAACAGTGCTGAGTGCTGAGTGCTGAGTAAAAAATTAAAATTAATCGTACTCAGGATTAAATTGGATAGCAGTTCTAAATGAGTTGAAAACAAATTCGTTCCCTGTTCCCATTCTCTGCTATAGTTCACAATCCAAAATCTAAAATCTAAAATCCAAAATTGTATTAACCAAAACGCCCAGCCACATAATCACGGGTGCGGTTATCCAAGGGATTACGAAAAATTTGGCCTGTAGCGCCAAATTCTACCATTTGCCCAATGCGACTTTCATCGGTACTAAAGAAAGCTGTAAAATCAGAAACGCGAGTTGCTTGTTGCATATTGTGGGTGACAATGGCAATTGTTAACTCAGATCGTAAGCTATGAATTAGTTCTTCAACTTTCAAAGTAGCAATAGGATCGAGGGCTGAACAAGGTTCATCCATCAGCAAAACTTTGGGTTTTACAGCTAATGCACGGGCTATGCATAGACGTTGTTGTTGTCCACCAGAAAGCCCCAAAGCTGATGTATTGAGTTTATCTTTAACTTCATCCCAAAGTGCTGCACCTTTGAGGGCAGATTCGACAATTTCATCTAATTTAACTTTTGAGCATCTCCCAGAAATTCTGACTCCATAAGCGACATTTTCATAAATACTCATGGGAAAAGGATTTGGTTTTTGAAATACCATGCCAATTTCCCGACGTAGACGATTAATATTGATGCGTGGATCATAAATATCTTGACCGAAAAACTCTACTTTGCCATCAACTTTGACTTTTCCTTCTAATTCACTAATGCGGTTGAGGGTTTTAATAAAGGTAGATTTACCACAACCACTCGGACCAATTAGTGCAGTGACTTGGTTCTTATAAATATCTAATGATATGCCTTCAATAGCTTTATAATTCCCGTAGTAGAAACTGAGGTTTTTGACTTTGATGGCTGGGACTAAGTTAGTCATAACAAGTGGTGCTAATGGTATGTGTGCGAAAAAATTCTCTACTTTAACCTACTTTTGCTACTGAATAAGCGAGATAGAAGGCTAAAAAATAAAACTAAACTCAGTAAAATTATAGAGGTAGTCCAAACTAATTGATTAACTTCTGGGTCAGGACTGTTGTAAAGGTTAAAAATTAAAACAGGTAAAGAAGCAGTAGGACTCATTAACCCATCTGACCAATTTTGGCTAAATAAAGCTGTAAAAATTAGTGGTGCTGTTTCACCTGCTGCACGGGCGATCGCTAAAGAAACACCTGTACTAATACCTGGAATTGCGGCTGTAACAACAATCCGAATTGTAGTTTGAAATCGAGTTCCACCTAAAGCGGCTGAAGCCAAACGTTGTTGAGTGGGAATAAGTTTCAAGGCTTCCTCTGTCGTTAATACAATTACTGGCAACATAATTACAGACAAAGCAAAACCACCAGCAAAGGCGCTAAATTCTTTGGTTACTAAAACAATAACTCCATAGGCAAACATACCAACGACAATTGAAGGTACACCTGTGAGAATAGAGTTGAGGAAACGCACAAAGTTAGTAATCTGATTAGTTCTACCAAACTCTGCTAAAAAAATTCCCGTCATTATCCCTACAGGAATACTTAATAAAGCTCCAATACCCACCATCAGGATAGTACCAAGGATGGCATTAGCAAAACCATTTTCAATCAACGGACGAAAGAACATCTCTGGCTTAAAACCAGACATTCCCCGTGACAAAATTTCCCACAAAATTGATGATAAAGGAAAGAATGCTAACAAACTCAATCCAAAGGAAGTTACATTCATTATGTGTGTGAATAATCGCCTCCCAGTTGGTAGCGGACTGGTTAATTTTTGGGCTAGAGATTCATCTATTTCTGAATTTAGATACTCACTCATATCAATTTGTGATTTTGAATGTTACATTTATCGAAACAATCGGGTCTAAAATCGTAAGCATTCAGCTATCAGTAATCAGCTAACAACATCAAAAGCAAAGATTTATAAGCATTAGTTTCAGGAAAGCTACACGCTCTTGATTTGTTCTCATTTTTTGTATTTCAGCCTTCAAAGCTGATAGCTGATAGCTGACGGCTGAATACTTACCTAAAACCTTGCCTTTTCAGGCGTAAAGTTTTGGGAGTGGTGTATAAATCCCCTTTACAAAAACGGTCTCCTGCCTTCATTAAAGGAGCTATTAGCAGTCAACTAAAATAAAAGATATAAATAAATTTGACTGCATTTCTTGTTAGTAGATAACTGAATGTTTATCTATTTTTCTTACCAACCCATTGTACTAATAGTACAGCACTAACATTAACAGCTAGAGTTAAAGCAAACAAAATCAATCCTAAATAACTTAATGATCCAATATGCAATCCTGGTTCTGCTTCAGCAAATTCATTGGCTAAAACAGCCGGAATTGTATAAGCTGGATCAAGTAAAGAGAGACTAATTTGGGCAGAATTACCAATCACCATTGTCACTGCCATTGTTTCACCAAGTGCGCGACCTAAAGCTAACATTGCCGCACTGACCATGCCCGAAAATCCTGCTGGTAATAAGACGCGAAAAATTGTTTCCCAACGAGTGCCACCTAAAGCCATAGATGCGCTACGTAATTCTTTGGGAACAACCATTAAGACATCACGAGAAATAGCTGCCATTGTCGGCAAAATCATGATTGAGAGAATAATTCCCGCAGTTAACATATTATTTCCTGCGGGGTCTTGGGTATTAAATAATGGGATAAATTGAAAAGTGCTACCTAACCATTTTTCTAAGGGTTCTAAAATGGGAATAAATACAAATATTCCCCATAAACCGATAATGACACTGGGAATTGCCGCAATTAATTCAACTACAAAAGCAATGCAGTTTCTAACTACTACTGGTAAAAAATCTTCACTCGTTACCAAGGCTACTGATATACCTATAGGTACAGTTAATAAAATAGCGATCGCACTACTAATTAAAGTTCCGTAAATATAAGGTAATGCTCCAAAAATTTGATTCCCTGTGTCCCATTCTTGACTCCACAAAAAACCAAATCCGAATTTTTCAACTGCTGGTTGAGCTTCTTTAAAAATTACCCAAGTCATTACAACTAATATTGCCACAGTGATAGCAGCAAATAGATAAACTAAAAATGTAAATCCTTGATCAAATCGAAAATTGACTCCACCAATAGCCGTTAAGTTGATATTTTCATCACTTAAATTTAAGTGTTGTGATGAAGTGTGTTCGTTTGGTTCAAACGAGTTAGTCATAATCAATCAAAACAATTAGACGAGTTGATTAAAAGTAGAGTAGTTAATTACTACCCTACTAAAACAGATTGCAGAAAAGGTGAAAAATTATTTGACAGTGCTATTCACTGTTTGTAGGACGCGATTAACAACATCACTGGGAATTTTGGTGTAATTAAGGTCATCATTATATTGTTGACCATCTTTGAGTACCCAGTTAATCCATTTCTTAATAGCATCAGCTTTCGATGGATTAGGATACTGCTTATAAACCATCATCCAAGTTAGACCAACAATAGGATAACCCTGTCCTGGATCTCCAACAAATACACGAAAGTTAGCTGGGAAAGTTACAGTTGATAAAGCCGCATTTGCAGTTGCTAAAGAAGGAGCAACAAATTCTCCTTTTTTATTCTGCACTTCTGCTGATTTAAGTTTATTCTTGGTAGCGTAGTCATATTCAACATAACCAATCGAACCGGAAGTACGAGCTACTAAAGCAGCTACACCAGGATTTCCCTTGCCTTTCAAAACGTTGGGTAAAGTCCATCTTGGTGCAGTATTAGCGCCAATTCTGCCTTTAAAATAGCCACTAATAGCACTTAAGTGATTGGTAAAAATGAAAGTTGTACCACTACCATCAGCACGAACTACAAATTTAATTGGTTGATTTGGTAAATTCACACCTGGGTTATCAGCTTTAATTTGTGCATCATTCCAGTTAGTAATTTGTCCAGAAAATATTGCTGGTAGAGTTTTACGAGACAATCTGAGTTTGCTAACTCCTGGTAAATTGTAAACTACAGAAACAGCACCACCCGCAGTAGGCACTAAGATGACACCATTTTTAACTTTGGCTATTTCATCATCTTTCATTGCTGCATCACTACCACCAAAATCTACAGTTCCAGCAATAGTTTGACGAATACCACCACCACTACCAATTGCTTGGTAATTAACTTTTAAATCGGGATATTTTTTCTTAACTTCACGTGCATAACGTTCATACAAAGGAGCAGGAAATGTTGCTCCTGCACCATTCAAAGTTTCAGCTTGAGCAATTACTGTCAAAACTGGACTAAGTGCAACAGCCCCAGTCACCACTGAAGTGACAACGACGCGATTTAAAATATTGGACAAAAAGCTCATACTACCTCTTATTTAAGGAATATTTTCCTGACAGAATTACAGCCTTAAATAAAGTTCATACTTGGTGATTAATATGAAATTAATAACAGTTAAAGAAGATGTTAAACTATGTTTAAAATTATTCCTGAAGGAATAGTGATTTTATTCACCAATTGATGTTAATTGTGTGAGTTTAAGAAAATTCATTCTTGGCGATCGCACCAACTGATACGCAAATATTTACGTGCTTAAATATACCAAATGCTGTTGAGGATGATAGGAAATCAGAGGTAATGGCAAAAAATTTCTGACCAAGAAATACACAAAAAATATTAGTTTCAGGGTTTGTGCGACCACCGTTTCTGTTAACTTAATCTAAATATCTGGTAATTTTTCAAGGCTTCCCGACGGGAGTGTTGATGATCACCAGCACAATTGATTGAATATTAAAACCTTTCCAGTTATGGCGCTCATAGTTCAAAAATACGGTGGTACATCTGTTGGTTCTGTGGAACGTATCCAAGCGGTTGCCCAGCGGGTTGACAAAACTGTACAAGCAGGCAATTCCGTTGTCGTCGTCGTTTCCGCAATGGGAAAAACCACCGATGGACTGGTAAAACTAGCTAATGAAATCTCTAAAACTCCTAACCGTCGGGAAATGGATATGCTGCTTTCCACTGGGGAGCAAGTCACCATTGCTTTACTGAGTATGGCATTGCAGGAAATTGGGCAACCTGCTATTTCTATGACTGGCGCTCAAGTAGGAATTGTGACTGAAGCTGAACACACCCGCGCTCGGATTTTGCATATTGAAACTGAGCGATTGATGGGGCAGATAAAGGCAGGTAAAGTTGTTGTGGTGGCTGGTTTTCAAGGTATATCTAACACCACGGAAATGGAAATTACCACTTTGGGGCGTGGTGGTTCTGATACTTCCGCAGTGGCTTTAGCCGCAGCATTAGGAGCAAATTTTTGTGAAATTTATACAGATGTGCCAGGGATTTTAACTACAGATCCGCGCCTTGTACCAGAAGCGCAGTTGATGACAGAAATCACCTGTGATGAAATGCTGGAATTAGCTAGTTTGGGTGCGAAAGTATTACATCCCCGTGCAGTGGAAATTGCCAGAAATTACGGTGTGCCTTTGGTGGTACGCTCCAGCTGGACTGATCAACCAGGGACTTGGGTAACAACTTCCAGAACTCAAGAGCGATCGCTTGTCAATTTAGAATTAGCTCGTCCTGTGGATGCGGTAGAATTTGACATAGACCAGGCGAAATTGTCTTTGTTGCGTGTACCAGATCAGCCCGGTGTAGCAGCGCGGTTATTTGGTGAGATTTCCCATCAAAATGTCGATGTGGATTTGATTATTCAGTCAATTCATGAAGGTAATACTAATGATATTGCTTTTACCGTAAATACACCAATATTAAAACGAGCAGAAGCCGTAGCAGCCGCTATTGCCCCAGCTTTGCGAAATCAACCTAATTCTGATGAAGCTGAAGTGTTAGTAGAAACAGACACAGCTAAAGTCAGTATTTCCGGGGCGGGAATGATTGGTCGTCCTGGTGTAGCTGCGAAGATGTTTAGCACTTTAGCGGAGGCTGGGGTAAATATTCAAATGATTTCCACCAGTGAAGTGAAAGTGAGTTGCTTGGTAGATGCAGGAGATTGCGATCGCGCCATTGTTGCACTTTGTAGAGCTTTTGAAATCAATGCGTCTCCGGCGGTTCTCTCTTCCCCAACTCCCGAATCTCCCGCAGTGCGTGGTGTGGCTTTAGACATGAATCAATCGCGGTTAGCAATTCGCCAAGTTCCAGATAAACCAGGGATGGCGGCGAAATTGTTTGGATTATTGGCAGAATATAATATTAGCGTTGATATGATTATTCAATCCCAACGCTGTCGGGTAGTTGATGGTATAGCACGTCGGGATATTGCCTTTACTGTAGCTAGAATGGATGCAGAAAACGCCCAAAAGAAATTAACTGAAGTCGCGGATCAGTTAGGATGGGGTGAAGTAGTTTTGGATAGTGCGATCGCCAAAGTCAGTATTGTTGGTTCTGGGATGGTTGGACAACCAGGAATAGCAGCAAAAATGTTTACAGCTTTAGCAGCAAATAAAATTAACATCCAAATGATTGCAACTTCAGAAATTAAAATTAGTTGCGTTGTTGCACAAGATGAAGGTGTGAAAGCTTTGCAAGTTATTCATGCAGCTTTTGGTTTAGCTGGCAGCGAAAAATTTGTAGTGCCAGCTTAAAAATAGCAACCGTTATTAGGGGTGGCACTTTCGCTGTTGGCAACAGTATTGATTTTGTTGGTTCACATCGTTGACACTCTCGGTGTCTTTAGCTCTGAGAGTGTCACTACCCCAGTAATTTGTAATTTCGGAGCAATTTTGTATTTTCCGCCGTTAGTAATTCCTGTAAGCTATCTATCTCATTCAATATATCGAGTTCTTGGGTGTATGCTTCCTTTAAAATTGACAAATATTTTTCCCGGTCTTGTTCATCTTTAGCCTGTCTAAGCATAGAAATTGCCATATTAATACTAGAAAGCGGATTGCGTAAGTCCTGGGAGATTTTATCTAACAATTTTCCTCGAATTTGTGCCAGTTGCTGAGAGTTTTGCAATTCAGTCCGATTTTTTTTCATTTCCTGTTGGAGTGTTTCCGTTTTTTGGGACTCTTTCAGATAAGCTTGATTTAATAATGAATTTCGTTCCAAACGTGCTTCGACAGCGTGTAAAATTTCAGCCGACTCAAAAGGTTTAGAAATGTAATCATCAGCACCTAGATCCATACCCTGACGGAAATCATGGCGTTCTGCTTTAGCCGTCAGGAAAATTAGAGGGATATTCGCAGTCCTAGGTTCTCGTCGCAGTTCTGTTAACACTTCATAGCCATTTAGCTCTGGCATCATAATGTCACAAAGAATCAAATCAGGATGTTTGGTTTTAGCTAACTGCAAGCCCATTTTCCCGTCTGTGGCAGTAATAACTGAGAATTCCGACAGTTCCAAAATTTCTCGAAGATTTAATAAAATTTGAATTTCATCTTCAATCACTAGAATTAAGCTCATAACTGGGCTACCTAATATAGACTTACCTATCAGTATTGTTGGCGATATCCGGCAAAAAAATCACAGATTGTAAGGGAATTGTCACAATAAAAGTTGTCCCCACTCCCTCGTCACTATTTACAGTAATTGACCCCTTGTGTAAATCAATACACTTGGCTACGATTGATAACCCTAAACCTGTACCGTGAATGTTGCCTACATTTCTGGCGCGGTGAAAAGATTCAAACAGTTGATCTATGTCTGCTTCGGGAATACCAATACCTTGGTCTTGAATACTAAAAATTACATTTGACTCTGTAATATTCAGGTCGAAGTTAATTGTAGCACTATGAGGTGAATACTTAATAGCATTGGAAAGCAAATTGATCACAATTTGCCGTAGTAGTTTTTTATCTAAATTTCCAATTACACTAACTTGGGAATTACTAGAAAAAACAATAGTGTGATTTGGCGCACTCAATTGTATTTCCTCGCTTAACTTATGGAAGAAAGTGATTAAATCTAAAGGAGCAGGTTCAAAAGCTAATTTGCCATTTTCCGCTTTGTTAATTAATAAAATATCATCTAATAATTGTGTTGTGTGTTTGACATAGGTTTGAATACAGTCTAAGTGTTTTTCCTTTCTTGCGTCGTCGAGCTTATGCCCAAAATCTTTTAAAATTCCCACGGAAGAAGAAATTACAGCTAAAGGTGTGCGGAACTCATGGGAAGTCATAGATACAAACCGGGACTTGAGTTCACCGAGTTCTTTTTCTCGTTCCAAGGCTTTGTGAATTTCCTGTTCGGCTCGTTTACGTTCGGTAATATCGGTTGAAACTCCGAGAGTGTGATAGGCTTTGCCATCAGCAGCTATTAAAGGAGATTTGATAAATTGGAAGTAGCGAGTTGCCCCAGTAGCAGTGATGATCATTCTTTCCGGTATGGTATGAGATTGTAATGTTGTCATCACTTGCTGATTTATTGATTGGTAGTATGCTACCTCATCAAGATTAGGATTGAAATCTGCCTCAGTTTTACCAATTAATTCTTCAACAGTTGTTCCATAAATCTCTGCGAAAGCTTGATTAGCTAGAATAAATCTGCCTTCCCCATCTTTGACAAAAATGAGATTGGGATTGGTGTCAATAACCTGGCGGAGAAAATGTTGACTTTGCTCAAGAGCGACTGCGGCTTCTTTGCTCTTGGTAATATCTTCAGCAATACCCACTACTCGAACAACGGCTCCAGTTTCATCCTGGATGGGGAAAGCTTGATCACGAATCCAACGCATTGATCCGTCAGGCCGAATAATCCGATATTCAATATCAAATCCATATTTTTTATTTGCTACTGCGTTAATTAACTTTTCCCGATCTTTTGGGTGTACACTCTCTACAAAAGAGATGGGATTTTCATAGAGACTTTCACAGGAGCGACCCCAAATTTCTTCATAAGCAGGGCTGATATAGAGGATTTCCGATTGTTCTGGGTCAGTTATCCAGAAAACTTGATGTAAATTTTCTGCCAGTTGACGGAACTTTTGTTCACTTTCTTGGAGGGCAGATTCTGCCTGTTTGCGATCTGTAATATCTTTACGGATAGATAAATACTGCCAAGGTGTGCCACTATGATCTAGAAAAGGAACGATAGTGGAATCTACCCAATAGTCAGTTCCATCCTTAGCTCGATTTTTGATTTCTCCACGCCAAACTTGGCCTTTGGTAATAGTTGACCACAGGTTTTGAAAATATTCTTGGGAATGATAACCAGAATTAAGGATGCGATGGTTGCTACCAATTAGTTCTGCTTTGGAATATTGGGAAATTTCACAAAAATTATCGTTGGCATAGGTAATATTGCCTTGGGGGTCTGTAATGGCAACAATGGCAGATTGATCTAAAGCATATTTGAAGTCTGACAATTCGTGAAGTAACTTCTGTAGTTTTGCTTCTGCTTGTTTACTTTCAGTAATATCCCGACAAACACAAATTAACTCCCCATCTTTAGTTAGAGTTAGTGATACTTCTTCATTAAAAATACTCCCATCACGTCGCCTTGCTGTTGCTTCGCCCCGCCAGTAACCAGCTTGACTGAGAATCGGAAACACCTCACTTTCAAAACGGACTAATTCCTCTGGATAATATAGTTCTCGCCAGGATTTACCAATTAATTGTTCGGCGCTATTATATCCAAAAATTTCCAGATGAGCCTTATTTAAATATAGATATTTATCATTATGAAGAATGGCAATACCATCAATAGTTGATTCAATAGTTGCTAACTGGTTTTGCAGTTTTTGTTCAACTCGTTGACGTTCGTTAATTTCTAGTAATAAATCTTGATTAATCTGCTGTAATTCTGCGGTACGTTCAGCTACACGATTTTCTAACTCCTCATTCAGTTTTTTCAGAATAATTTCTGCTTGCTGACGTTCTAGTAGTTCCTTTTGTGCTTCTTGATAAAGTTGAGATTGTTGAATAGCAATCACAATTTGGGTTGATACTTTTTCTAGTAATTCAGCTTCTGCCGATTCCCAATATCGTGGTTTATGGCATTGATGAGCGCACAGTAAACCCCAAAGCTGATGATGATAAATAATTGGTACAATCAAATTGGCGCGAATGTTTGCTGTTTCTAAAAGCTGGATATGACAATCAGTAAGCCCAGAAGTATAAATATCTTCTATCCTTCGCACCCGGCCATTAAGATAGGGTTCTAGCCAACGCTCTGCAAAGCATGAATCATCAATCACACGACCGAGAATAGATGTGATGTGTGGTAATAGGGACTCAGCCACAATTTTTCCAGACACTAATGATTTAAACTGGTATATTATGACTCTATCTGTTTTCAAATACTCCCGAATTTCCGAGACAGTAGTTTGTAGAATAAACTCTATATCCTTAGATTTTTGAACCTTTTGAGAGAGATTAGCCAGAAGTCTGTCTGAATTTGTTTGTTGTTTTAATTGTTTAGTCCGTTCTTGAATTTGTATCTCTAGTTCTGTATTTTGCTTTTGCAAGATCTCCACTTTTTCTGCTTCTAATTGATCAATTTTTTCCTGTAAAAGATTAACAGTTTCATACATCGCTAGTGGGTCAAGAGAATAAAGTATATTGGTTTGGGTGACAATTCCTAGTAATTCATTGCGATCGCTCACTACTACTAAACGTCTAATGTGCCGCTGTTGCATTTGTTGATGAGCTTCCCACAAAGATTGCTGAGGAGACATAGAAAACAAAGGTGTACTCATCACAATATGAGCTTGAATTTCTAAAATATCTAAGGACAAAGACCGTATTTGCACAATATCTCTTTCTGTGACAATGCCTATCACTTGGGAATCTGATTCTGTAATCACCACACAACTAACAGAATATTCTGCCATTAATCGTGCTAACTCTAATACAGATGTTGTTGATGGTGCTTTGATCACTTGAGAAGTCATAACTTCCCCAATAGTGCGGATTTTTAACAAATCAGCAGCTTGTAGTAATTGACGAACTGTTGCTGGTGTAACTAATCCTATTAAATCGTCTTGTTCATCTACAACAACTAGATGGCGAGTTTTGTATTGACGAAACAAATTTAGAACCACAAAAATATTAGTAAATTTTGATTTTTTAATAGTTACTGGATTCTGAATCATTACTTCTGCCAATGTTGCTTGCTCTAGATTCAAACCCAATGCTGTAGATCTGACAATATCCCTTTCTGTGAAGATGCCAATTAATTTTTTGTTTTGAACTACTAGAACACAACTGGCTTGTTCTACAGAATTGATCAGATTAGCATCTGATTGCACTAATGCTAAGGTGAGATGACAAGTTTCCCGAACTTGACTCATTAATCGGATAGCTTCAATTACGGGAGTTGAGCCAGGAAGTGTTAAAGGAGTATTGAGAATGGTTTTCTCGATATCTGAGCTAGAAAAAGATTTTGTGTCCATATTTTGTAATCATCTCCGAATGTTTTATAATTAGGGGTTGATTTAAGATTGAGGAACAGTGTAAATTTGTGCTTATTTTTGGTTTTAATCATGTATACAACACACGATTTAGGATTCTTTAGGCATGAAAGTAATAGATATATTAATCCTATTTGTTTTTTGTGAAAGTGTCCTGCACTTTGGTATATTAATTATGAATTTCCACATCTTGATATAAAGTGAATTTATGCATACTCAAAAACAATCAATAGCAAATTAACGGAGAAAATTACAAATGCACAAATGCTTGTTCACCTGCTTTAAAATTTAGCACATTAGATAAGATGTCATGTAAATACAAGTCAAAGGAATTCAGCAAGAGCTAGATTGTCTAGTTCAAATTAATGAGAACTACAGCCCCTGTGTAGATAAAATAGCTGTGATGCTGCACGGCTATAGGCTTGTTAAAAACCGTTAATTTCTACAACAATCCATTAATTAACAGAATCAACAGCATCCAATTCGCCGTTAGATCAATTCTAAGGAAGGGACTTTGGAAACTTTACCTGAGTGCGCCAATATTTTAATAGTTGATCAAAATGTTACGTATTTAGAAATTCTTGAACATAGTTTGAGTGCTAGAGATTATGAAGTTCGCATTGAGGTAGAAGGTTTAAATGTTATTAAACAAGTCCATCTTAGTATTCCTGATTTAATACTGCTAGATATTATGTTACCTGATATCGACGGATTTGAAGTATGCAAACAACTGAAGGCCGATCCTCGTACTCAGTCGATACCAATAATTTTTATGGCGACATTAGATGATAGAGTTGATAGGGCTAGAGCTTTCAGTTTAGGTGCTGTAGACTATATAATCAAGCCATTTTCAAAAGAAGAACTACTTGCTCGTATAAGTACCCATTTGCAGGTAAAGCGGTTAAGTAAAACTTTGGAAATCCAGAACCAGCAACTTACGCAAATCACTGAGAAGTTAGAACATAGAGTTGCTGAACTAACAGCAGAATTGAAAAAAGCTCTAGAAAAAGAACAGGAATTAAACCAATTAAAATCGCGGTTTATTACAATGGCTTCCCACGAGTTTCGTACACCTTTAGCCATTATTTCTTCATCATCGGGTATTTTGCAAAACTTTAGCGATCGCCTCAGCGAAGAAAGAAAAAAGGAACACCTAGAAACAATCCAAAGCACCATCAAGCATATCACCCATATTCTTGATGATATATTAATGATTAAGCGTACCGAAGTCGAGAAGATAGAATTACATCTTGAACCATTAGATATTATTAGCTTCTGTCACCATCTCAAAGAAGAAATCGAAGCTAATAGTCCCCAATATACAATTGATTTATCTTTAGATTTAGGTGATAAAGTTATCGAAAATTCTTTAATTATTCAGGGGGATCAAAAACTCTTGCGGCAAATTCTTACCCATCTCCTGACTAATGCTATTAAATATTCTCCAGGTCACAATTTAGTTAAATTGAGTTTGACTGAAGAAAATAATCAACTGATATTTAAAATTAGCGATAGTGGTATTGGCATTCCTGAAGCAGATCAAGCTAATTTATTTGCATATTTTCATCGCGGATCTAACGTAGGAAATATTTCTGGAATTGGTTTAGGATTGGCCATAGTCAAAAAATATCTAGATTTACACCAAGGAGAAATCAGCATAGATAGTCAAGTAGGAAAGGGAACAACATTTACAGTTAGAATTCCTGTTTAAAGGGGATATTTGAAATTAGCACAAATAAACTTTCAAACTTCTTCCCTGTCACCTACTAAGGGACTTCCAACTAAAAAAATATTCCATCCATCGTTTGGG
>NZ_LUFH02000180.1 GCF_001586785.1 Sphaerospermopsis aphanizomenoides BCCUSP55
GGATTACAGTAACACCGCTAGAAGTCGTTAAAGGAATTATCAAAAATAGAAATAGAAAAATAAAAATTAAGTCTTCTTTTGAATATATCCATGATAATGATAAAACTGTTCCCTGGCGGTGTTTAATAGGTTGTCCGAATCGTAAAAAATTATGTTCTATAGGCATTGAAGATTCTCAAATTGCAATCCTAAAATATCAACAAGTTGGTTATTATTCAGAACTTCCTGCAAATAGGGTAATTTTGTTAAATTCAACAGATGGTGAATATGAACAAAGAAACTACTTACCATTATTTCCTAGAGGAGAAGGAGAATTTAATACTATTCCAAAACGCATTTTAAAAATAAATATTGAAAATTAATTACACTAATAAATTGGGTAATAACTTTGAGATTTGAGCTACAGTGTAATTAATATGATGAACATTATACTTGAAACCTATTACTTTTCAGGAAATAAAATCAAAATGTGGGAGATTTACATGAAAATGCCTTTTTAATTTACCTACAATTTCCCACAATTTTCTATTCACGCTTCTATTTTAATACTGGGGGATACTTGGATTTTTGGTAATGGTTTTAATGGGGTATTGATGGGAGAATAACGACAATAACAAATAACTACTGATTCAAAAGTACCCACAGGTAAATCGGGTACATATTCTTCTACCTTGGAAACTTCCCAATCACCAATTCTATAATGTGTACTTGCACCTGGAAATTCAGGATCTACATATTCTTCAACTTGACAAAATTCCTTGAGTCTATAACCTGGTTCGGGAATAGGCTTTTTAGAACCATCATAATGTTCAGCTAGGATATCGGTACACGCTGCGGTATGAGATAGGAACATTTTTTCCAAGTGTTCTACCTGTCCTTTATCTGCTTTAATACTAATATATTTACTCATTTTCTGATTCCTCATGATAATTCGTAATTTCTGTTTCACCTTAAAACACACAATCAACTTTGAGTATTTTATTATTAGTAGGTTCTACTTTCAATAATTCCCATCCGTATTTATCAGCCATTTCTTGACATTTATCTCTATCTGTTGCTGCGTGTCTGGAAATTTTTTCTTCATCTGTCATGGTGATTCTAGTTGTTGAGATTTTTTATTTTGTGCGATCGCTCTCTTGACAATAACCTTAGCTAGTTGAGGAACACTGAGAAACTCTCTAGCAGCCCAATCTTCTAAGTATTTATATTCGTCTTCTTCTATACGAATTGTCATTTGCGGTTTTTTGGAAGGCATATCTAACCATGATTCACTACTCCTAAATTATCGTTCTTATTAGTCTGATTGACTAATAATGAATTAAAGTAGTTACAGGTGAGGCACTTGCGACTATAGTATTAACAGGTAATCTATTTGTCAACTATATCAAGACCTGACATTATAGCTAAAATAATATAATTAATACCTGACATTATCAAAAAACATCATGACTACCAACATCCTGGATAACATTGACCTGCGGACATTAGGTGAACTCCTCCAACAAGCCCGTAAAAAATGCAACATGACTCAAGCGGATGCAGCCAAGATTATTGATGCTGCACGCACCACTATGATCGCTATTGAAAAAGGAGAACGTCGTCTCAAAGCCAATGAACTGATTAAACTTGCCCGTGCTTACGGACGTTCTGTAAGTGAATTTGTGCGACAACGCCCTGTCGTACAACCTTTTGAAGTGCAGTTTCGCGCAGTTTATCAACGCAGTCAGGAACAGCAAGCAGAAATTGAACCATTTATCTCTCAATTAGAGGAATTATGCCAGAATTACCTAGAACTTGAGAAAATCATGGATGCGCCAATAGCGCGAAACTATCCTCTTGAGTATCAAGTAACTGATATGCCCATAAAATCTGCTGCGGAGAGTATAGCAGTAGCAGAGCGTCAACGCTTGGGTTTAGGTGATGCGCCTATTTCGCAACTACGCGACATCCTAGAACAAGATGTGGGTTTACGGATCTTCTATTTGCAGATGCCGCAAAAATACTCAGAAGTGTATAGCTATAACGAAGAAGTTGGCGGTTGTATGGCCATTAATGCCAATCATCCAGAAGAACGTCGGCGCTGGTCAATGGCGCATGGATATCTGCACTTTTTAGCGCATCGGCAAAAACCAGAGTTTCATTTTGATGGTCAATATCAACGATTTCCTGAAAGTGAGCAATTAGCGGAAACTTTCCCCAAATATTTCTTGATGCCTACCAGTGGATTGCTGAAGCGGTTTAATGATATGTACCGTACTCATAGCAAATTCACACCGACCAATTTATTTACACTAGCGCATTACTATGGTGTGTCCGTAGAAGCCCTAGTTTACCGGTTAGAAGAAATGGAACTTCTACCTTCTGGAACTTGGGAGAAATTGCGAGACAGAGGTTTAAAAGTCAGAAAGGTACAGGAAGAACTAGGTTTAGAACAGATTCCCCAAAGAGTTGATATGATGCCTCTGCACTACCAACACCTAGCAATTGAAGCACTAGATCAAGGTTTAATTACAGAAGGGCGTTTTGCTGAATTTCTCCATGTTGATCGTTTAGAAGCTCGTCGTATTGCCGAAGCATTAAGAGAATATTCAAGCGGAATGATGGCAGAAGATACGGATTTTGATTTGCGTCAAATCCAAAATGCTGGGAAGTGAGGAGTATATAAATTGTTATGCAAATTACTCACTCCCACATTATTCTTGATGCTTGTTGTGTTCTTAATCTTTGTGCATCTGGTCAATTTTTAGGAATTTTGAAATCTCTTCCTGCGGAAATTGTCGTGACTACAGTTGTCCAAGAACGGGAATTAAACACACTTCAACAACTTCAGCAAGAAGAAAACAATGCTGTGTTAGAATTTCAAGAAGCCATTCAACAAGGTTTATTAAAAGTTGTAGATTTTGAATCAGAAGCAGAAGAAGAATCATTTGTTAACTATGCTGCTGTTCTTGATGATGGTGAGTCAGCAACTTTTGCTATTGCTTTTCATCGAGGATGGGCGATCGCCACCGACGATAAAAAAGCAATCAAATTTATTCAACAGACTGCATCACACATTCAGGTTGTATCAACTCCAGAAATCATTAAACATTGGTCAGACGTAGAAAATATTAATTCCTCAACACTTCGTAATGTACTTCAGGCAATTCAGTTAAAAGCAAAATATTCACCACCTAACAACCATCCTCTCAAAAATTGGTGGACAAATGCCTCTTAATTCCCCTCTTTGCGTCTTTGCGTGAGACAAAAAAAGGTAGGAACACCCCACCCAAAAATTAAACCTCAACCCCCAAAACCCTTACCAAAAACCCCCACTTATCCGCCGCTTCCTCAATAATTTTCGCCGTCGGTTTACCCGCACCATGTCCTGCTTTCGTCTCAATTCTAATCAACACCGGCGCATCACCAACATGACATTCTTGCAAAGTTGCCGCAAACTTAAAACTATGGGCAGGAACAACCCGATCATCATGATCTGCGGTAGTAATTAAAGTAGCAGGATAAGCGGTACCAGGCTTTAAATTATGCAACGGAGAATAACCATACAAATTTTTAAACTCCTCTGCATTTTCCGAAGAACCATATTCAGCTACCCAAGCCCAACCAATGGTAAATTGATGGAAACGCAACATATCCATCACGCCCACTGCGGGTAAAGCAGCAGCAAATAATTCCGGGCGCTGTGTCATACAAGCTCCCACCAACAAACCACCATTACTACCACCACCAATAGCTAATTTTTGCGGTTGAGTGTAATTATTAGCAATTAACCATTCAGCCGCAGCAATAAAATCATCAAAAACATTTTGTTTTTTCTCCTTCATTCCTGCTTGATGCCATTCTTCTCCATATTCACCACCACCACGCAAATTAGGTACAGCGTAAACTCCTCCCATTTCCATCCATACCAACAGGCTAACGGAGAAACTAGGTGTTAGTGAAACATTAAAACCACCATATCCATACAAATATGTTGGGTTATTGCCATCTAATTTAAGACCTTTTTTATGAGTGATAAACATCGGTATTTGTGTACCGTCTTTACTGGCATAAAATACCTGTTTAATCTCATAATCATCAGGATTAAAATCTACCTTGGGCTGACGAAAAATTTCACTTTTACCCGTTTTCATGTCATAGCGGTAGATAGTTCCGGGAGTAGTAAAACTGGTGAAACTATAAAAAGTTTCTGTATCTTCACGTTTACCGCCAAAACCTCCAGCAGAACCAATTCCTGGTAATTCTACTTCTCTGATAAAATTACCTTTTAAATCAAATATTTTAATTTGGCTATAAGCATCTTGTAAATAGTCAGCCACAAATTGATTATTTAAAATGCCCACAGCATCTAATTTTTCTGCTGCTTGAGGAATAATTTCTACCCAATTTTCTGAAGCAGAATTTTTAGTATCAATGGCAATGACTCTGCCTCGTGGGGCATTTAAATCTGTGCGAAAATAAAAGACACTATCATCATGATCAATAAAGCTGTAATTTGCCTCAAATTGGTTAATTAATTCGACAACTTCAGCATGAGGATTAGTCAAATCTTTGTAAAAAATCAAGTTTCTGTGGTCAGTTCCCAGCCAAACAGAAATAATTAGATATTTGCCATCTTCTGTAACTTCACCACCAAAACCCCATTCCTTCTCATCAGGACGATGGTAAATTAATATGTCTGCTGATTGGTCAGTGCCAAGTTTATGGTAATAAAGCTTTTGGTAATAATTAACATCCTCTAATTTAGTTTGTTCATTTGGTTGATCATAACGACTGTAGAAAAACCCTTGATGGTCATGTGTCCAAGAAGCACCGGAAAATTTAATCCATTGTAAATGGTCTTGTAAATCTTCACCCGTTTCTACATTACGAACTTTCCACTCTTGCCAATCTGAACCAGAAATAGACAAACCATAAGCTAAAAGTTTACCATTTTCACTAATTTCAATTCCTGAAAGGGCAACTGTACCATCTTCAGAAAGTTGATTCGGGTCAAGTAAAACTCTCGGTTCTGCATCTAAACTAGGGAGAGTATAAAGAACACTTTGATTTTGCAGTCCATCATTTTTGAAATAAAAATATTTTTCCCCTTCTTGAAAGGGAATACCATATTTTTCATAGTCCCATAATTTAGTCAGACGCTGTTTAATTTTTTCCCGTGCTGGAATTTCACTTAGGTAGCTAAAAGTAACTTGATTTTGTGCCTCAACCCAAGCTTTTGTTATTTCTGCATCGGGGTCTTCTAATTCACGGTAAGGATCTGCAACCAGAGTACCGTGATAATCATCTACTTGATTGCTTTTGCTAATGCTGGGATAGGTGAGAGGTGCGTGAGAGTAGGACATGATGAAACAGTTAACAGTTATCAGTTAACAGTTAACAGTTGTCAGCAAGAAAAGGCAATAGGTCATTGGGCATTGGGCAAGATCAAGTCAAAAGTCAAAAGTCAAAAGTCAAAATTAAATAACTCTTTTCTCCTCTGCACCCTTGCCCCCCTACACCCCTACAC
>NZ_LUFH02000181.1 GCF_001586785.1 Sphaerospermopsis aphanizomenoides BCCUSP55
CCACACCCCGCCCCAACGGGGCTTAGTCAAGCAGCGATTGCTTCCAGCACTGCGCCCAACGCAATCGCCTAGGTCAAAAGTAGAAAAATGGCCAGGTTGGTAATTCAATTTTGGATTGTAGATTTTAGATTTTAGATTTTAGATTGGAATTAATTCAATACAATCCAAAATCCAAAATCCAAACTCTAAAATTTTCTTACCCAATCCCCAATCTAGACAACTTGCTCAAAAATTATCTATACTTGAGCGTTTACTTTCAGTTAAGAGGACGAGGAGGGAATTATTGCTGAACCACTGAATCTAACCGTTAGCCTGAGAGGTACTCGTGAAGTCCGGGAGAACTGTCAGCTATTCCGCCTCACAGGTTTGTTAGACGCTTTTTCTGAACCCACATTTAGCAAAGTCCTGTCCGCTAAAATTGAGGAAGGTCCAAAGCACATAATTCTGGATCTCTCACAAATTGACTTTGTTGATAGCTCTGGCTTGGGTGCGCTGGTACAACTAGCCAAAAAAGCTAAAGAAGCCAATGGTACTTTGCAAATTGTTACTAATGCTCGTGTAACTCAAACAGTCAAGCTTGTTCGCTTGGAAAATTTCTTATCACTGCAAACTACTGTTGAAGCGGCGCTAGAAAATATCAAGCCTTCTTGATTGCTTGACTAAAAACAAAAAATTAAGCTATCCAGACGCTTTTATTGGATAGCTTAATTTTTATTTGGTAAGAGGAAACCCTTAATAGGAAACTATTAATAACGGAAAAATAACCTTTTGCCACTGAAAACTGACAAAATAAAAATTCAGTAATTTTTTTAGTGTTGAATTTACTAGGTATGGTAAGATAGGAAACTGCACAAAAAATAAAAGTTCGTGAAAATAATCTCCCAAATATTTTAGATATTTTTAGTAGGTCAAGGAATGATTAACTGGTGAAGCCCAAGGAGGAAGAAGCTAAAAATGAAGGAGATGGAGTTGTAAAGCCAGATTCATCTGAAATTCCCTCATTGTTGGCAAACACAACGCAATTACCCCAAGCAATATCCCAGGCACAAGTACAGCAAATTTCTCCTTCTGCCTTAGCTTACGTGGGGGATGCAATTTACGAACTGTATGTTAGAATGTTCTACCTGTTGCCACAGCAACGGCCAGAAATTTACCATCGTTTGGTAGTGGCACAAGTCAGAGCAGAAACACAAGCCCTACATTTGCGATCGCTGACTCCTCATTTAAGGAGTAACGAGTTAGAAATTGTCCGTCGAGGTCGTAACGCCGCCATAAGCCGCCCTAAGCGACTTGATCCCGAAATTTATCAACAAGCAACTAGTCTAGAAACGTTAGTTGGTTATTTATATCTCACCGATTACGCCCGTTTAATGGAACTGTTACAAAAACTCCATCTAGAGAAATAGTTAATAGCTCAATCTCCCGATAGGAAAATCAATAGTCACGGTTCATTAAATTGAGTTAATCGTGATGCCCACCCATCTGTTCAATCCCATAATCTCATGACTAATCAACCAAGAAAAATTAATACTCCTGGCGAAAAAAAGCGTGTGCAACCCATAAAAATCAAGGGTAAGCGCGTTATTGCTAATCCTACTCGTCATCAACCCAAGGGAGAAGGTAAATCCTTCTCTAGTAGACCACGCCCATCTCACCAATCTTCCCAGCCATCGCCAATTATCAAATCAGAAGATAGCGATCTCATTTATGGTCGTCATCCAGTCTTGAGTGCGTTGGAAAATCAGCGTGGACTCAACCGAATTTGGATTACTGCTCGTCTGCGCTACGATCCTCGATTTCATCATTTAATTCTCCAAGCTAAAGATAATGGCACAGTTATAGATGAAGTTGAACCCAAGCGTTTAGACCAAATTACCGACGGGGCTAATCACCAAGGTATCGCTGCACAAATTGCCCCTTACGCTTACATGGAATTAGAGGATCTGATTGCACAAGCGAAATCAGTCACTGATCCCGTAATTGTCGTTGCTGATGGTATTACCGATCCTCATAACTTAGGGGCAATTATTCGCACAGCAGAAGCAATAGGCGCACAAGGATTAGTTATTCCCCAAAGAAGGGCTTCGGGGATCACTTCCACTGTAGTTAAGGTGGCCGCAGGTGCTTTAGAAAACTTTCCTGTTGCTAGAGTGGTGAATCTGAGTCGTGCGTTGGAACAACTCAAAGAAGCTGGTTATTGGATTTATGGAACTGCTGCTACAGGTAGTGAACCGATACATACAGTGAAGTTTAGCGGTTCTACTGTTTTGGTAATTGGGTCTGAAGGTGAAGGTCTGAGTATGTTGACACAACGATCTTGTGATGTTTTAGTTTCAATACCCTTACAGGGCAAGACTCCTAGCCTCAATGCATCCGTAGCAGCAGGTATGGCGCTTTACGAAATTTATCGTCAACGCTCATTAAATACCCTCTATCTTGATAAATTAAATACAATTTCTTTGAAAAAATAAACCTAAAAGAGTATAAAGAAATGTAACAGAAAATAAAATCAGAATATTGTTTAACACCCTGTAGCACGTTTATAAGCTGGTGAAAACCATGACAACCATTTGGCATAACCTAAAAGAACAGCTAATTAGTGTATCTAACAATCTCGGCTTGGCTTGGTGGGTAGAAATTGTCACCCAAAATCCCCGGTGTACATACTACTTTGGACCATTTTTAAGTTCAGAGGAAGCTACATTGGCAAGTAAGGGCTACGTAGAAGATTTGGAAACAGAAGGAGCGCAAGGAATTATAGTTAATGTCAAGCGTTGTAAACCTTATGATTTGACGATTGCTGAAGACTTGGGGGAACGGATTGACCGCAAAGTAAAGCCTGCCTTTAGCGGTCAGATGTAAGATATACAGCAGCTTTTAGCAGTCAGCAGTCAGCAGTTAAACTAGCATGACAGTTGACTTGTCTCTTAGACTTTGTACTTGATTTATGTGCAAGACGCTGTAAATCCATAGGCTTTGACACTCTCCGCCCTATAAGGGCGAAGATTCTTCATTCATAGACCCAACTTGCTCAGACAAGATTTCTCCAGCATGAGTAGAGGTTGAATCCCACCTTCCGCACCCTAAACTGTCACACAACAAAAATTGGTCGTTTGGAGATTTGGGATTAGCGAACTGCTTGTAGCAGCGCTTCGCTATCGCCACCTAAGATTTAGACTTTTTTGTATAAAAAAATCCTGAAATGGATTCAAAAATCCGAAATTACCGATTGTGACACCGGGGGGTGCGGAATGTGGGGTATAAGTTTTAGAGCCAAGCTCCAAAACTTAACCGTTCGGCTGACGCTCACGGCGAAGCCTCAAGGGTTTTCAGCCTATTTTCTTATAAATAACTACGAATTACGTAGGCGTAAGCCGTGCCGTTAGGCTATTACGAATTACGAATTACGAATTACGAATTACTTCTGGATGTGCTTCCAACCACTGATCAATATCTGATAGCACCTGTTGAGGTATTTCCCAAGGGAAAAGATGGGCAGTGTGAGGATAACATTGCCACTGGGAATTATTAAGATGTTTAAATGTTTCTAAGCTAGAATCGGCAGTAATATGGCGGTCTTGATCACCAGCAAGCACTAAACTAGGGCATGGAATTTTCTCCAAGTCTGAAAGTCGATTGTACCCGGCTTGAATGGCGCTATAAAGGGCGCGAGCAGAGTATGGAGAAGTTTGTAAATAAGCTGGTATAGCTTCCCTAGCAATATAACCGTAAGCTGTGGGTGTATGTTGTTGAATTAAATAACGAAAGAGCGATCGCTTGCCAAAAGTTTCAATATTCCAAGACCAACTGGGTTTGATATAGTTTAATAGCGCCGCAACACCAGTATAAAGGTTATCCTGCCAAGAGATAGGGGGATGATTACCCCAAGGTCTAGCTGAGGTTGCTACTAAAATCAACCCTGTGATTCGCTTTGGTAAACGCAGTGCTAATTCCATTGCCAAAATTCCACCCAATGACCATCCCAATACTAGACACTTTTCAATCTCAAAACGGTCTAGGAGAGCTTCTAAGTCATCTAAATGGTCTTGCATATTAAAATTGCCATGGCAGCGACTTTTGCCGTATCCGCGCAAATCTGGGGTAAAGGTTTGGAATTTTTGTGATAAATGATTAGTGAAAACAGAAAGACTACGGGCTGCACCAGGATGTCCGTGTAAACCCAAAATGGGGAATCCTTGGCCTTGGATGTAAACTTTCAGCGGTAAGACTTCAGTATTCATGATATAGCAATCCTAAATCATTTATACCTTTAAGTTATATTGGATGATATTTTTGTAATTCAAACACAATACATTGAGGCAAGCAGAAATCTCTGATTTATCACTGTAGCCAGGATAATTAGGACATTATTAATCCTTGAAACGTAGATATAACAAGGCTTTTACTCCTGCCTCCTGCCCTCTGCCTCCTGCCTTCTGCTATATCACACGGCAAATTCAGCTTCTTCACCAGTCATCGCTTTGAGTTTGGACGTGAATGACTCAGTGATATCACTCCTTTGTGGAGTAAACTGGCCAATTGGTGGATTATTGGCATTTCCTGGTAGCAGTTTTGGCAGTTGATTAGGTATCAGACTTCTTTGAGACATCAGCTTTTGACTGACAGATGCTGCCAACTGTCGCTTGCTAGTATCTGCGGACACTTTAAATGAGGGAGATGTTAAAACCCGGCTTTCCAATTCTCCAGTTGCTAGAGAACGGGATGCAGTGTGACTCTCTCGATAATAATTCCCCCCGTGAGCAGGTAATAATTGAGGATTCTTAGTTGGCTCAATTGGCTGTGCTGGCGGTATTTGTGGAAGAACAGGGGGAGATATTTTAGTTAAGCTGGCTGGAAACTTACTGCAAATTAGACGTTCAAATTCCATGTTGAAATGATAAATCACCTCACCTCGCCGTAGCCAAAAGTTTAATATTTGTTGTACTGATATCGCTTTATAACGTCCTTGATACAGTGCTTCAATAACTGCTAAATGTAACCAATTAGTTGGGTAATTAGATCGCCAACGGTTAATTAACTCACTGGCACTGTACCCATTGAGGTCAAAACTATAGTGGACTAATAAGTTTACGGCCAATTCAGCGGAGGTATCTGGGGGTGTTGTTAGCATGGGCTTTCAGTTCCAGGCAATAGGTATAAAGGTGTCACCCATCGCATCTAACCTAACGTTTTTTTAGCTACATGAATGTTTGTTCACTAGCTGCAAATTTGATAGGCAGTGTTTTTTATTCTACTTGTCAATTGCTAATATGCAAAATAATATAGTATAACTTACGCACTTGACAAATTTACTATTGTATGAAATGTGACGGAAATCAGGAGTATGGCTAACGCCACGCTTCGCTATCAGGAGTTCAGGAGTATGGCTAACGCCACGCTTCGCTATCAGGAGTCCAGGAGTTCAGGAGAAAGAATAATGAAGTTTTTTCCTACTTCTCTTACGCCCTACACCCCACACCCCAC
>NZ_LUFH02000182.1 GCF_001586785.1 Sphaerospermopsis aphanizomenoides BCCUSP55
AAATGCTGAAGTTCAATGGAAACTGGGGACTGGGGACTGGGGACTGGGGACTGGGAATTACTATTTTCTCAATCCCCAATTACGAATTACGTTCGCGCAGCGTGCCGGAGGCACTATTACGAATTACAGATCATAAACCCTTGCTTCTGCGGCTTCTGGATATTCATCACAATATTCTTCAAAAGCGGTTTTGAGAGGTTTCATTGCCCGTTGATGAGCAATTTCGGCTTGAATTTCTTCGACTACATCCCAAGCGGCTGCACATTCAGAAGAATTAATTCCTTTTTCTGCACAAATCACACGGGCTTTTTTAATTTCATCTTGTAATTCTTGTTCTAATAAAATTGTGCGGGGTTTTTCTAAAGAGGTGCTTCTAGCTAGGATATCAGTCAGGGAAATTATTCCTAATAAATCACCACTAATTACAGGCGCACGACGTAAATTATGATCAGCAAATAATCGTGCTACATATTCTAAACCCAGTTCAGGATTAACCACAATACAAGGTTTAGTCATAATTTCATAAACACGAACTTTACTTGGGTCTTTACCATAAGCTATGACTTGATAAACGATATCACTTTCGGTAACAATTCCATAGGCATCTTGTGGATGACGACGATCTACCAATAAAGCCCGCCAATCTCGCGCCTGCATTAATTTTACTGCTTCATTTACGGTTGCAGAACAACGAATCATGGCAACATCTTTTGTCATTACATCTGCTGCTGTTAACATAATTTTTTCTCTCAGAATTTAAGGTGACAGTTGATAGGGAAGAAGATTTTAGATTTTAGATTGGGATTCATGAAATACAATCCAAAATTGAAAATCCAAAATCCAAAATTGCATTACCCAAATTTAATCATTGCTCGTCCTTCCATTTGGGGCAATTCTCCTTTTAATAATGGTTCTATTGCGGTGCGAATTCGTGCGGCTGAAGGAGGACAACCGGGTAAGTAGATATCAACTGGTACTATATAGTGAACGGGTACGACATGATCAAGTAAGGGTGGAACTATCCCCGGTTCATGGGGAATTTGTTGATTCACATCTGCACCTTCAATATAAGCTAGTTGCAGGCTGACATTAGCGTTTCCTGTCAGGTTACGCATGGCGGTAACGTTACCAGTTACAGCACAATCTCCAAAGGAAATAATTGTTTTGGTGCGTTGTCTGATGGTGTGGATTAATTCTAAATGTTCTTCATTGGCGATCGCACCTTCCACTAAAACTATATCTACACCTTCTGGATATTCTTTAACATCAGCAATGGGACTATAAACTACATCTACTTGGGCTGCTAAATCTATTAACCATTCATCTAAATCTAAAAAAGACATATGACAGCCAGAACAGCCACCTAACCACACTGTTGCTAATTTTATTTTATTCATTCTAGTCATTTTTTTACCTTATCAGTTGTCACTTGTAATTATTGTTTGCCATTCTTTAACAACATGAGTAGGAACTGAGATATTAATAGATTTTTTTCCAGGTAAAGGAATAGCCAAAGTTAAAGAATCTAGAGGTAATTGGGGTAGGATTTCTGTGAAATCATATTGACCAACTGTAGGGGCTGGTGCTTCATCTAAAAATATATCAGACGCATTCCAAATTTTGCCAGTGTTTGAGGTAATTCTTAACGGTTGGGGGTGAATTAATTCCTGTGAACCAGGAAACCCAACTAAGCGCAAATTAATCTGAGATTTTTGACCGGGGTAAACTTGTTTGAATAAAACAACTTGCCAAACTTTACCGAAGTCATCATCTAATTTTACTTGTGAGCGATAAAGAACTTCTCCTGATGTTTCTTCTATTTGTGTGACAACAGCAATTGCACTCTTGCAGGTGAAACTTCCTAAACCCAGGAATATAAATGTTGTCAATATTGTCACTAGCAATATTGATAAAAGTCTCTCTATTTTTCCAATGTGAATTAACATCAAATTTACCTCCTATAGTGAGGAAAAAAATTAACCCAAAAATTCACAGTTAAAAATTCCATTGTTTTTTCTCTCTGGCATTAACTAAAAAGTCAATTTTGCCCCGGTCATGTTTCATTTCTCCAACACTTGAACCTTGATAGAAAATTGCACCGGTAGGACAAGCATTGACACATTTACCACAGGAAGTACAAGTCTGAGAAGTTCCCCAAGGTTGATTTAAGTCGGTAATGACATGAGATTTTGAACCTCTTCCTGCCATATCCCAAGTATGTGCGCCTTCGATTTCATCACAAACACGAACACAGCGAGTACAAAGCACACAACGATTGTGATCTATGCCAAAACGGTCATGAGAAGTATCAACAGAACGTTGAGGAAATTGATATTCTAACCGCACATGATCCATACCCATTTCTATTGCTAAATCTTGTAATTCACAATTACCATTAGCAACACAAACAGAACAGATATGATTACCTTCTGCAAACAGCATTTCAATAATTGTGCGACGGTATTTTTGCAGGCGATCGCTATGAGTATTCACCACCATTCCTTCAGCAACCTTAGTCACACAAGCTGGTTGCAACCTATTACTTCCCGCAATTTCCACCAAACATAAACGACAAGCCCCCACATCCCCAACACCATCTAAATGACAAAGTGTAGGAATATGAACACCAGCCTCCTGCGCCGCTTCCAGTAAAGTTTCATCCTCACGGGCGCTAACTAATTCACCATTAATCGTTAAAGTTTTTACAGTCATAAAAATCTTAGATTTTGCATTAGTAATTATCAATTGTCAATTGTCAATTATCAATTATCAAAGCCAAATACTCATCTCGGAAATATCGCAAAGTGCTAAACACAGGATTTGGTGCAGATTGTCCTAAACCGCATAGACTTGTATGCTTCACCATGTCGCAGAGTTCTTCTAGCAGTTCCAAATCAGCTTGATCCGCTTCCCCTTTACTAATCTTGGTTAATAAATCATGTAACTGCACCGTTCCGACTCGACAGGGAATACACTTACCGCAGGATTCATCCATGCAAAATTCCATAAAGAATCGCGCCACATCTACCATATTCGTGGTTTGATCCATGACAATCATTCCCCCAGAACCCATCATTGAACCCAAAGCTGTCAAGGATTCATAATCTACAGGTGTAGCAAATGCCGAAGCAGGAATACATCCCCCAGACGGACCGCCAGTTTGTACCGCTTTAGCAATACCGCCATCAGGAACGCCACCGCCCATTTCCGCCACAATTTCCTGTAAGGTTGTTCCCATTGGTACTTCTATTAAACCAGTGTTGAGGATTTTACCAGCCAAGGCGAAAACCTTTGTACCTTTACTTTTTTCTGTACCGATTCCCGCAAACCACTCCGCACCTTTACGGATAATAGGAGCAATATTGGCAAAAGTTTCTACATTATTGATTAAGGTGGGATAACCCCATAACCCAGACTCAGCCGGATAAGGTGGACGGGGATGCGGAACACCCCGTTTACCTTCAATAGAAGCCATTAAAGCTGTTTCTTCACCGCAGACATAAGCACCTGCACCGATGCGGATTTCCACTTTAAAATCAAAGGGTGATTCAAAAATATTTGTACCCAGAAGCCCTAAACGTTGTGCCTGACGAATAGCGGTTTCTAGACGTTTGATAGCAATAGGATATTCAGCCCGCACATAAATGTAACCTTGACTTGCACCAATGGCATAAGCTGCGATCGCCATCCCTTCTAACACCCGATGGGGATCACTTTCTAACACACTGCGATCCATGAATGCACCGGGATCACCTTCATCCGCATTACAGATGACAAATTTTTTATCACCTTTCGATTTTGCCACCGTTCCCCATTTTAAACCCGTGGGATAACCAGCACCACCCCGTCCCCGCAACCCGCTTTTAGTAATACTTTCTACCACCTCAGCAGGTTTCATTTCTCGCAACACTTGGTAAAGTGCTTGATAACCATCAGCAGCGATATAAGATTGAATCCTCTCTGGGTCAACTTTGCCGCTATTTTCTAGGACAATAGGGAATTGACGGGTAAAAAACGGTTGATTTAAATCCCCTTTTTGTAAATTTGTTTCTTCCCCTTGGACTTCAGTAATAATTTTACTGGCATCTTCTGGACTTACTTGTTCATACAACTTTGCTTCTGTGGGATGTTCCTGATTATCCACCTGTACCAAAGGACCTTGACAGCACAGACGCATACAACCCACACCAGCAACCTGTACTCGATCCTCCAACCCAGCAGCCTTAACAGCAGCATCTAAATTATCTTTAACGGCTTGGGAATTAGAAGATAAACAACCAGCCGCCGTACAACAGCGAATCTGTACAGGTTTAGCTTGAGAACGTTCAGTTCTAGCGATTTCTAATAATTCATTTAGTTCCATTGTTCTGCCATTCTCCCACTTTTTCGCAGACTGATTCCGGGGTTTGATTACCTAAAACCGCACCATCAAAAACTACTGCCGGTGCAATACCACAAGCCCCCAAACACCTAGCCGTCATCAAAGAAATTTCCCCATCGGGAGTAGTTTCCCCAGCATGAATTTGGGTAGTATTTTCTAAACTGCTTAAAATTGCTTGCGATCCCTTAACGTAACAAGCAGTACCAGTACATACCACACAATTATGTTTACCTTTCGGTGCTAGGGAAAACAGATGATAGAAAGTTGCTACACCATAAACTCGACTTGGTGGTAACTTTAAACTATGGGCGATATAAAGTAATAAATCTAACTCTAAATAACCGAATAATTCCGAAGCCCGATGGAGAATTTCAATGAGTGCATCTTGTTGATATTGATGACGCTTAATAGTGGCATCCAACATCTTTAACCGCTTATCTCCACTCGGATGAGCAGAAGGAGGTGGAACAGTAGTTTTCATTATTTATAATCCTTTGTAGATGAATCAATTATGAGGAAGAGGTGACAGGTGACAGTAAGAAGGGAATAGGGAATAGGGAATAGGGAATAGGAGTATGGCTTACGCCAAGCTGCGCTATCAGGAGTTCAGGAGTTCAGGCGGAAGAATTAATTTTTCTTCCCCTGCCTCCCCACACCCTACACCCTACACCCCTACAC
>NZ_LUFH02000183.1 GCF_001586785.1 Sphaerospermopsis aphanizomenoides BCCUSP55
TCAAGGGTTTTGACAAAGGGGTAAAGTGATGGAAAAATCAAGGTCGAGGAGAGGAAAACCCCTACACCCCTACACCCTTACACCCCTACACCCAGTCGTCACAGATAACTTCTGTGCGTAAGTCCTGAATTGTTGCTGTGGATTTAATTTAACAAATTTGAGCAATACTCAACATTTAACACCAAAAAATCGTATCTTACATCTTTAATTTGACATAAGCAATTTGGTAATGATGATTTATTAAATGCTAGTTCAGCTATCTCAAGTTGAAGAGGATGGGGGAAATTTTTGATACTGCAAGCAGCCACATCCGCATTCAGGGTTTTTTTTTATTTTAGAGTGCCGAATTTTACTTATGTTAGTGTAAAATTACGATAGATTAACAATTCTCATAGAATTGCAGGAATTCAGTTAGGCAATATGCAAAATCATCAAAATTATACTTTATCTTCTTTATTACAAGCAATCGCTGTCAAAATTGCTGCCCATAAGTGGGCGGTGATTTTTATTTCTATTCTGACTATGATCCTCACTCTATACTCCCTGAAGACGAATCCCATTAAACAGGGGGATGGTTATGAATATGCTTTAATTCTTCAAAGTTTTTTTAACCACTTTAGTCCAGACATTCGAGAAGCAGATATCACTAGCTTGATGAAAATTGTTGATAGTCAACCAAGTTCTTATGATGTCAAGGTTCTGCAAGGAACCCTGGAAGCTTTCAGAAATGGGGACAATGAAATTTATCTGGGAGTCCTAAAATCTAACCGTGGTGAGTATTTTGGATATCACTTTTGGTTGTATCCGTTAATCAATTTGCCAGCTAAAGCATTTCTCGCAGTTTTTAGGCTCAATGAACTCAAGGCATTTCAGTTAACAAATTCCTTGTTAATTGGTATTACTTTATCTTATGTTTTATTGTTTTCTAAACAATCTCCTGTTGTTAAATGGGTGATTGCAACATTGTATTTATTAGGTTGTAGTTTCTTTTATCTCCAGTGGCCACACCCAGAAGTTTTTATTGCGGCAATGATTGTTATTTCCGGATGTGCCTTGCTGGAACAGCGATTTTATGTAGCTGCTATCGCTTCTACTTTAGCAACATTACAAAATCCCTCTGTAGTTTTTCTACTTGCTGCTATTTTGATATTGTTTATAGCTAAAAATTTTAACTCAGATACTCTTAAACATCCTCTTGTGTTTATAAAAAAACATATTTGGATGGCTGTTATTGCTATTTTGACATTTTTTCCCTATATTTTTTATTATTATCACTATCAAATACCTAATTTGATTGTTAAGCGAGGATTTGTTGATCCCAAACTGATTAGCTGGTCAAGATTTACATCTACACTTTTTGACTTAAATCAGGGGTTAATAGTTGGTTTTCCCGGTGTTATGCTGGGTGTGTTCACGATTCTGGTATATCGTCTGATTCTAGTTGTAGTTAAGAAAAAACGACCAATTTTTAATAGTTCTGACATTTTATTAGTAGCATTTTTCTTGATGCTCCAGCCAACTTTAAGCCAAACCAACTGGAATCATGGTCAAGAAATATTTAGTCGTTATACTTTCTGGGCTGGAATGGCATTAATTGTTTGGTTAGGGGCTAATCTCGAAGAAGTGAAAAATCTTCTTAAATATTCACTTTTATCAATAGTTTTCTTATTACAACTTGTACCCAATGAGCTTTTTTTCAGACATCCTAGTGATGGTCATTATGTCAAGATGAAATCTCAAGCTGCTTGGGTTTTGTCTAATTTCCCTAGTTGGTACAATCCCGAACCGGAAATTTTTTCAGAACGGGTGAGAGAATATGAACAATTTGGTGAAACTGTTGCACCGAATCGACTAGATTCTCCTTTTATTTATATAAATGAAACTGGCATGATCAGAAAAATTCTTATCCACAAAGATTTTGTGACACAAACTCAAGAACGTCTTTGTGGTACTGGTGGTAAACTGATCAGTTATGATTCACAAAGTTCAATAGAAACTCTACTCGCAGGAATTTCTTTTAATCGTCAAGGTTGGGGTTATATTAATGGCAGTTTTCAATGTGTAACACCTGTGAGTATAAATTTGGTTGAAGGTGGAAATTCACGAAATTTCACTCGTCAAGGTTGGGGAAAACCTGACATAGATGGAAGAACAATTAAGTCTCAGGAAGCCAGATTTATTCTTCCTCTTGCTAGTCAAAAATTAGGTGATGTCAATTTAACAGCCAAGATAAATAATCTTTCAGAAAGTCAGAATTTACCTATTCAATTGGCAGTTATTGTCAATGGTACTACTGTTAATCAATGGACTGTGAATAATTCCCGTCAAACTGCTGAATATCAGACACTAATTCCGGCTAAAGTCTGGACAGGAAAGTCTCCTATGTCTATTAGTTTTCGTATTGTCGGGGCATCCAAAAAGGTTTCTGAAACTATCAAATTGAAAGTTGTCACAGTAAAAATAAATTAGGATAATTGTATGAGCTTTCAGCTATAGCAGAAGGCAAGAGGCAAGAGGCAAGAGTGAAATACTTGTTATCACTCAGTTTTGGACATTCATCATGTTCTAACCACCTTGTCCACGGCTATAATTTCACGCAAGTTACACAGCGTCAACTGCTGTATTCAGAAATTAATTCTTTTTGATGAGGTGCCAAAATTTAACTACGCTATAGAAGGTAGGATCATGATATCTTCTCCATGTGTATTCTTTTTCAACCTTAAAGTTTGAATTCATCTTCACAACATAATTGAAAAGAGATGAACTATCAACGTTATGATTTAAAACAAAGACGTTCTGGTAATTATCGAGACTAGCAGGGTCGAATTTATATATTTGAGTATTACCTTGTTTCTTCTTCTTGGGATATAAAAAATTAAATTCACCTTTTAAGTTATGACTTAAATCAAGAGCTAAACTTCCTTCACAAATCACCAATGAATTTTGATGTCGATTAAGAACCTCAGCAACTTTAGGAATATCAAAACTACTCAATTTAATCCACCAAGCGTCACTCTGAGATAAAGCTATACAAGAACTGATTGATACGGATATTAAGAATACAAATGCGACTTGACATAGTTTTTTCTGCACTTTCTTAATATCAAAGCTAAATATTTTACTGGCAATTAAATGGGCAACAGCAAGTTGTAATCCCAAATAAGCTGGTATCAAATATCTAGTAACTGCTGATCTCTTTCCCCCTAAAATGATATCTAAAATGGCTAGAGGTAGAAAATTAACTAAAATAGTAATAACAATGAAAGACCATGTATATTTTTTAGTATGGCGAATTAAAAAATATAATGAATAACCTATAAATATCATGATTATTGTCATCATACAGTATGACAATAAATCGAAATATATAAAAGAATAGTTAAAATCAAAAAAGAGGCGACTAATATTCAATATCCAAGTTTTTATCAGTGATTTCAGAGGTATATCTTCATTCAACCATGATGTCATTCCTTGAGCAGATGATAGATTGTTTACCAAAATAATCACCCAAGGAGAAAATAACAGCACGCTGACCAGAGAACTCAGTAAATAATTGCATATTATTTTGGCTGTACGCAGGTTTTTATTAAATACAATATAAAGTCCCTCTGCTATGGCTACTAAGACAATATAAAGATGTGTATAAAGTCCTAGAGTCAAGCTCAGAGTATAGATGACCCAATCTAATTTTTTACCAGATTGAATTGCTTGCAAAAATGCTGCACTGGTAAATACAATCAAGGCTGTTAGCCAACTATATGGCCGTGCTTCTTGAGCATACAAAACGTGAAAAGGAGAAACTGCTATTAGTATGACTGCACACCAACTAATAGCAGGGGATTGAAATAATAATTGGGAAAGCCAATAAATACTAGGGAATATTAATAGACTGACTAATACAGATACGCTACGGGTTACTGCTACTGAATCTCCTAATAATCTCACCCATGTTTGTACAGCGATGAAATAAAGAGGTGTAAGTTGAGCTTCTTCTTTTGCTAAACCATCTAATAATCCAACTACACCTTTTTCTGGTTGAAATGTTTGGAATTTCTGTAAATCTGCTAATTTTATTGATTGGTTAGAAATAGTTTTCTGATTGAATTCTGCTTCCGCTTGTTTATAAGTATATCCTGATACTCTCAGAGATGTAAAAGTTTCATCCCACCAAAATATTTTTGTATCAAGATTCACAAACCGAAAAAATATTCCTAAAGCCAGAATGGTAATAATTAAAAATTTGAAGATTCTATCAAAGTTAAGCTGCTGAAAATAATTAGAGTTCCACATAATTGTTCCACCTTTTTATCAGTATTTTTACCCAGGATATTATGAATAAAATTGAATTTTGATAGGCTTTATTGCTTTCCTCCCACCTATTTGGGGTACAAATTTGTTAGTTAACATGATGACAGGGATTAATATCAAAATAGAGAGTGTGGCAACAAGTAATTTTTTCGATATAGATGGCATAAATGTTAAGAACGATAAGATAAAGTTAGCAAATTTATTACTATAAAAATGGAATCCTAAAATTAAGATTGTGTTTGCCGATATATAGGTAACTAACTTGAGGTTTCCTAGTATTTTTTCTAAGAGCAAACTAAGGGTGATAATCATCATACAACCAACTGCTCCACCTAAAAAAGATGTGAAATAAGCCACAACTGAATTACCTGTATACCAAACATTGTTATTTTTAGCCAGAAATAAAACTATCAAAAATGCCAAGATTGTAATTACAATTAAAATCGAATTACCAGCTTTTTGTAACTTATTCAGGATGTTTTTCTTTTTGAGAATATGACCTAAAAAATAGTAATTCAATCCCAGGAGTGATAAATCAATACTCAGGAAAGTGCCAACAATATTATGGGTG
>NZ_LUFH02000184.1 GCF_001586785.1 Sphaerospermopsis aphanizomenoides BCCUSP55
ATTTTTCCAGTTCATCCCAGTAAGGGTCGTGGACTATATGTGGAGTTCCAAAGTCATCGAGGTTAAATAATGTCCCGGTCATGACTCCTCCTCAACTGCTGTAGGGGGAATCAGGTAATAGGGGCAGGGGGAGTAATAGCCGTTTGTGAGGTGAAGGTAGAAGAAACCATCACAGTAAATAGCCAATGGGTAATGGTTAACAGCTTCTAGTTCACGCTCCTGGAGTGAACCGGTACTGTTATATAAACGTACTTTCATAGGTAAACACTTGGTAATTGACAATTGATAATTGACAATTGACAATTGTCAATTGATAATTCTAAATTTAGAACAATTGCAAATTCTGAATTCTAAATTCTAAATTCTAAATTCTAAATTCAGAACATAAAATCAAAGGGACTGGGTGGTTCTTCCCCTAATTCCAAAGCTTTTTCAAATGCAGTCATGTAAGCTTGTTGATCAATTAGACCTCCCTCTTGAGCTAGTGCCAGTGCCTCAAGTTGTTTGTTAAGTTCGGCATCTTCATCAGCAGCAGCTTCTAGTTGCGGGTGGTCGGTAAATGGTTTGATGCTTCTGTCCAACGAGTCATAGCCAACAAGTTGAGGTGTACCAGAATAATGCTGTGGTAATGCAACTTGTACGCCTTCAGAAACTAAATGCTCTACTCTTTGCATTAGAGCTTGGGTATTTTCTTCTGTGGCTTCGGGAGGCAGGACGAAACATGATGGTAATACTGCTTGCTTACTACCATTCTTCAACAGCAGGTCACAGTTATCTGTTGAACGTTTCATGTATTCCAGAAACTGCGGGTAAATTGCTACTGTGGTTCTAGTTTTGTTGTTGTAGAACTCACTGTAGGCGTTACCCAAGGCATCTTTCGCCCAATGATCACCCTGAGATTCGTATTTGTTTTTTGCCCACCAATTGAGAAATACAGGATAGGGCTGTCCTGGTGCAATTTCCCAAACTTCAGGCTCTGATGTGTCCGGCGCGGAATGTTTGACTTGATGAGTAACTATTGGTTTTCTTGGTTGAATTACCTCTACTTCTTGGATGTTTTCTGGTTCAATTTCTGGTAATTCCGGTTCTTTGGTATTAAATTCTACCTCTTGGTTTTTCTCCCCACTTGGATAGAAATCAAGATTAGATTCTTTTGTATTGAACTTATGGTATTGTCCATCTGTTGACTCCGAATGGTAATTTTTTGACTCTGGATGTTCAGATGTTTGCTTGCGGTGACACAGTAGTTCTTTAAGTCTGTCTAATTTCAGTTTGTACTGCCAGGTTTTATCTTGTCTGTTGCCGGGATTGTGTCTTTTTTCAACCAGTCCCAACTCTTCCAGAATTCCTATGGCTTTGGTGATGGCTGGTTTACAATACTCATTCATTAGGTCTTCTTTGATTTGGCGAATGGGTTGGTATATCCATTCTGTCCGGTGGTATTTGACTTTCCACTTTCTCCATTTCTCGAAGTAATCAATGAGTTTGGCTGCACAGTAATTTCCTGTGATTTCTAGATAGTCGCGCCGTAAAACTGTAATTTGTGTTTGTGTCATAATCAATAAGGTTGAATCTGCCACCCCTCCCGGTGGCTTTAAAGTATTAACGCCATCTGTCGCGGTCTAGGTCATGAATTGCCTTCTCAATCAACCATCGGTCTGATTTACCTGGATGTTTCAGTCTCAGACTGTTGACCAATCGTTCGGATGCGGAAATATCAAACTGTAATCGGACTAATAATTGATGCCATAAACCCGCTACGAATGGGTCGAATTGGTACTTTCTGATAATTCCTTGCTTGCGTCTATTTTTTCTGCTCAGAAATATCAGGTCAAATCCCATCCATTTGCGCTTTCTGTTGGGTGAAAATCTTCTCCTTCTGTAAGTGACAATTGCTTTATCAATGAGTAAAAAGATTACTTTTAGTCCCATTGCCAGGAAAACTATCTGTCCGAGTATTAGAATTAGAACAATCATGATGAATTAAGCAGTGACGTATTTAATTCATCATTTAACCATTCAGGCTCTTATCTCAGTGATTTAGGTCAACCTTCAAAACACAGAAATCTATCACCACCTAGCGCGTAGGTGGTTGGGATGTCTGACTGGATTTTGGATTTTAGGGTTTAAATTTCAGATTTAGAATCTGTGGGTCCGAAATCGTCTGGTAATTCCTCAAGAGCTACATTTAATATCCGACATAAATTTTTCATTTGAGGAATAGTTAGCTTTGCTTCTGTCTTCCCAGATATCCACCTATAGTAAGTGGCTGGTGGGATACCACAGCGCATAGCAAACTCATGCTGAGTTAATGCTGTTTTTTCAATCCTAAGAGCGTCCAATGGCGAATCACTCTCCTGTTTCAGTTTTTTGCTTTTTTCCATATTACCATAAAACTATCAAAATGATATATCAACTTAATTAGTCAAAGTGATTGACATAATCAAAGTGATGTTTCATAATGATGTATGTGAGACGACAAAAAACCAGCCGAGTAAACACCCGGTAAATGGTAAACACTCGGTTGGATGAATGAAGTCTCTCACACTCAAACTACAGAACCATGAGGGATGACTTTGTATCATCCCTTTCCCTGCTCCCTCCTCACCTTTGCCTTAGCGCCCGTGAGGACACACCATACTCAAGCTGGAGCAACACCTCTTATTAGGGAATAGGGAACAGGGAACAGATTCTGACTCCTGCCACCTGCCTCCTGTCACCTAAACTTGCAATCACCGGAGACTTGGCGCTGTTCACGAGTTGACAGAGCGGTGATTTTCTTATGTCTGCGTTCACTTACTAAGAAAAGGAGATGCCAAAGTACACAATAACCATCGAAACAGAAAACTCTGAACTAAATGAAGTACAGAAAGCAATTTGCGAACAAATAACCTTTCTGGTTCAGAGGTTCAAAAAACGAGACAAAACCCTGTCTGAAATAGAAGCAACTGCGTCTGCAATGCTACTCCTTGAGCGTGTGCTACACAGGCTTGATCCAATGACGGCGAAAGAAATAATTGAAATCGCCAAGTCCAAATATGGACAACAAGTAAATGACGGCTAACTAGTGTGTTTCCGACCTGATGATCCAATGACCAATAACTAATGACTAAAAACTAATGACCAATGACTAACCAAAAACCAAAAGGTACTTACGAATGTAATCTAGAACTCAAAAATAAAACTGTAGTTTTAACATTCAAATCCTCTTCTGTAGAGTTAGCGATTAAATTATTTATCGTCCTCACAAAAATTGTTGATCAACTTCAACTTGGCAATCTTAATAATTTAATCACCAACCCTTGCAAAAAGATGACCAATGTGTCCGTCACCACCGTTAAACAGAATTCGAGATAGGAGGATGAAAAAATTTTACTGGGATTGCAAAAAGATGACCAATGTGTCCGTCACCACCGTTAAACAGCTACTGGATTCGCTTAAACAGTATGACAGATGTAATCCAGTTCAATGTCTAACACCAACCGGGAAAGCATTCAAAATTACTGAAGTAACCCGGTGCAAAATCACAGGCAACATAATCATCAACATCGAACCAGTCACGGGATATTTCCTGGACTAACTGGACTAAGAATAGCCAACATCTGACTAATGAAAGATAAAACATTTAACCCTTGGGTTGTTTATCTCAGACGGGTTAGACACACCACTGTTCTTGGCAGGTTCCCTAACCTAACACTTGCACAAGAAAGGGTAAGAGAACTTTGCCGTCGTGTACCAGATTCAAGAAAAAAAATTGGCGTTTACTTTGAACGTCCAAATCCTGCACCAATTAAGGATTCTAGAGTATCAGAAAATGCTGCAAACAATTGAGGATTTTCTTGAGTCAGTTTTTGATTTATTTGAGGATTTTTTTGAGTCAGTTTTTGATTTATTTATTACATACCCACGAACATTTGTTGTTCTATTTGTGATTTTAAGTCTCTTGCTGACTTGGCTTCTACTTCACTTTCTTTAAACAGCGTTATCAATTATCAATTATCAATTGACAGAGAGTTTGGATGTGAAGCCTAGACGTAAATCAACAAATTATTTGATGTGTTTGTGTTTTTGGGATACCCGATTATCCGGTCAAACATTGATTCTGTAAGCTATATATCCTCCCAGTATTAGCTGGTGGCTAATACTGGTTTCTTCACAAGGTATACCGAGAATATGAAATGTAGATTAATAGCATCTTCTGAAGAAGAAATTAAAGAAATGGTTGCATTACTACGAATGAATGAATTTCTCGTCGCCAATTTAACCATCAAGGAATCATCAAACCCGAAATATTCCAAAAGCGGGAACATATTAGCTTATTTCGATTTAGGGGTTAATTAATGAGCAGACAACTTAAACCTTGGGGAGTCTTTCGGATAGATATACCCGGCAATCCATTAATCGCCAGATTCAAAAAGCGCGATGACGCGGACGAATACTTGAAGCTTCTTAAAGCTAACACACCGCACAAATTTGAGGTAGTTTTTGATAACCAATAAAATGAAAATCAAAACATTTACTTACAAACGGATTTTGAATTTAGGCAATTACGAAAGTAAGCATCTAGAAGCAACTATTGAGGTTGAAACATACCTTCTAGATTCTGCCGAAGAAGAGTGTTCAGCACTAATGGAAATGGTAGAGCGCAAGATTAGGGAAGATTGCGCCACAAAAATTAAAGATGAAATTAGGTCTGCACGCGAGGAATTGTGGGCAATTCAAAAAGAAATTGAAGTTGCAAAACAACAACTAGTACCCCATACAGAAGAAGTTCGAGAAGC
>NZ_LUFH02000185.1 GCF_001586785.1 Sphaerospermopsis aphanizomenoides BCCUSP55
ATAATAAAAATTGCTAAATTTAGAAAAATATAGTGTCAGCATTCAGCTATCAGTAATCAGCTTTCACCTCATAACTGATAACTGATAGTTGATAGCTAGTCCATAAGTATTCAGCAGTCAGTAATCAGTAATCAGCTATTATCTGGAATTTATGAGCATTTTTAGCGAGGAATGAGGAATTGATTTTGGTATCGGTTTACCTTAAAAATCCTTTAAACTTAGCTTGAGAAACAGTTTTAGCTGACTTCTGACTGCTGATAGCTGAATGCTTACGCTATTCCTATTTTTCATTAAACGTCCACACACCATCATCCCAATTTGTATCTGTTGGGGGTGATTGTAACCAATGTTGGCAACGGCCTAGATATAACATCGAGGCTTTGTCGTTGTTATCAGCAGTTAAGGCTTTCACAAACTCAGTTTGAGCAAGTACAAATTGACGTTGAAGATAATACTCGCGTCCTTTATGATAATGCTCAATTAATTCTTGTTTGGTGTCACTAATTGGGTCAGAACGCATCCCAATCAACTCATAGATTGATACAGGCTCATTTCTGCCTTTCACACGAATAAAATCAAGCTCCCTAGCCCAAATATTATCGTGACAGAACTTATATGTATTATCGCTAATTATGATATCGCAACCATACTGTTTACTGATACTTTCTAGACGAGAACCAAGGTTAACACCATCACCAATAGCAGTAAATTCCATCCGCTTACTAGAGCCGATATTACCGCTAATTACAGTATCAGAATTAATACCAATGCCGATTTTGATTTTTGATTGATTAGCGGCCTCACGACATTGATTTAATTCTTGTAAACGATGGCGCATTTCTAGAGAAGTTTCTACTGCCATCTGTGCGTGTTTTTCTAAAGGTAAGGGAGAACCAAAGACAGCCATGATAGCATCACCGATGTATTTATCAAGAGTGCCTTTATGTCTAAAGACAGCTTCTACCATCGACTCAAAATATTCGTTGAGCATACTTACCACTTCCTCAGCTTGCATATTTTCTGTGAGGGTGGTGTAGCCACGAATATCTGAGAATAAAATCGTAACTTCTTTGCGATCGCCCCCTAATTTTGCGTCATCTAATTTGAGTAATTCTTCTGCTAACTCCTGAGTCATGTAACGATACATGGTGCTTTTCAGGCGCTTTTCATCACTAATATCGTCCATTACTACCAGTGCGCCACACACTTTATTTTCATCGTTAGCATCAGCAATGGTGTTGAGTGATAAATTAACGCTGTGCTGTTCTTGAGTTGTAGTTAAAAGTGTCCGATCTGGATAGTATTGTTGAGTATCTTTGACATCATTAGCCTGTAAGGCATCTGCAAACCACTTGCTAAAATCGCCCTCTTTAATATTGACAACATCACTGACTAATAAACCTTCTAACCGTGCTTCTGTAGAATAACCTAGTAAACGTTTCGCACTTTCATTAGCGGTGATAATGTGTCCTGACTTATCTGAAGAAATTACACCATTAGAAAGACTCCGCAAAATATCCCGCTGCATCCGTTCTTGTTGTTTGACTTTGGCAAACAATTGAGCATTTTGTAGAGCTACCCCTGCTTGAATATTAAAAGCTTCCATGAATTCTTCATCATTATGATCAAAACTTGCTTGGAAGCATTCAGGAGCTTCAGGCCAATTAGCAGGATTATAGGCAGGAAAATCTCCAGCTTTCTTTTTATTAACTAATTGGGTGACACCGATCAATTCTTGATCGCTGTTAAATACTGGCATACAAAGGAGACTACAGGTGCGAAAGTTGGTTTCTTTATCCATCGCTTTAGCAGTTTCCGAGTCTGGATGCTCATATAAGTCAAAGGGAATGTTTAAAGTTTTCCCAGATGCTGCCACTATACCTGCAAAACCTTTACCTATTGGTACTCGCAACTCTTTAGTTGTACCATTATCATTAGTAATTTTTGTCCATAATTCGTGACGTTCGTGGTCTATTAACCACAGTGTACTCCGATGAGCGTTCATCAGTTCTTTCGCTTCATCCATAACCCGTTTCAGGGTATCTTCTAAATCAAGACTACTTTGACTGAGGGATCTAATTGCCTTCATCAAAGCCGCTGCTGCCCTTTGTTTTTGGGTAGCAATATAAAAAGACCGCGATGACTCTAAAATGAGGCGAATGGAAGGAGCGAAATCTTGAAATAATTTCTCATCAGAGCTATTAAATCCCTTGGTATCAATGCGTTCTGACAGGGGATCATCGGGATTGTGTAGGTATTTTAATTTATTTAATAATTGTACTACCGCTACTAATTCTTCATCTTCATTTAACAGCGGTAACGCTAACATTGTGTAAGTGCGATAGCCATTTCTTTTATCTTGTTCTTGAGCAATTTTTGACCGCGTATCGTTATAAAAATCGAAGGGAATATTTACCACTCGTTTGAAAGTTGCCACCTCCCCTGCAATTCCTTTATCCGCTGGAATCCGAATTTCTAATGGCCTCTTACTTTCCCCCTCAGCCAAAATAGACCAGAGTTCTTGTTTTTCTTCATCTAATAAAAATATTGTTGTTCTGTCTGCTCCCAGTAATTCACCAGTTTTGAGAGTAATTGAATGCAGCATTTCCTGGAGAATTGTTTCAAAACCTTGATAATCCAACATGGATAAGGTTTCATTAACAATCTTTAATTTATGCTCAACTTCCTGAACTACTTGTTTAAAAGTATCTTGAGTCAAGGGGGCAAGAAACTGAGAAATAGTTCCTTTTCTTGTAGCCAGACTCACTACCGGGGAAGAGTTTGTTTGTAACTGGTAGGTTTCTTGGTTGCTAATGTCAATAATAAAATCTGTGCTTTCATCGAGATTTGGTTTTTGCGGTGACATAACTGTATTTGATATAGTATGATTTAGAACTCCCGAATGGGCGCTCGGTGGGCTATGAAATTTATTATGTTAGATTTTGCTTCTCACTATCATTGGTTGACAGTATACCCTTTTAACATCAAAATTGTTTGGTGAAGGTGATCCTGTGGGAAATATAGTCTGAACAACTGACAATTCAAATTAGACTTAAAAAGTAGTTGCATAGTTACCAATCCCAAATGTCAAAGCAGGAAGGTTTACCAATCATTATATAGGAATATTAAGCAGCTTTTAAACCTCTTCATTTGTTCTTTTGATTCGACGTTTCAACCCGCGCACCAATTCACGCAACACATCAGTTTGGTTTCTACCAGTTTGTTCGCAATACTCACGCAGTAAATCTTTCTCTGGCTGAGTCAATCTAAAAGTGATGTATATTTCAGGTTTAGGCATATTGAGGATACCATTAGCTGAGGTATCCTAATTTTAATGGATTTTGTAATTCTAGGAAAGAGCGATCAGGTAGACTCAAGCTCTTTGATAGATTTTATTGGTTAAGGAAGAAAGGGAAAAACAATTAACCTTTCATCTAAACTCAGTAACATTGAAAGTAATTTCACGATGTTTGTATCAAAGCTACTTATTTGCCGTCAATGAAATTAGTAATAATACTAGTAAAATAACGGAAATTAAATTCTAGGTATAAAAAAGTATGATACTTAAATTACATTCCGTAACAATTACAGAGAAAGTGTATGAATGTTAATTTTTAGTTTAAATTTATACATAAAAATTAAATTACAAAAATTAAACACCCTCGGTTATTTCGTAGGCAGCAAATATAAAATTTGGTCTGGAATCGAATTTGACCAATAACCAACATACCAAGTTATTTACCATGAAGAATTGGCAGCACGGCTTTTTTGTAGGCTTATTATGTTGTGCTTTTTTCATTTTGGGATGGCAACCGCAACTTTTCGCAGCAGAAATTACTAGCGATAGTACACCAATACCAAAAGCACAATTAGCCCAAGCAGAAGTCCCATTAAATGTCTATGAATACCTATTACAATATCAACCAGAAACTTATAATCTGTTGACCAAGACATTAGCAGAAAGCATTGAAGACGCAAAACAACCATTAGAGGATGAAGTAGTTAGCAATCTTTGGGCATTGTCTCCCAACAATCCCAAAATTAAATCGAGAGAGAATAATGGCAAAATTGAATATTTAATGTCTACTTGGAAATATGTAAGTAACCCAAGTGTAGATTGGCCAATAGGTGCAAAAAAACAATTGGCTTATCAAACGTGGTTTACAGCAGTACCACAAGTGAAAGAATTTTGTCAGCAATATCAAGCCACAGATACCAATATTCCTGATAATGTGGAACTTTCACTGCGGTTACAACAATATTTGGGTTTGATTTTAAATAAGTATTCTACCAAAACCCATTTTGTGGAAATGTGGGTAAAAGCCGAAGACTTAACTAGACCATGTATTGATCCAGAAATTGACGATGCTAGTTGTAATCTTTTACCTGTACCAGTTCCTGATAGCAGTCCTATCATCAAGGCAATATATACCAATTCTTATACCAATGCGAAAGCAGAATATTATCCCTGGTCAGGTTTAGGTTATACCTACGATTGGGGAAATTCACAAAAACCCCATGTAGGTCCGAGCGAGTTTATTATTAACCCAACACCAGAAAAACCTGTGGAAGTAGAAGTTGTTTCTGTCACTCCGACTCAGCAATATTGTCAGTCAGAGAATCTTTCATAGGGGAAAGTCTTTGGGCATTGGGCATTGGGTTATTAATCTCCCCCTGCCTCCCCTGCTCCCTGCCCCCTGCTCCCT
>NZ_LUFH02000186.1 GCF_001586785.1 Sphaerospermopsis aphanizomenoides BCCUSP55
AATTGATAATTGATAATTGATAATTGATAATTGATAATTGATAATTGATAATTGATAATTGATAATTGATAATTGATAATTGATAATTGTTTCATTCTAGGTTTTACTCCTGACGTCTGCTATCATGAGTTTCCACTGAGTTTTTCTCGTTCCTTGTTTCCGACTGGGAATGTCATTTTTCGCTTTAGATAAATATAATTAAAATTTATAAGTTATAAATGTTAAGTTTAATATTTAAATTAAATACTAATTAGAGTTAAGATTTATTAAGAATTTATTGATAATAATTCTTATTAATTAACGAACTTGCAATACTTTCAGCAATTTGCTAGAATTTAAAAGAATTTCATAATCGGCGTTTTGTTGTCAATTTTGCATCGATCAAAAATACTGCTGCTCAAACCCTTTATTTATAGTCTTTTCAGCAATCAACAGCAAAAAAATACAAAACTTTACAAATTAGCAGCAATTTGAGAGAGCAATGCAGGGAAAAAATATCTCATATATTGATGTACCTTAACTGGCAGAAAAAATGTACTATTGACAAATACGATAATTCATAGTATGTAGGGTTTGCTGAAAAAGCTCTACACTTCAGAAAACCCTATTTAGAATTTCTATATATTTCCTTTTTATCCTTCATTAAATATTTAAAAATCTAATGAATAAATTTACTATTATAGTGCTGAACGGGTATATATCTGGTTGAATTAACTATGGAATAGCTACTTCAAGATATCTTCTATCCAGTAGTTATATCATCCTGGAAATAATAAATATTATACCACTTGGGGTTAGGAATTTGAGATTTGAAAGTGTTGCAGATAGACTGCATGAGCTTCGCAGTTTTCCATCTGTCACCATCATTTTGCCAATTGGTATTAGTGTTTTAAGAGATAAATTTGAGTGTAAATTCTCTGCTGATCTGCCAAATTTTATCTCTAATTTTTTTCTCATCATTATTTTCCAGATATGCCAGATATATTGTTTTGATAGTAGAGGGCTTTAATAGTGGCTACAACTGGTCTTAATCGCAAACAACTGGTTACTACCTCTAAACAAAGCGTGTTGGATATTAGACAAATATCTAAAATTCTGTTTTATCGACGCTTTATGATCTTGGGAGTTTCCTGTGCAGTAATGTCAGTAACAAGTCTGATAGCGGTCATTACTAAACCCATGTACCAAAGTTCAATGCAAATCATGGTGAGTGATGATTTGGAACAAGCACAACTCTCTAAATATCCACAAATAAATGCCAAAAGCGATTTAACTAAGCTAAATATTTCATCTGTAGATGATACTAATCAGATGCAAGTCATGCTCAGTTCTAAGCTAATTCAAAAAGCTGTTGATTTATTGCGTTCTGATTATCCTGATCTGACCATTGAAGATATCAAAGGTAAAGTTGATACAGGTAAACAGGCATCTTTACAAATAGCACCATTAGACAAAATTTCGGCATCTCATCAAGCTTATAATCAAGTATTTGTTGTATCTTTTAAAGATCCCAATCCAGTCAAAACACAAAGAGTATTGCAAGCTTTACAAAAAGTTTATCAAGACTACAATCTGGAACAAAAAAACCAGCGTGTCAATCAAGGTTTAGCTTTTGTTAATAATAGATTACCTAAATTACAACAAGAGTCACTAGCAGGAGAAAAGAAATTAGCATTGTTTCGTAAGAAATATAATTTAATTGACCCCTTAGTCCAAAGTAAAATTTTGTTAGAATCTCTGACTGATATTCAAAAACAACGCCGGACTATTCGCACCCAGATTTCCGAATTACAAAGTCGCTACAATACCTTAGAAGAAAGTTTAGCATCTGCTCAAAAAAATGCACAATTGGCAACTAGTTTAAATCGTTCTAGTAGTTATCAGGCTTTAGTAGATGAGATTAGAAAAACAGAACAAGTTTTAGCCGAGGAACGTCTACGCTACACTGAAAATTCTCCAGTTATAATTAGACTGAAACAAAAACGCCAAGTGCAAATGGCATTATTACAGCAAGAAGTGAAAGAAGAAGCTGTCAATACGAACAGTAAAGTCAACACTTTATCAGAGGTAGAGCCAAAATTAACTAATCAGTTAGAGCAGTTAGAAAAAAGATTAAATAAGCTAATTGATAATGAAAATAATTTAGCTAAATCTGAGCAACAAATTCGGGATCAGCTTAGTATATACCCTAGTATTATAGCTGAATATAATCGGTTGTTGTCAGATGTGAATGTCCAACGTAAAACTCTTGAGCAACTGCTTCAACTGCAACAGTCTTTAGGCATAAAAATTGCTCAGGGAGGATTTGACTGGCAAGTATTGGAAGAACCAGACCTGGGAATTTATATTGGTAATAAGAAATGGTTGTTGATTATTGGTGGAATGTTAACAGGTCCAATCTTAGGTGTAGTATTTGCCTTGATTTGGGAAAAGTTTAATCAGGCAATTTTATCACCTCTTGATTTACAGAAGCTGACCAATATTCGATTACTGGGGTCTGTACCGAAATTAGGTAAAACCAGTTTTAAAAATAGACTCAAGCAGGTATTAAGGTATAAACAAAAAATATCATCACCTGCCATTATAGAAAGCAAAACTAAATTGTCCAGTCATGAAACACTGGATATGATTTACCAAAATCTGCAAATATTCAAGAATTCCTTACCTTTTAAATCGTTGATGTTGACTTCAGCCCTACCAGGAGAGGGTAAAACAACTTTAGCTTTGGGACTGGGAGCTAGTGCAGCCCAAATGCATCAACGGGTGTTAGTCATTGATGCAAATTTGCGATCGCCCAGTTTACACAAAATTCTGGAAATCTCCAACGATTGGGGTTTGTCTCTATTATTGCTGGATGACATCAAAACTCAATTTCACAATTATATCCAACCGATTCACCCATCAATTGATGTTTTGACCGCAGGACCAACACCAGATGATGTAGTTAATCTCCTCACTTCAGGAAGACTGAAAGAACTAATTGAATCCTTTGAAAAAATCTACGACTTAGTTTTAATAGATACTTCTTCCGTTTTAGATAGCGTTGATGCCAGAATTATTGCCTCTGTTTCTAATGGTATTGTCATCGTGGGACGCATCGGTCAGTTAACCCCACAGGAACTAATGCAAACAACGGAAATTTTGAGTCAGTTGAATTTAATTGGTATTGTTGCCAATGAAGTCAATCATCCGCCAAAAGCAACCAAATCGTAAGCATATTGCTCACACCAAATCTTCAAAACCTTCTGAAAAATTTCAATCGGCGGATTAAAACACCACAAGTCTCAGCAAACTGCATAATAAGTAGAAGTGGCAACCTCCTGACCAGGAGAACTGTCTGATTAAACTTGTAGAGGCTTGTGATTAAACCAATCAGCATGAAAATCCAACTTTATTTAGGCGCTTTATTTTCCCGAATTCAAGGAAGACATTGGTGGATAGGTCTCCTCTTGTGGTTTGCTTTAGTTGCTCCTGCTCAAGCATCTGTCATCCTGCGCGTAGCAATTGAAAGGGGAGTAAATCAGGTCAAAGTTGGTGCTTCCACGACAGCAATAGTTAAAGATAGTTCTGGTCGTACCCTGGGACAACTACCTGGAATGAGTGCCTATGCTGCTCAAGCAGTTCCTGGAGGCATTGCTTTAGATAAATGGCAATCAGGTATATTTTGGATTGAACCAACTGCTAAAGGATTTGTTTATATAGGCGATCGCTGGTTTCGCGGTAGAACACTGATTATCCCCACCGAAAAAGGCTTAACCGCAGTCAACTGGGTAGATTTAGAAGAATATCTTTACAGCGTCATCGGTGGAGAAATGGACTCTAGCTGGCCACAAGAAGCCTTAAAAGCCCAAGCGATCGCCGCACGTACCTATGCCCTCTATGAGCGAGAAAAACAGCGCAACAATCCCATTTATGATTTAGGAGATAGCCCCGACCGTTGGCAAATTTACAAAGGTGTCAGCAGCGAATCACGCAAAACCTACGCCGCAGTAGACGACACCGCCGGAAAAGTCCTCACTTATAACAATAGAATTATACTTTCAGTCTTTCATGCCTGTTCTGGTGGACACACCGAAAACGTAGAAGACGTTTGGGGAAATACCCTCCCTTATTTACGTGCAGTCCAAGACTTTGATCAAAATGTCAAAGAATGTAACTGGATAAAAACCTTTTCACCAGCAGAAATTAGCGCCAGAGTTTCTGGTATAGGTAATGTCAGAGACATGATTATCGAATCTCTGTCCCCTTTCCGCAGCGTTAAAACCCTGAAAATAGTCGGTGATCAAGGTACAAAAGTTCTGCAAGGTGAAGAAGTTCGTACCGCACTCAGGTTAAAAAGTACCCGTTTTACCGTTAACAAAGACGCAAATGGCGGTTTTGTCCTCCAAGGATTAGGCTTTGGACATGGTTTAGGTATGAGTCAGTGGGGAGCATACAACCTCGCTCAACGCGGAGCAAACCACCTACAAATTTTAGGACATTATTACAAAGGTGTGGCCTTAACTCCTATTCAGGCTAAGTAAGAAGAGGGTGTAGGGTGTAGGGTGTTGTAGGGTGTAGGGTGTGGGGTGTGGGG
>NZ_LUFH02000187.1 GCF_001586785.1 Sphaerospermopsis aphanizomenoides BCCUSP55
CTCCCCAATCCCCAGTAAGTATTTATTCCTAAAAATCAGGTGTTTCCAGGGCAACAATGAAGCAAAAAACACAATAAATCCTGAAATCTATATAAATTAATGCTTTCATCTGTTCACTTCTGGCTACAACACCTTAGAATGATTCATTGAAAAGTCGAGCCAATCAGATTTACAGCGGTTTTGAGTGTAAATACTCTTAAAGGACGATTTTTGTAATTCTGCCAACAGAGATTTCCGTAAAGATGCGACAAATTACATCTTGAAAAAATCTCCAGTAAACCTCTCAAGGAGTTTGATTATGAACAAGGGTGAATTAGTTGATGCAGTGGCTGAAAAGGCTAGTGTGACTAAAAAGCAAGCAGATGCAGTTTTAAGTGCCGCTATAGACACTATCATTGAGGCTGTTGCTTCTGGTGATAAAGTCACCTTGGTGGGATTTGGTTCTTTTGAATCACGGGAACGCAAAGCTCGTGAAGGTCGCAACCCCAAAACCAATGAAAAAATGGAAATACCAGCAACTAAGGTTCCGGCCTTCTCTGCTGGGAAACTATTTAGAGAAAGGGTAGCACCCCCAAAAGAGTAGGTTCTGTTCTAGGAAATCTATTTTTGATGCGGCAAAAAGCACACGGGGGAAATTTAGCTTGGGCAGCAGCATTAGCTGGCTGTCCCCCTGATGCTATTGTGGATTTTTCTGCCAGCATTAGCCCGTTGGGACCACCAAACAGCATCATTGCTGCGATTGTGTCCCAACTTGGTAATCTTAAACACTATCCAGACCCAGATTATAGTGAACTAAAACTCGCTCTGGGTCACTTTCATCAACTACCCTCTGAGTGGATTCTGCCGGGAAATGGTTCAGCAGAATTACTGACTTTGATCGGTAGGGAATTAGCCCAACTAACGGCAACAGTGTTAATTACTCCAGCCTTTGGCGACTACTACCGCACCCTAGCGGCTTATAACGCTAAAGTGCTGGAGTTTCCGGTTGATTTGAAAATAGGGAACAGGGAAGAGGGAAGAGGGAACAGTGAAGAGGGAAGATTAATTGTCCCCATCTCCCTATTTCCCCATCTTCCTATCTCCCCATCCCACGAATACGGGTTACTGCTAAATAACCCACACAACCCGACGGGGAAGCTATTTTTACGAGATGATATTTTGCCCTATCTCCAAGATTTTGCTTTGGTGGTGGTGGATGAAGCATTTATGGATTTTCTGCCACCTGATCAGGAACAAAGCCTGATTGGGTTGGTGCAGGAATATGAGAATTTGGTGATATTACGATCGCTCACTAAATTTTACAGTTTACCGGGATTAAGGTTAGGATATGCGATCGCTCACCCTGACCGTTTGGCTAAATGGCAATCATGGCGAGATCCTTGGCCTGTAAATACCTTAGCCGCTGCCGCCGCAATAGCAGCACTACAAGATACAGAATTTCAACAACTAACCTGGAAATGGCTACCACAGGCACGAAATCAACTTTTTCAAGGTTTAGCCTCTATTCCCGGTTTAAAACCCTTAGAAGGTGCTGTTAACTACCTATTGGTAGAGTCCCAACAGTCTACCTCTGAGTTACAAACAAAATTACTCCGACAACACCAGATTTTAATTCGTGATTGTCTAAGCTTTAAAGAATTAGGCGATCGCTTTTTCCGCGTTGCTGTCCGTTCTGAATCTGATAATCAACGCCTACTAACAGCCCTCAATTTAGTTATCAGGTGACAGTTGACAGGTGACAGAAAGAAAGCAGGGAAAGCAAGGGAGGCAGGGGAGGCAGGGGAGGCAGGGGAAGATTAATAACCCAATGCCCAATGCCCAATGCCCAATGCCCAATGCCCAATGCCCAATGACCAATGACTAATGACTAATGACTAATGACTAATGAAAATTGATTACGATATTGTAATTGTTGGCGGTAGTATTGCCGGATATCAAGCTGCCTTAACTGCAACTCAACTACACGCCAAAGTTGCCTTGGTACAGCCTCAACTCAACTATAAATTTAATTATCATTACCCACTGGGTGAAATTGGTAAAATGTCCCAGCAGTGCCAAGATATGACAAATCTGGGAGTGATAAGCCAACAAGTAAATACAACAGCAGATATTGACTTGGATGACGTGAGTAGTGATACTACATTAGTACAAAAATCAGAACTATCAAGACCTCAAGCCAACTACGTTAATAATTGGAAACAGGCGATAATTTATGCTGATGCGATCGCCACAAATCTCAACCAAGTTAATTCTCTTGCTAATTTAGCTGCTCAAGGTGTTGATGTCATTATTGGTAATGGTCAATTTCAATCTTCTCCTCAACTTAGTTTTGCGGTTAATGATCGAATTTTAAACGCCCGTACTTATTTACTGGCTTGTGGTTCACGTCCCCAAATTCCTGATATTGCAGGTTTAAAAACTACTGGTTATCTAACTCTTGCTGATGTTTGGCAATCTTTAGAAAAACCAAACCCGCCAAAAAATTGGGTAATTCTGGGTGGCTTACCCCAAAGTATGGAAATTGCCCAAACATTAGCTCGTTTAGGTTGCAGCATCAATTTAATTTTGAATTATCCCAGCGTTCTTTCTCATCTTGATCCAGAAATAGCCCAATTATTGATTGCACAATTAGAAGCTGATGGTGTGCGTGTCTTGACCCAAACAACAGTAACTCAAGTGCGGCGAATTGAAGATAAAAAATGGGTTCAAGCTGGAGACAAAGCCATTGAGACGGATGAGATTTTAGTGGCAACTAGACAAAAACCAAATCTAGAATCATTCAATTTAGCAGCAGTAGGAGTGAAATGGAATTCACGCCGTTTATTAGTTAATGAAAAACTCCAAACTACTAACCAACGCATTTACGCTTGTGGCGATGTCATAGGTGGTTATGATATTGTCAATATTGCTAATTATGAAGCTAAAATCGCCATAAAAAATGCTTTATTTTTTCCTAAATTTGCAGTTAATTACCATTTCATTCCTTGGGCAATCTCTTCTCAACCGATGGTAGCACAGGTAGGGTTAACAGAGACACAAGCTAAAAAAAGATATAGTAAAAATGAAATTTTAGTTTTAAAACAATATTTTAAATCAATCACAGCCGCCCAAATAAAAAATGAAATTACCGGTATTTGTAAATTAATTGTTTTGGAAAATGGCAAGATTTTAGGATGTTCTATATTAGGTGCAGAAGCGGGAGAGCTAATTAATTTAATCGCCTTAGCAATGTCACAAAATCTGAAAATTCAAAATTTAGAACATTTAACACCTATTTATCCGAGCTTTTCAGAAATTTTAGAACAAACTGTAAGAGAATGGAATCAACAAAAGCTAAATAAAAACCATACTTTACAAGAGTTTTTACAAAGCTTCTTTCATTTTCGCCGCGATTGGAATTTATAACAGGTGACAGGTGACAGGTGACAGGTGACAGGTGACAGGTGACAGGGTACAGTGAGAAATCCGGGTTTAAGAGTCTAAGTTTTAGTTTTGGCGAATGTCCTAACTACCTGGACATTGTTAAACCTTAAAACCTAATAATAGCCAGGGTTTCACTCTTGCCTTTTGCCTCTTGCCTTTTGCCTTCTGCTATAAGTCTTGATTAGCTATAAATTCATTGTTCATTAGGGAAATTTGGAGTTGTTATTTGGTTTTTCACTATTTTGCTTGAGATTTCTGTCTGTGAAGGAAACACTACCGATACCTTGTAGAATACCACGCGCAACTAACCCTAAACCACGACCAATTATTTGCGTGAGAATAAAAACGATTCCACTACCTAAAAAAGATAATAAAGATTGTATTCGTGGTGCGATCGCATCCCGAAATTCTAGCACCAATGTCACCATGAGAGGAAAACCAGCAAGCTGTGCTAACTCTTGATTTCGAGGTGCATAAATTGAAATTTTGGCGATACCACGAGGTGCAAACACAAATAGTTCATAGCGACTTTCAAAAATAGCACGGGGTTCATTGACATAATTATTTAATCTGTATTTCCAAGATAAATTGTTTCTAAAGCGTTCAATTTCTCTTGTAGAAATCAAGTGTCGGGCATAAAAATTTTGTTTAATTATTTCTACATCTGCTAAAAAATTTAATAATGGTTGTAATACTCCATTGCCAACCTGAATCAACAAGTTCTCTAATATCATTGATGCTTGTGAATTTGCTGTCTCGCTTCCTGCTGGATAAGATGCATTATCAACATACAAATCCGTTTGCCACAGTAGATAAGACAACAATTCCTCAAGCAAAGGAATTTTATTGAGAATTTCAGTTTCTACACCTATTGCATTGTTTAACAAAAATTCTGCTATCTCTATATTGGTATCTTCTAGATTTAGCTGAGGAAATTTACCATAGAAATCTTTAATAGCTGACTGCCATAAATTATTTAATATCTTGTTT
>NZ_LUFH02000188.1 GCF_001586785.1 Sphaerospermopsis aphanizomenoides BCCUSP55
AATTTTGTGCGTAAGTCCTGTCCCTATTCCCTATTCCCTTTCCCCAATGACTAATGACTAAATCAGCTTTTCGAGATAAAAATTAGCCGAGTCTGAAACTATGATTACAGATTTTAGTGAAGTTTGAATGAATTATATATAAATAAGTGAAATCGCTTATCTTATTCTTCACAATCTCACTTAAGCTAGGTCATTTGTAATTGGTAATTTGTAATTGGTAATTGGTAATTGGTAATTGGTAATTGGTGATTCTTAATTCGTAAAAGTGATTCCCAGTCCCCAGTCCCCATTCTCCAGTTAATAAGTATATGTTTTGTGAAGAATTCGCAGTTTTTCTTGATGTAATTTTTACATTTCTTTACTCTCACCTAGACTGTTCTCAGGTAGAAATGTCTAAATCACAGAATTAGCTTTATTTTCTCAGTTTTGATTGGCGTATTTCCAGTAACAATTGATGGCATAAACAGCTTTCAACATGATTATTAGCAACTAATTTCTCGCTATTGACTATAAATCCGGTGCATTTCTAGATATTACAAAACCAATCTTGAGGTAATAAATTTGCTAAAATTAAGTTGTAGTTTGAAAAAAATAGTTGCAATGTTATATAATTGCCTGGTTTTACAAGATTAGCTAATCAAGAAAACGGTTTAATAATTTGTTTTTTATTTTGTATGAATCTAGAGAATCAAACTTCAAAAACCTTTGCTCTGACCACACCTTTATACTATGTCAATGATGTTCCCCATATTGGCAGTGCTTACACCACAATGGCTGCGGATGTTGTAGCCCGATTTCAACGCTTGTTAGGACATCAGGTACTGCTAATTACGGGTACTGATGAACATGGGCAAAAAATTCAGCGGTCAGCAGCAAGTTTAGGAAAACCACCACAAGAGTTTTGTGATCAAATTGTACCTGGTTTTATTAACTTGTGGCAGTCTCTCGATATTCAGTATGATCGCTTTAGTCGCACTACCGCTTTAACCCATCACGCAATTGTGAAAGAATTTTTCCAGCGAGTTTGGGAAAATGGCGACATTTACCAAGGACAACAAAAAGGGTGGTATTGTGTATCCTGCGAAGAATTTAAAGAAGAACGGGATCTGCTAGAAGGTAAACGTTGCCCCATACATACTACCAAGGAAGTAGAGTGGCGAGACGAGCAAAATTACTTTTTCCGATTGTCTAAGTATCAAACCAAACTAGAAGAATTTTATCAATCCCAACCGAATTTTATTCAACCAGCAAGTCGACGTAATGAAGTCCTCAACTTTGTCAGTCAAGGTTTACAGGATTTTTCGATTTCGCGGGTAAATCTTGATTGGGGTTTTCCTGTACCTGTAGATTCCCAGCATACCTTATATGTCTGGTTTGATGCTTTGCTGGGTTATGTGACAGCATTGCTAGAACCTGATGCCGAACCAACTTTAGCCAATGCCTTAGAAAAATGGTGGCCGATTAATCTACACCTAATTGGTAAAGATATATTACGGTTCCATGCAGTGTATTGGCCAGCAATGCTGATGTCCGCAGGTTTACCTTTACCAGAGCGAGTATTTGGCCACGGATTTCTGACTAAAGATGGTCAAAAGATGGGGAAAACTCTGGGTAATACCCTTGATCCTGTAGCATTAGTTGAGCGTTATGGTAGTGATGCCGTTCGTTATTACTTCCTTAAGGAAATCGAATTTGGCAAAGATGGAGATTTTAATGAAATTAGGTTCATTCATGTTCTGAATGCAGATTTGGCAAATGATTTAGGTAATTTGTTAAATCGCACCTTGAACATGGTGAAGAAATACTGCGCTTTTCAAGTACCATCAATTGCTCCCGAACTGATTCCGGCTGAAAATTCTTTAAAAGCAATTGGTTTAAGTTTGGGATCACAGGTGCAACAAGCATACACAGCTTTAGCTTTTAATGAAGCTTGCCAAGCTGTTTTATCGTTGGTACAAGCCAGCAATAAGTTTATTGATGAACAAGCTCCTTGGTCATTATATAAACAGGGAAAACAGGAAGAAGTGGAAACGGTGCTGTACACGGTGCTTGAATCCGTGCGATTAGCAGCTTATCTCCTATCCCCAATTATTCCCAACATCAGCAGTGATATTTATCAGCAACTAGGCTGGGGAATCAATTTTAACAATCAAACAGAAACTTCAATTGTTGCGCCTTTTGAAACCCATGCCAAATGGGGCTTGCTATCAAATCAACAACAGTTGGGTACACCCCAACCTATTTTTAAACGGATAGATACCCTAAAAAACGATTAACACTCACCATTTTTAATGGAGTTTAAAGACTACATCGGGGCTTAAATTTTTAGCCCCCGAAAATTATCATAAGCTACTTCTAACAAGTATGTAAAAGTTAATGATTTCTAGCGGAAATATCATGGATAACAACCGAGGTATGACAACAATGTTGAATAATTTGGAAAATGACTCTATTTTTACTCCAGAACAAGTTTTAGAAAATCGCGGTCGTGTGGCCATCTTTATTGATGGCTCCAATTTATTTTATGCAGCTTTACAATTAGGAATCGAAATTGATTACACTAAGCTGTTGTGTCGGTTAACTGGAGGATCAAGGCTGTTGCGGGCTTTTTTCTATACTGGTGTAGACCGGACAAATGAAAAGCAACAGGGGTTTTTGTTATGGATGCGACGCAATGGTTATCGAGTCATTGCTAAAGATTTGGTGCAGCTGCCAGATGGCTCAAAAAAAGCTAACCTAGACGTAGAAATAGCAGTTGATATGATGGCATTGGTCGATTCCTATGATACCGCAGTTTTAGTGAGTGGTGACGGCGATTTGGCTTATGCTGTAAATTCAGTTAGTTATCGGGGTGTCCGGGTCGAGGTGGTGAGTCTCAGGTCAATGACTAGTGATAGCTTAATTAATGTGAGCGATCGCTATATTGATTTAGAAGCCATCAAAGAGGATATTCAAAAAACACCCCGTCAAAGCTATCCCTATCGACCATTATCTAGTATGGGATTCTTAGACGACCCCAGAGATAGTGAAGAACATCTAGAAATTCCCGAATAATAATGCAACATCAACAAGGCAGGAAGAATGGAAGCAAAAATTCACAACTTCAGAGGAGAAGCAAAATCAACTCTCCCCACTTCTATTCTGATGATACAGCAGCGATTAATAGAAAAACTCTTGGGGACATTGCTGTACTAAGAAATTGGTCTTACCTGCCTTTGACCTTACTGTTAGCAATTAATTTGTTTTCCTGTGGGAGTCCATCTCCTACTAAACCAAATAGTGATGATTCATCCAAACAGAATACTGATAGTAAGTTAACTTTTTTTGGTGTAGCCCTAGAACAATTTGACGAAGCAGGTAGACCCATTTGGAAAGTCAAAGCTAAACAAGCAAAGTATACCAAAGAAAAGGAAATTGGTGAAGCTCAAAATCCAGATGGGGAACTTTACCAAGATGGCAAAGTAGTTTACACAATTAAAGCTGAAACAGCCGATATTCAGCAGGATGGTAAACAACTCATGCTGAAAGGCAAAATTATTGCTACCGATCCCCGTAATGGTACTATTTTACAAGGAAATGAATTAGAATGGCGACCAAAAGAAGATTTATTAATTGTGCGTAATCAGTTAAATGGGACTCATAAACAATTAAAAGCTACGGCGCAGGAAGCAAAAGTGAAAACCCGTGAACAACGGGTAGAATTTTCAGGAAAAGTAGTCGCTATTTCTGCTGATCCTCAATTACAAATGCGAACTGAGCATTTAATTTGGCAAATTAAAGAAGAAAAATTAATTGGCGATCGCCCCATTCAAATTGACCGCTATAAAGATAATAAAATCACTGACCGTGGTCAAGGAAATGGTGCAGAAGTTAACTTAAAAACTAAAATTGCTACTATTCAACCACAAGCCCGTCTGGAGTTACTAGAACCACCGATGCAGATAGCTAGTAACTCTATGACCTGGAATATCAATCAAGAAATTGTCAAGGCCAATTCACCTGTCCGGGTATTTCACCAAGCTGAAAATGTGACTGTAACTGGCAATAAAGCCGAAATGAAAATTCCCCAGAAAACCGTTTATTTAACAGGCAATGTGAATGCAGTAGGACAAAAAAAGCAATCTTTAAAATCAAATAAACTCACTTGGTATCTAGACCAAAAATTACTAGAAGCCCAGGGAAATGTAATTTATCGCCAAATTGATCCACAATTAAATTTTCAAGGTGAAACAGCAGTTGGTAATCTACAAACAGAAAATATTGTCGTCAAAGGCGGCAATTCCAACGGTAGAGTAGTAACGGAAATTATTCCCCAGGATGCTGGTCAGTAGGGAGATGGGGTGATGGGGTGATGGGG
>NZ_LUFH02000189.1 GCF_001586785.1 Sphaerospermopsis aphanizomenoides BCCUSP55
GCCTCCCCGGCTTCCCCTGCTTCCCCTGCCTCTTCTTCCTTCACACCCCACACCCAACACCCCACACCCTTCTTCTGACCAATGACCAAAACAATAGTTGTTAAAATCGGCACTTCTAGCCTAACTAAGCCAGAAACAGGACAACTAGCCCTTTCCACCATTGCTACCTTGACGGAAACCCTTTGCGGCTTAAGACACCAAGGACATCGGGTAATTTTAGTTTCCTCTGGTGCGGTGGGGGTAGGTTGTGCGCGACTGGGTTTAACAGAACGTCCCAAAGCGATCGCCCTCAAGCAAGCAGTAGCGGCTGTTGGTCAAGGTCGTTTAATGCGTATTTATGATGATTTATTTACTACTTTACAACAACCAATAGCCCAAGTATTATTAACAAGGGCTGATTTAGTGCAACGTAGCCGCTATCTGAATGCCTATAATACTTTCCAGGAATTATTAGGATTGGGAGTAATTCCCGTTGTCAATGAAAATGATACAGTAGCGGTAGAGGAATTAAAATTTGGTGATAACGATACCCTTTCCGCCTTAGTTGCCAGTTTAGTCGAAGCAGATTGGTTATTTTTACTAACAGACGTTGATAAATTATATTCAGCCGACCCTCGTTCTGTACCAGACGCTCGTCCTATCAGCTTAGTCAGTAATATGAAGGAATTGGCAGAATTACAAATCCAAACCGGTGGACAGGGTTCACAGTGGGGAACTGGGGGAATGGTAACAAAGATTTCCGCAGCCCGAATAGCGATCGCTGCTGGTGTGCGAACTGTAATTACCCAGGGGCGTTTTCCTCACAACATTGAAAAAATTATTCAAGGGGAAGCCATAGGTACACATTTTCAACCCCAACCAGAACCAACATCAGCTAGGAAACGCTGGATAGCCTATGGTTTAGTACCGACAGGAAAATTATATTTAGATGAAGGGGCAATTAACGCTATTTCCCAAGCCGGAAAATCTTTACTCCCAGCAGGAATTAAAGCTGTAGAGGGAGAATTTGAAACCCAAGCAGCTGTGCAGTTATGTGACAGCCAAGGTAATGAAATTGCTAGAGGTTTGGTGAATTATAACAGCGAAGAATTACAAAAAATTCGCGGTTGTCATTCACGGGATATTGCCAGCATTTTGGGTTATGCAGGTGCAGAAACCGTAGTTCACCGAGATAACTTGGTACTTACCTGAAAAGGGGTTGAAAAATTGACAATTGACAATTGACAATGGAAAATTACCTCTCCCTCAAGCGTAGAGGATTGAAAGTAAGGAAAAGTTCTTCTTGATCTTTCTATTAAACAAGACCAAATTAATCAATATCAATTATCCATTGTCAATTATCCATTGATAACTAAGGATACAAACCTCTATCCATCAAAGCTCGCGCTACTCTACCCACACCCAGGGTATAAGCTGCTAACCGCAAATTTACTCCCCGTGTTTGTGACTGTTGAATCACATGACGATAAGCATTCACCATTAAATGTTCCATTTCTCGGTTCACTCGTTCTTCATCCCAGAACAGGTAAGAAAGACCCTGTACCCATTCCAGATAACTCACCACCACACCACCAGCATTAGCCAAAATATCCGGTAAAACCGTGACACCACGGGCTTCTAGGACTTGGTTAGCTTCCAAGGTTATTGGTCCATTGGCAGCTTCAGCCACAAACCGCGCTTGTACCTGATGAACATTTTCTTCTGTGATTTGATTTTCCAAAGCTGCGGGAATCAAAACATCACAAGGTAAAGTGAGTAAATCTGCATTACTAATTGGCGTACCTTGGGGGAAACCTACCACACTCCGACGATTTTCAGCAGCGTAAGCTTTCAAAGCTGGAATATCAAGACCAACCTCCGAAAATACACCACCCGCACCTCCAGAAACAGCAATTATTTTTGCTCCTGCTGCGTGTAATAATTCAGCCGCAGCACCACCCACATTACCGAAGCCTTGAATAGCAACTCGCACACCTGCAAGAGATTTACCTTGATCTGCTAATGCTTCACGGACAATAATCATTACACCCCGACCCGTAGCCATTTCTCGACCTAGAGAACCACCAACAGAAAGCGGTTTACCAGTCACCACACCGGGTACAGCATGACCAACATTAACAGAATAAGTATCCATCATCCAGGCCATTTCACGGGCAGAAGTCCCCATATCCGGGGCAGGTATATCCACTGAGGGTCCAATATCTTTAATTAACTCACTAATATAACGCCGACTAATTCTTTCTAATTCCCCCACACTATACTGTTTAGGATCTATGGGAATTCCACCTTTTGCACCACCATAGGGAATACCCAACAAAGCACATTTCCAAGTCATCAACATTGCTAAAGCCGAAACTTCTCGCAATGTCACTGCCGGATGGTAACGAATCCCACCTTTATAGGGGCCTAAAATATCGGAATGTTGTACCCGATGTCCCGCTAGAACTCGTACTTCCCCATTATCCATTTTCACAGGGATGGAAACAGTGACGACTTTCCGAGGATGGCTGAGAATTTCTACCACTCCTTGGTCTAGTTTTAATTCTTTAGCAGCCCATTCTAAATAACTACAAGCTTGGTCAAACGGACAAATATGCGCTGGAGAATGAGTTTCTATAACTAGGCGAGAGGTTGTAACCATAATATTTACTCCTCATCACGATATTGTGATGAACCGGATATGTATGGTTAGCTTATCCTGTTTTTTCAGAAAATAGCAATTTTGTAGTTTTTGTTACAATTTTTAGGTAGCTTTTGTGTTTGAGAACAACTACTCTACTTACAGCAACACATATATTACAATTGGTTAAGTTTTATTAATTAATCCGTTAAACAAAAAATGAAACTCCAAGAAATCAAATCTCAGAATCAATTACCGATACCACCAGGTAGCTTTGGTTTACCTGTAATTGGTGAGACAATTAGTTTTTTAACTGATCCAAATTTTGCTAACAAAAGACAAAAGAAATACGGCAATGTTTTTAAAACTAATATATTTGGCTCTCCCACCATTATGATGATAGGAGCAGAAGCCAATCGTTTTGTATTTAGCGGTGAACATCAAAATTTTGCCATTAAATGGCCGGAGAGTGTTGCTGTATTACTTGGGACAGCTTCTTTAGCAACACAAACAGGGAGCATTCATCAAACCAGACGCAAATTATTATTTCAAGCATTTCAGCCACGAGCTTTAGCAAGCTATGTACCTGCAATGGTAGAAATTACTAATAGCTATCTACAGCAATGGAAAAATCAGGGCGAATTAACCTGGTATCCTGAACTGAGAAAATATACTTTTGACGTAGCTTGTAAATTATTAGTAGGAACAGATACTACTAATGATGCTCATTTCGTTGAATTATTTGAAGAATGGGTTGGCGGTTTATTTACTCTTCCTATTCGTTTACCTGGGACAAAATTTAGTAAAGCTTTGAAAAGCCGGGAACAGCTATTAGCAAAAATTGAAAAGATTATTTTGCACCGTCAACAACAACCTAGTGATGAGAAAGATGCTTTGGGTTTATTGTTAAATGCCAAGGATGAAGATGGTAATAGTTTGAGTATTGAAGAACTCAAAGACCAAATTCTCACTTTACTATTTGCTGGACATGAAACCTTAACTTCGGCACTGTCTTCTTTTTGTTTGCTGTTAGCACAAAACCCGGACATTTTAGCAGCAGCAAGAAAAGAACAAGCACAAATAAATTTTACAGGTGCGCTAACATCTGAACATCTGCAAAACATGACTTATCTTGACCAAATACTCAAAGAAGTTTTACGAGTTATTCCCCCTGTAGCTGGTGGGTTTCGGTCTGTAGTTCAAACTTGTGAATTTAATGGTTATCGTATTCCTGAAGGTTGGTCTGTGCTATATCAAACTGGGAAAACTCATCAGGATGAAACTATCTATAAAGATGCGAAAATTTTTGATCCAGAAAGGTTTAGTGTAGATAGAAATGAGGATAAATCCAAGCCTTTTAGTTATGTTACCTTCGGTGGTGGGATGAGAGAATGTATCGGTAAAGAATTTGCAAAATTGGAAATGAAAATATTTGCTGCGTTGTTATTGCGTGGTTATGAATGGGAACTTGTACCAGGGCAAAATTTAGATTTAGCCATGATACCTACACCTCAACCCCGTGATGGTTTAAAGGTTGTTTTTCGTTCAGCCTAAGACATTTAGTAGTCGAATGGAAATTAATGTCTATCTTTTTACGGACTTAATTAGGGTTTGCTGAAAAAGTCGAAAAAAACGTTGAGGAGAATTGAGTGGGTAGTCAGGCAGA
>NZ_LUFH02000018.1 GCF_001586785.1 Sphaerospermopsis aphanizomenoides BCCUSP55
GGGGTGTAAGGGTGTAGGGGTGTAGGGGAGAAATCAATTAAAAAATTCCACCCTGCTAGGAAAATTTATCTTTCATTTCCCGAATTCGGGCAAATGTCTGGACTGGATCACTACTTTTTACAGCTAATTGTAATGAAGATTGATCCCAACGTAGAAAGGGATTTGTCCGCTTTTCTATTTCTAATAAAGAAGGAACTGTGGGTTCTTGACGCTTACGCATAGCTGTTACTTGTTCATAACGCTTTTGTAAATCTGGGTTGGCACTATCCACAGTTAGGGCAAAGCGTAAATTGTTTAAGGTATATTCGTGGGCGCACCACACACGGGTATTGTCAGGTAAAGCCCGGAGTTTGCTTAAGGAGTTGACCATTTGGGCTGGTGTCCCTTCAAACAAACGACCACAACCACCAGCAAATATAGTATCACCGCAGAATAATTCTCCTGTTTCACCTGCTGTTACTGGTGGGAAGTAGTAAGCGATATGAGCGCGAGTATGTCCGGGAATAAAGAACACTGTGGCTGTACGGTCAGCAAATTGGACGCGATCGCCATCCTGCAAAAATACCTGCTGTCCAGGAATTCTTCCTTGGTCTTCAAATCCAGCATAAACCTTTAACTGCGGAAATTCCTGTATCAGCTGTTGATTCCCACCTACATGATCATGATGATGATGTGTGTTAAAAATTGCTACTAGTTCTGCTTGCAGTTGCGCCAATTGCTGTAATACTGGTTTAGAATCTGCTGGATCTACTACTGCGGCAATGTTCTGTTTGCTATCATGTAGCAAAAATATGTAGTTGTCTGTCAGTGCAGCTATTCGGATTATCTGCATTTTGTTGCCTCTGTGTTCAGTCAATATTTACCACGATAAAGTAATATATGCTTTGGCGATTTACCGAGTCTTATACAAAGTTGCGAATAATTACTGACTTTTGCCTATAAAAATCAAACAATACCTGGTAAAATCATATCAAATCATACTTTTGTGTTTATGCAAAACTACCCATGACAAATTTGAGAATCTTAATTATGTTAAGCTTTCTAAAATTCAGGAGTGCAAAAGCGATTATTAACTAGATATCCTTGTTATTCACCTAGGTGCAATTACTAGCTCAAATTCATTAGCTCTCTCGTTACAATTCCCTGCTGGAAAATCTTATAAGTACCCAAGCAAAATTAATTGTACATATTGATTGAACACAAAAATGTCTGTATTCCTTACCTATTCCCTATTCCCTCTCCTAACTAGAAAATTTATTTTGCACGACTACTTAGAATTTACACCTTTGTCACAAGCTATAGTTACATTCCCACAGTTACATATTAACCCAATGTGAATCTACATTGCCACCTGATTAAACAAGATAATTTATGGTATCAGCAACTAAAGGCTTTATTACAATTCTCACAGGACTTTATCCTTTTCAAGATTGTGTGCATTTTTTGGCATCAGTCAGAAAGTTTCATCAAGAGCCAATAATTATTTTAACTGACAGAGTTCCTAAAGCTCTCTATCCCTTATTAACGACATTTAAAAATATCATCCTCAAACCAGCACCAGCTAATGAAAATTCTGTTTTAGCATCAAGAGAAGCTAAACTGGCTTTATATAGAGAGTCGGAATTTGAAAAAACAATTTATCTTGACTCTGATACTTGTCTATTGTCAGATTTAAATGATGTCTTTAGTGATTTAGATGATTATGATTTGTTATTCACAGAAGATGTTCAGCCTTCCATTGCCAAAGCTACAAATTTATTGAGGGGAAATCAAACTGAACTCCTACCTTATGTGTTAACAATTCTCCAATCTTTAGACTTACCACTAAATGCAGATAGCATCCAGTATAATAGTGGATTGATTGCGTTTAAGAAATCAGCAAATAACCAAATATTTTTCAATCATTTTCAAGAATATTTTGAAATTATTAAAAATAATCAGGACAAATTATTACTGAAAGACCAAGGTGCTTTTGCTTCAGCGATAGCCGCCTTAAGACCAAACATGAAAGTGCTGCCACCTACCTACAATTATATGAGTAAATGGCAGTCTGTTTATAATATTGATACACAAATAAAAGTTCTGCACTGCACCTTTCCTTACCGTCCTCAATACGCTAAGAATATGACTCGGACTCCTTATACTATAGTCTTTGATAAATTAGCTAAATTATTTTTACCAAATCAGGTGACTAATCCCTGGCGCAAAAAATAAACTGTTTATAGCCATGAATCATCATCTAAATTCAGATATTCCTGAGTAGAAGCATCATCCTCAAAATAGCCAAATTTTTGTAGTGACAGGAGAAAATATCCAAATTGAAAATTTCTATACTGGTGAGCGATCTATCAAGTGCAGGTGCAGGAAGATGGGGAGGCGGTTCTGTTCGTTCCTTCCTGTTAGCACAAGCACTGCAAAAACTTAATTATCAAGTAGAAATTTTAGGCTTTGTATTTGGAGAAGCAGCAGCAATAATTCCTCAATCGGAAATTCAGGTCAATCACTTTGTCGGCTATAATTATCCAAAATTTCTGATATCAGCTTCTGGACTTTTAAAAAAACTGGATGGTGATATTATTTATGCGATGAGACCAAAATCTACAACTTTTGGTCTAGCATTACTAAAAAAATTCCAAACAAATCGACCAGTAATTTTAGATATAGACGATTGGGAACTCAGTTGGTATGGAGGTGAAAAATGGCAGTATCAAGCCTCTATCAAGCAACTATATCGGGATATTTTGAAATCAGATGGAGCATTGAGGCAGCCTGATCATCCATTTTATTTAAAAATCATGGAAGGCATGACTCCAAAAGCTGATGCTATTACAATTCATACTAAATTTTTACAAAAGCGATTTGGTGGGATATATTTACCTAATGGCAAAGATACAGAACTTTTTAATCCCCATCACTATGATTCCGAAGCAAGTAGGATCTGCTACGGCTTATCTGGATATCGAATTTTAATGTTTCCTGGCGCACCAAGACCATATAAAGGTGTTGAAGATGTATTAATGGCTCTTGAACTTCTCAATGAACCAGATTTAAGACTAGTGATTGTGGGAGGAAGTCCTTATGATGACTATGATGCTCAACTATCAGCAAAATGGGGGCGCTGGATTATCAAACTACCAAAATATCCACCTACAGAAATGCCTAAAATTGTTGCAGCAGCACACATTGTTGTTGTTCCCCAAAGAAATACTCCAGCAGCTTTAGCTCAGTTCCCATTGAAATTAACTGATGGTATGTCAATGGCTAAACCAATTTTAGCAACCCGGATGGGAGATATGCCAGAAATTTTAGGTGGAACTGGTTATTTAGTAGAACCTGAATCTCCTGAACAAATTGCCACAACAATTAAATTAATTTTTCGTGATTTAGATGTTGCTAATCAAAATGGAGTTAAAGCTAGAGAAAGATGTGTAGATAAATATAGTATCAATTCTATGTCTGCTATCCTGGAGTCAGTTATTAATAACTTGTAAATAATGATCATTATCCATTAAAATCAATTTTTTCATCTAATTTCATTTAATTTCATCTAATTTAACTTTATAGCCATCTAATCAAACTCTATGTCTACCAGAACCCTACTACTCAGATTTGCTAAACCTTATCCCTGGTTGATTTTAATAACAATATTATTAGGATTTTCTGGTGCTTTATTTAACGGTGTAAGTACGGCTCTGATTGTTCCAGTAATTTTAAGAATAGTAGGGCAAGAAGTCGATTTTCAAGGCGCTCCTGGTATTCTGCAAATGCTCATGAAACCCTTTAATAATGTTCCAGAAAATTACCGTGATGGCATTATGGCTGGAACAATTATAGGCATAATTGGTTTAAAAAATTTAACTACTTATATTAGTTCTTTGACATCGAGTTCGTTAACGCGAATGATAACATCTGATATGCGCGAAGCGGGACTAAGTATTTTACTAAAAATTGATATTGATTATTACGCCAAAATGAAAATTGGCGATTTAATTAACCGTTTAGGCGGAGAAATGGGGCGTGCATCTAGTGTGACAGGTAATACTATTAAATTAATTACATTATCAATCACAATTCTTGTATTAGTGGCTTTATTATTATCAATTTCCTGGCAGTTAACAATTGCAGCGACGGTTTTACTGTTGCTCGTCACTCTCCTAAATCAGTATTTTATTAGTCGAGCTAAAAAGTTTGGTAAACAATTGAGTGATTTATCTAGAAATTATTCAATTGCGGTGTTAGAAGTTTTAAATGGAATTAGGTTAGTTAAGTCTACAGGGAACGAAGAAAAAGAATATCAACGTATTCAAAAATTAATTAAAATTCGAGAAAAAGCAGATTTTCAAGATCAGGTAAATTCACAAGCAATTGCACCCCTAAGTGAAGTAATGGGAATTGCTTGTTTGGTAATAATTGTATTGCTGAGTAAAACGTTGTTTGCTAATCAAGTAACGGGAGTTTCTACTGTACTGCTCACATATTTATTAATATTGCTGCGATTGTTGCCACTGGTTTCTCAGTTGAATAGTTTGCGTAGCAACTTTGCCAGCATTGCCACCAGTGTAGATATGGTCACTCAATTTTTAAGACTAGATGATAAGCCATTTATGGCTAATGGTAAACTTACCTACAAAAAGTTAAAACACGGAGTGCATTTTAAATCTATTTCTTTTGCCTATCCTGGTCACGATAAACAGGTACTCACAGACGTGGATTTGTTTTTACCTCGTGGTACAACTCTAGCATTGGTCGGTAGTTCAGGAGCCGGTAAATCGACATTAGCAGACCTGTTACCAAGATTTTATGATCCGAACAGTGGCTGCATTATTTTTGATGATACAGATTTACGAGAGTTTGATATCACATCTGTGCGAAAACAGATGGGAATTGTTAGTCAAGATACTTTTCTGTTTAATGATTCAGTACGGAATAATATTGCCTATACCAAACCAGAAGCCTCAGAAGCAGAAATTATTAAAGCCGCACAGCAAGCTAATGCCTATGAATTTATCATTAAATTACCCCAGCAATTTGATACTTTGATTGGCGATCGCGGAGTCATGTTATCTGGTGGACAAAGACAAAGATTAGCGATCGCACGCGCACTGCTACAAAATCCGGAAATTCTGATTTTAGATGAAGCTACTAGTGCGTTAGATACTGTTTCGGAAAGACTTGTACAAGCTGCACTTGATCAACTCAGCCGCGATCGCACCACCTTGGTAATTGCTCATCGTCTATCCACAGTCCGCAAAGCTGATCAAATCGCTGTCTTAGATCAAGGCCGAGTAGTAGAAGTAGGCACCCATGAAGAACTCCTCCAAAAAAGCGGTTACTACTCCCATCTTTACTCCATGCAATTTGCTAAGAACTCGGAAACTCCTGGCAAACGCAATCAAAGTTTGCTCCGCATATCTTACGAAATTCGCACACAACTAAACTCAATGATTGGATTAATACAATTATTACTTGATAATCTCGTAGACGATAACCAAGAGCGTAAAGAATTGCTAGAACAATCCTACAAATCAGCATGGAGAATTCTGAACACAATTGATATTTTCGATGATGTCATGAATCGACAAATCAAAGGTCAATTAGTCTCAATAGCCGAACAAAATCACAGTAATATTACTAATTATTATCAAAATTTTAGCTATATATTTGATGAATTTCGTGCTTGCTTAAATCCGATCTTAGCCTGTTTCCGCACACTAGCTGATATGACAGAAACCCAGGAATTTCAACATCAATTACTTGTAGAAGCTTATGAATCAGCAATTTATCTGCTCGGTAATTTAGAAAAATTTGAGGACACCATTAAAGTATAAACTTATGAATAATACTTTACTCAATAAACATTACGTTTTTTTTATCAACGAACAGTTACCCAAACAAGAAGCTCACTTAGTTCAGTCTACCAATGCTGCCAATGGAGCAGCTAATCTAGGCTATTCCACTGTTTTAGTTTATCCCCAAAAAGGAATATCAGCCCTGAATCCCTGGCTGATTGCTAGACCTTTTCAACCCCGACAAGTACCAGCAGAACTTGTTAATTACTATAATTTACAAGATAAATTAAAAGTAGCTCCCTTACCTATGCCTTGGCCAATTGATCATTGGCGCGGTAAATTGACTAATTCTAATACTATAGCCACAAAATATTATTTACCATTTCATATATTACCACAGACAAAAATAGTCCACAGCCGGAACTGGAATTTTATCAAAGCTGCTATTAAAAATGGTATTGCCGCTATTTATGAACACCATCATCATGATGACAAAATCTTTGAACCAGAAATTGTCACCAGCCCCCTATTTCAAATTGCTATTACAGTTATAGACACAATTCGGGAAACCATGATTCAAAATGGGATGCCACCGGAAAAAGTGATTACTCTACACAATGGTTTCAATAGCCTGTTCATGACAAGACAACCAGAAAATTCCTCAGCATGGCGAGAAAAATTATTGCTAGATGGACGGGAAAAACTAGTAGTCTATGCAGGAGCATTAAAACAGTTTAAAGGTATTGACATCTTAATTGAGGTCGCTAAAGAAATGCCCACTGTACAATTTGCCTGTGCAGGTGGCACACCAGCAGAAGTTCAGCATTATCAACAACTCGCCACAGACAAACAAGTAAAAAATATTACTTTTTTAGGCTATATCTTGCATAATGAGTTAATATCATTGCTACAGGCAGCGGATGTTTTGGCTCATCCTCATTGTTTCGGACAAGCAGCAACTTTTACATCTCCTTTAAAGCTATTTGACTACCTAGCTTCTGGAAATCCCGTTGTTGCTACTGAAATTCCCTCATTAACTGAGTTTAAAAATACTCCAGCCATTACTGCCTGGTGTGAACCAGATAACCCAGCCAAATTTGCCGCAGCTTTGAGACAGGTTTTAGCAATTCACCCTCGCAAAATAGATGGCTATCCAGAAATTCTGGATTTTGTCAAACAGTTTTCCTGGGAAAATCGCGCCGCTAAAATCCTCAGTTACGTAGATGAATCCTTTCTGCCTTCTAACCTAAACTAAATTTTAATTAGTAATTAATTATGAAAACTGTAGGTATGATTAGCAGCTATCGCGCTCTAGAATCAAGAGCCGATTGGTTATGGCAACAAACACCATATCCATTTGGCCTTTGGGGTAACATCAACATCCAAGCATTAGCAGAAAAACCAGATTTTTTGCTAATGTATCAATTTGATTTTCCCCAACCATCACCACCACCATCTTTATTAGCAAGGTTAAAGGGAAAAAAAACCACACCAGAAATACACATTCATGATTTACTACGTGGTGTCAGCAAAGATAGAATTATTTATTTATTGCGAGAACCACCTTTAGAAGAAATTATCGCCATCAATAAACGTAATTATCAACAAGCTGAAAATTACTGTGGCTATGTTTCTGGTCCTGATGATTTTGCTCCTACTCCCGATTATATGCCTGCGATTTGGTATCACTCTAATTCCTTTCAGGATTTAAATGAAATGCCATGTCCTGAAAAAGTAGCAACCTGTAGTTGGATTACTTCCGGTATTAGTCGTACAGCTAATCATAGACAAAGGCTAAATTTTTTGCAGTCCTTAGAATCTAGCAATATGCAAATTGATTTTTATGGACGTGGCTTACAAAAATGGGCAAAAACTTCTGGTGAACTGGGAAATAAATGGTATGGAATGGCACCATACTACTATAATTTAGCTATTGAAAACTATGCTGATAATAATTGGTATGTAAGTGAAAAACTTTGGGATAGTATACTAGCTTGGTGTTTACCTATTTACTATGGTGGACCAGCAGCAGATAAACTATTGCCACCAGGTAGTTTTTTACGGTTGCCTAGTTTAGATGCCAAAGGTATTGCCTACATTCAGGAAGTTACCGCCACTCCTGATGCGTGGTATGCTGCCAAAGATGCGATCGCAGAAGCTAGACAAATTATCCTGCACCAACTAAATCTGCTCAACTGGTTATCAAATTTCGTTACTCAATACTCATAAATATATAGGACTCCTATTTGATTATTGATAGCGTAGCTCGGCGTAAGCCATACAAAACTCCGTACATCCAACTCCTCTAAAACCCTATTCCCTATTCCCTATTCCCTATTCCCTATTCCCTATTCCCTATTCCCTGCCTACACAAACCAATTCAGAAACCAAACCGGATTCCTATATGAAAGGTATTTGCACCCTTGGCAATGACTATGTTTTCGACCAACTGGTGGCCTTACTTAACAGTATTGATGTTTTTTTAGGGTCAGAAATTCCAGTTTGTATCTATCCCTTTGATGAACAAACACAGCGCATAGCCCAAGAAATAGCCAAACGTCCCAACGTCTTTCTGTACGATGATCAAGAATCTATTCAGCGTTGGGATCAATTTATGTTAGAGGCTAGTCCAGCTAGTATGACCCGCAAATATAGAATTTATGGCGGTCATCGACGATTTTGTGCCTTTGATGCTCCATTTGACGAATTTGTTTATCTGGATGCGGACACTTTAGTTATGGATTCACTAGATTTAGTGTTTCAGAAACTAGCTGAATATGATTGTGTAGTCTACGATTTTCAATTTAAACATCCAGACAAAGTTTATAATATTGAATCTTCTAAATTACTCCAAGTCTTTGATCCAGAACGTCTAGAAAAAGAAGTATTTTGCTCAGGATTCTACGCCTCTAAAAAAGGTTTATTTGCTCAGTCAAAAATAGACAAACTTTTATCTTATTTGCAAGCAGGTGAAAGAGAAATCCTCTATCCTACAGGTGATCAGCCAGTTCTGAACTATATGTTTATGAGGTCTGGTTTGAGAATTTGCAACTTAGCTCACCACCTAGACCGTGAAAAAGTTACAGGTTGCACCGTCACATCCAAACATTTTGAAGACAAAGATCATATTTTATATGACAAAGGTAATCGCCTCACTTACCTGCATTATATTGGCATTCACCCCCGCATTCATCAAGCAGTATGTACAGGTGATAATATTGAGTTTCCCTATCGAGATTTATTTCTCTACTATCGCTATCTTCATGAACCAGACAAACGCCCATCATTTACAACTCCTCCTCTTTCACCCCACACTCCAGCACCGAATTTACTAACTAGAGCATTAAGAAAATTCAAATTAATTAAAGGATAGCTATATGAATAAGGGAATTTATATAGTCGCTAACGACAAAGTAATGGAAAATGCTATTGCCTTACTCAATAGTATTCGTTACTATGACCAAGAAGTAACAGTTTATCTAATTCCATTTAATGATAACTATACCAAAGTAGCTGACACCCTAGCTAAATTGCACAATGTCAAAATTTTCCCTGATTTAGAACTTATTGAACAACTTACTCACCGCATAGGAGAAATATTTGATCGAGATTTCCTCGCCTTACCCAACAAAATGCGTAAATTAGTGGTATGGTTTGGACCTCTGGATGAGTTTATTTATATTGATACGGATATTGTTGTCTTTGAAAAAATTGCTGACAATTTAGAAAAACTAGCTGAAGTTGACTTCTTCTGTTGTGATTATCATCATGCTAAAGACCGACTCAGAAATATATTTTCTCCTCTAGTTCAAGATCAACAAATTTTTACAGAAGCACAACTAGATGATGTATTTAATAGTGGCTTTTGGGCTTCACGCAAGGGGATTTTCACTCAAGAACAAATGGCAGCTACATTAAGTGAATGTGCAGCCCACCGGGAATATTTTGATTTTACAGAAGGAGTCACAGACCAACCAATTTTAAATTATCTTGTTCTCAAACTAATTGCTAAACGCGGTAATCTGGTCAAAATTCCTGGTGGCGGTCCTGGTAGTTGGGGTGGTTCTCCTAATTTTCAACAACAAGATTATGTTCTTTATGACAAAGGAAAACGACTAAAATATCTCCATTGGGCAGGGATAAAAATGAAGCCTGGTAGCCCTTATTGGCATTTATGGCAGCACTATCGTTATCTACATCAGGGTAAATTTGCATTGCTTTCTCAAGTCACTAATCGTTTATTTTCTTTCATTAAGTAACCGAAGTTTAATATTGAGGAGTATTCCTATGGTTAACGGTATTTATACCCTAGCTAATGACGTAGTTTATGACCAATTGGTAGCTTTACTTAACAGTATTGAAGTGAATGCTGGTAGAGAAATTCCTGTTTGTGTGATTCCCTATGACGATAGGTTAGACAAAGTCAAGGCAGAAATTGAGACGCGAAAGAATGTCACCTTATTTGATAAATCTGATGCTATTATTTTCTGGGATAATTTTGCTACTCAAGTATGGAAAAATTATCCCAGGGCGCAAAAAAAATGGCGCGAGTGGGAAGTGTCAGAACTTTATCGTCTACCCATGCATCGTAAACTGTGCGCTTTAGAAGGTGATTTTGAAAAATTTATTTATTTTGATGCCGATACCCTGTTAATGGGTTCGATAGATTATATATATGAGAAGTTGCATGACTACGATTGGGTAGTTAACGATTTTCAGTATAAATCTGATTTGAAATATGTGTTTGATGGTTCATCAGATTTAATACATCAGGTTTTTTCTCCTGAAAAAATACCATCACATATATTTTGTGCTGGTTGGTTTGGCGCTAAAAAAAATATTTTTTCCCAGGCAATTTTAGACGATTTTGTAGATAGATTACAAGCTGGTGAAGCAGATGTTATGGCTTTAACTGGGCCAGACCAATCTTTATTTAATTACATGGTCATAAAGAGTGATATTGCTTTTTATAACTTTGCTTATCATCAATCAGCACAAACAACAGGTAATCATTGGAGTTCTAGATTTGATGAAATAGATAACGTTCTTTATGACAAAGGAAGGCGTTTAACTTATCTGCATTATATGAGTATATCTGCCTCAGCATTTACTAGGCTGTGTGCTGGTGAAGATGTTGATATTGCTTACCGCGATGTATTTTTACACTATAGATATTTAAAATCTCCAGAACAACGTCCCCAAAATTTTAAACGTCCCAGTTCTTTGAGCAAATTACAGCAAGCTACTACAGGGTTTATAGGGCAAAAGGTGAAAAACTTGAAGGTGAAGTATCGTAATTTAAAAAACAGAATTAGCCAATGAAAAAACCACAAATGCAAATGAGATTAATGTTCTCGATGCAGATGTGGTTCTCAATCAATTATCAGTATCAGCAGATGAGCAAATTTGTTGGCAAGCAGTTCTTTCAGACGCTATACAAATTAATCGACAACTAAACATCCTATAGTCTGCTTCAGCCGAATCTTGTGATTAGGGAATGAATTCCCAGGTATTTAGGTGATTTTGGGAAATACCTAATTGAATTTCTTCCCAAACAACTATCTCAACAATGCAACAGATTAAACAATCGAAAACTCAAATTTAATAATCATATCATTGTAATCCAAATCTCCACCACCAGGTAAATCCTCGAAACCAAAAGTGTTATCTCCTAACAAACGAATGTGATCTACTCCATCAGCATTAACTCCCAAGTAAGGGAAGTAAACTTGCGGATCATTACCAGTGTTACTATCAGTTAACTGGGACAAAGTTCCATTGATAATAATCATCGGAGCGAATATTGAACCACCCGCAATTATCGCACTGTCTGTAAATAAACCTTGGTTAGAAACAGCAAATTTGATGTTTGCACCAGTATTTGCATCTTTAATCAGATTATTGATTGCCGCTTGCAGGTAATTGGCGCGATTAGCTGATGTTGCTTGTACAGTGCCAATTTGTCCTTGAGCATTATCTACTTTATAAAAGTAGACTTCGTTATTAAATGCAGCTTCTCGATAAACGGAAAAATCTGCTGTCACCGTACCTGAAATACCTCGAAAATCAATTAGTTCTGCTTGGTTTGATCCTTGCAATGTTGTACCTGTAGTTAAGGATTCATCAGTAGACTGAATATTAACTACTAAAGAATTGAATTCTGTAACAGTGGTACTTTCTTTCCAAGAAATGATATAACCATCATCTTCTTCTGTAATTCTTTGGGTGGAAGAATCTGCAAAGATAATGTTTGTACTTGCTGTTTTGCCAGCGCGGAAAGAGTCAATTGTACCTTCTCTGACTAAAAAGAATTTCAAGTTACTACCGGAATCAAATCCTAGTAAGCGTGTCAGACTGTTAGTTTCAATTTCTGTGGCAAACTTATCTGGAAGATTGCTAATAGCAGAGAAAATTGCTTTACCTTGGCTTTTAGCTCGTTCTAAAGCTGCTTCGTTGTAACCTTGCTGCCCTGGCGCAATACCGTTGATTCTACCTTGGGCATCGTCAACAATAAATACACCTAGTTCGTTAACAACAGTAGAATTAGTTTCGATCAAAGTAGCTTTGAGTCTGACAGTATCACCCGATCCTTTGACGGTAAAAATGTTGTTGTTGGTAATTACAGCTAGAGGAATATCTTCATCATTGATAGTTCCCTTGGCTGTACCATTTGTGGAACTGATAGTTGCACCGGTTGTAGCACTACTCAAGTTGACAGTGAAAGTTTCATCTTCTTCCACCAGGACATCTTGAGTGGTTTCTACTGTAAAGGTTTTCTCAGTTTCATCCTCAGCAAAAGTCAGAGTTTGAGTTTTGGTAGTAAAGTCACCAGCACTAGCTGTATCTCCGCTGGCAATAGATGTGCTGACGGTTACACTTTGGTTTGCTGAAGTATTGCCTGTGCGTGTAACTGTAAAGCTGACGGTATTTCCTTCTGTTGCTGATGCCGCTGCGATCGCAAATACACTTGTGGTCGGTGTATCATCATCAATGATTGTTCCTTGGGTTGTACCATTTGTAGAACTAATAACCGCACCATTTGTAGCATTACTCAAAGCGACGGTGAAAGTTTCATCATCTTCTGCATTTGTATCTGCACTGGTTTCAACAGTAAAGGTTTTCTGAGTTTCACCCGCTGCAAAAGTCAGAGTTTGAGTTTTCGCAGTAAAATCACCAGCACTAGCTGTGTCTCCAGTAGCAATAGATGTGGTGACAGTGACACTTTGAGGAGTTAGGTTATCTCTGGAACGAGTCACAGTAAAGGTGATAGCATTACCTTCTGTTGCTTGAGCCGCAGCAATGCTAAATGCAGCTGGTGTATCATCATCAGTGATAGTTCCTTGGGCTGTACCATTTGTGGAACTAATAACCGCACCATCTGTAGCATTACTCAAGGTGACAGTGAAAGTTTCATTTTCTTCCACCACAGCATCTTGAGTGGTTGCTACTGTAAAGGTTTTCTCGGTTTCACCTGCTGCAAAGGTGAAAGTTTGAGTATTGGCAGTAAAGTCAGAAGCACTAGCTGTATCTCCTGTACCAATAGATGTAGTGACAGTTACACTTTGTTCAGCTTGGGCATCTCCTGTACGAGTAACCGTGAAAGTAATGGTACTTCCTTCTAGTGCTTGGGCAGCAGCAATGCTAAACACAGGCGCAGGATCATCATTCGTGATCGTGCCTTGGGCTGTATCCTGGGTGTCATCAATAATTGCCCCAGCTGTAGCATTACTTAAGGTGACAGTGAAAGTCTCATCACCCTCAAATAAATCATCTTGAGTGGTTTCTACAGTAAAGGTTTTCTCTGTTTCACCCGCTGCAAAAGTCAAAGTTTGAGTTTTAGCAGTAAAGTCACCAGCACTACCTGTATCTCCAGTAGCAATAGATGTGGTGACAGTGACACTTTGGTTAGCTTGAGCATCTCCTGTGCGAGTCACTGTGAAAGTAACACCGCTTCCTTCTTCTGCTTCAGCAGCTTCAATGCTAAATACAGGTGCAGGATCATCATTGGTAATAGTTCCTTGGGCTGTACCGTTTGTAGAACTAATAATCGAGCCGTTAGTGGGATTACTTAAGGTGACAGTAAAAGTTTCATCACCTTCAAATAAAGCATCTTCAGTGGTTTGAACAGTAAAGGTTTTTTGGGTTTCTCCCTGAGCAAAGGTGAGAGTTTGAGTATTGGCAGTAAAATCACCAACACTAGCTGTATCACCTGTAGCAATAGATGTAGTGACAGTTATCGTTTGGTCAGCAAAAATATCATCTGTGCGGGTAATGGTAAAAGTGATAGCATTACCTTCAACGGCTGAAGCATCAGTGATAGAGAAAACGGGAACTATAAAGCCAAAGTCATCTGCTGTCAGAGTATCAGCTTGAACATTTCTTAAAATGCCCAAGGTTACTTCAGAATCATCTATTGTGGCTTTAACAAGAGTATCATCTCCATCTTGCTCTAGGGTGATATCGTCAAAACTATTGACTTCTGGGATGCCAGCAATGATAACTTTATCATCACCTTTAGTAAAATCTAATACTTCTCCAGGAACTTCAGGCACAGAACCATTGCTAAGATAAAAAAGGTCTGCTCCCTCACCACCGGTCATTTGAGAACCTAGTTTACCAGCAATTAGATCATCATCTCCTGCTTCACCAAATAGCTGATCGCTTGCTAATAAACCAATCAGAAGATCATTACCTTCACCACCGTTGAGGGTATTCTCACCAGTTCCACCCTGAACTATTAACTTATCATTGCCAGTACCACCATCCAATGTATTGATACCACCCTCTATGACATAAAGCTCATCGTCTCCATCATCACCATTCAGAGTGTTATCGTTACCTTCTACTACAGAGAGAAAATCATTACCAGCGCCACCCTTAAGTAAGTTATTGTTACCTTCTACTACAGAGAGAAAATCATTATCTTCTCCACCATCAAGGATGTTATTGCCTAAACTTCCTTCAGCATATAAGCTATCTTCACCAGCACCACCTATTACAGTATCGTTATTATTGGCATATAATTCATCGTCACCGTCAGTACCAATAATCGCTGCTACAACCTCTACAGTAACTGTGCCTACAGATGTTCCGCCTTGACCATCATCAAGCGTATATGTGAAAGTATCTGTACCGACAAATCCCGCTGCTGGTGTATATGTTCCTTGGTCATCAAAGGGGTCATCAGGTGTACCGTTGTCATCGGCGACAATTGTACCTCCTTGCGCTGAAGTAGTGTCGAAAATAGAAATAAACAAATCATCTCCGTTAGCATCAGTATCGTTACTAACTAACTCTGCAACGGTTTTTACTAATGATGTATCCTGTGTAATTGTAAAGGAATCGTCACCTGCTGTTGGGGGAGAGTTTGGTTCAGTAACTTCAATGGTTACTGTTACATCTAATGTTCCTCCCTGACCATTGTCTGCTGTATATGTGAAAGTATCTGTACCTATAAATCCCGTTGCTGGTGTGTATGTTCCTTGGTCATCAAAGGGGTTATCCAGTGTACCATTGTCATCAATAACTATTGTGCCGCCTTGAGCCGAAGTAGCGTCGATGCTAGAAATAAATAAAGCATCTCCAGACAGGTCAGTATCGTTACTAACTAATTCCGCAACAGTTTTTGTTAATGGCGTATTCTGTGTAGTTGTAAAGAAATCATTATTAGCCATGTTTTTATCTCCGTGCTATCTGCTAAGTAATATAACTTGAATTTTGACAAAAATATTTCTAATCGCCGTTAATTTTCTGGTTAAAATTTTAGATGTTTCGACTAGATCTATATGTTATATTATTCCTATAATTACTTGTTATCACTTATTCTTCTGTTTATTTTTGTCTAGCATAACGGGAGCATCCCCAATGTGTAAGTTGATTTTTGGGAAAGAAAGGCAATTGCTCCCAGGCTTGATATGAATCAACCGCAAAGAACGCATAGACGCGGAGCGGCTTCCCGCAGGGTAGGAAACAAAGTTAAGAGGATTTAAGAGAGTTTTTCGTATTGCTGCGTTTATTTTTTTTCTTGGGATGAGCCCCTTTGTCTGCTGCTATATTTAACATTTTTCACAAAATTAATAATTAGTTTATATTGTTGCCGATTGAATACTTGTGATGTTTTGTTAGATGAAAAATTTTCCCTGAAAAAATAGCATTTTTAGAGACTTTTTTATTTTAATTTCATTTTTTTAATTATTAGTGTAAAAAGTAAAACGTAGGGCTAAATCCACCCTACAGTTTACTTAAATTCTGAACATCTTGATTCAGACAAAAACAAAATTATCAGCAGTCAAGCTGGTGGCATCAATACCATTTAAAATAGCAATGGTTGTAGTACCCACCATAATACTGTTACCGCTTAAGGTCAGGTCATCAAAGCCAAAATCTGCACCTTGACCACCAATACCTAACACATCAGTACCAATTTCCCAGTCAGTAATGGTGTTAGCCTCACTAGATAGATCACCACCGTTGAGTATCCAGAATTGGTCAGCACCTATACCACCAGAGAGTAAGTTACCACCACCTTCTTGGACAAATAATTGATCGTCACCGTCACCACCTAAAGCACGACCATCTGCACCTAGGTAGAAAATATCATTACCAACACCACCGGCAAGACGGTAGTCAGTAGCATCTGTAGCATCTAGTTCATCATTTCCACTACCACCAAAAGAGCGATCGCCATCACCCACATAGATAACATCAGCACCACTACCACTAAAGACACGGTTATTACCAGCTAGGCTACCACCAAAGGGAATATCTACTTCATCGTTGCCAGCACCTGTAAATACAATATCTTGAATACCGTCTAACTGGACAACACCATTAACTTCCAAACCTGCAATTAAAGTATCCGAATTTGGACTACCAAAAACCAATTCTGGCTCATCATCAAATACAGTTGCAATATTATTGGGTAGCTCAATAATGCCTAGTTGTTCCGGAGTTGTAGTTCCTGTCACATTGAAATCATTATCATTAATTACAGCCAGAGTGTTGGGTGCAACTAAGGCTAAACCTTCTAATTTTTCTACACCTGTATAACCTATTTGCGCTGCATTGACAATTAAACTCTTACTCACAGGAGTAATCCCAGCAGCAGTTAATTCAGATGGACTCAACTCTTCAATTTGTTTATCTGCTGGCAAAGTAAAATTAGCCGGATTATTGATATTAGTTGCTGCGGCTAAATCAATTTGGTAAATCAGTTTATTAGAAGTTTCATCACTTCTATCATCTCGTTCTACAACTGCAAATTTACCATTACCCAAGGCAACAGCATCACCAATTTTGTCAGTTTTAGCATTCCCAGTTCCGGTAACATCATCCAAAAGATAGAGATATTCACCAGTTACTTGTTTAGAAACTATATCAAATTCTAGAATTCGCAAATTTCGGGAATTTCTAGAAGTTGTATCTCCAGAACTATCAGGATTATCAATTGCACTCTGAATAAAAGCATAAAGCTTGTTACCTTCCAAAGCTAGGGCTTCAAATCCCCGATTATTACGACGTTGGGCGTAAACTGCTGGTAATACTTCAGTCCCAAAAGTCCCCACTGGTTCACCGTCTGCTGCGGCTGTTCCTTGGGGAATAAAACGGTCGAGTAATTTACCATTGACATCAAAATGATAAATTGCCGGACGGTATTCATCCACCATCCAGAAATCTCCATTTTCTGCAACAACAATACCTTCTAAATCTGCACCAAAAGGATCATTAGGTAATACTTCACCTTCTAAATCAACAGCAACTTCATCAGTATAAGCCGTTCCACCTTCTCCAGCTTGTACATTAGGAAGTCCCGTTAATGGTGTTGTCCCATCTGCACGGAATAAACCAGTTCTTTGAGTAATAGTGATTTCACCTGTAGTTTGATTCAGTTCAAAACTGACTATTTCTGGTTGAAAATCAGGTAATAAAAACGGTCTATTTTGACCTGTGGGTTCACCATTTGGACCTCTGTCTGTATGGGTAACAAATTTGAGATTGCCGTTATTTGCAATTCCTTGGAAATACAAACCAGAAAAACCACCCAAAAAGATATCTTGACCAGCAGAAGTAGTTCCTAATTTGGGTAAATCTTCAAATTCATAATTAGTCAATCTGGGTTGAAGTACAGGGTTACGAGGGTCATAACTGGTGGTATCAATTGTGAGAGAGTCGGAGAAGGCATTAGCAATATTTTCCCAAGGGACAAATTTAAAGTTGCTACTGATATTTTCTATTTCGCCATCATCCTCAACCAGTACCGCTGGGTCATTACTACCATCTTGGGTAACAAATAAACCAAAGGGGAAGTCAGGTCCTAAAGGTACATTAACGACATCTGCACCATCAGATTCTTGTACACTGTCGATATCTCCATTGTTACCAACACCAAAACGTCCTAAAAATTCGTTGTTACCTTCACGGGTGTAGACAGCAAAGGTATTATCGCCTTGGCTAGATGCCAGCAAATAACCTGTACCATTTGCACCGTAATAAATAGTCAGTCCTTCAACGTCATCTGTGAGGTTGGCACCACCCAAAGCTTTGACTGTATCAATTAATTTTCCAGTAGTACCACCATTAGGTTCAGCATCAAACTTCCAGATACCGACATTTTCCTGACCAATGTAAAGAAAACCAGTTTCTTGGTCTACAACCATACCCTCAGTTTGGGGGTCAATTCCTGCGTCTGTGGGAATAGTAAATTCCCGGACTCTTTCGACACCTATTTTGCCATTACCTTTGTCAATAAGTTTGAATTGGGCAACATCTCCGGTTTCACGACGACTGGTAAAGACATAGTAATCATTGGTGAAAGGACTACGATAAAGAGCGAGTCCATAGGAACTACGAGAAGAGGGGTCGTAGGGAGGTTCAAAAGGTGCAGCTTGAAAAAGAGTACCAATGCTGCTGTCGGTGATATCTTCTAGGTAATTATTATCGGTAGCATTGGGGTTAATTGTGAAGATTGCTAATTTGTCATTATTGCGATCGCTTGCTACGGCAATATCTACTGTTTCACTACCTAGTTGAAAACCATATTGCAGGTCAATGTTATTGTAACGAATACCACCAGGATTTATTTCTTGCAAGAGATTTCCAGACAAGTCATAAACCCGCAGTCCGGCATTTTTTACTGTAGTTAATACTAAACTGTCGGCGGAATTTGTCGCATTGACATAGATAGCTGGATCATCAGCATCACCCCTTTGGTCTTCAGGCAAATTATCATCATCCAACAGTGCTGGCGTGGTTTCCACTGTAGGTGTTGCACTAGGAAGTATTTCATACAAGCTCACAGTATTACTAACTTCGTGAGAAACTGCCAGCATCGGTTTACCATTAGAACTATCTTCAGCAGAGATAAATTTTAAACCTTCAGGACTGATATCACCTTCAGTTCTAATATACTGGACAAATTCCGGTGCAGTTGGATCACTGAGGTTATAAACCATCACCCCACCACCAGCACGTTCTAACCCAATAAATCCATAAGTTACATCATCAATTACACCAACAACAACACTTTCTGGTTCAGGGCCTTTATTATCAGAACGAGTGTCAACTTCATCAGGAGAACCATCATTAGCATTGAAAAGTGTGGGAGTTTGTTGAGCTAAAATTTGCTCAAATTGGTCGCCACTATCATAGACTAATTCACCTGCGGCATTCCAAATGGTAAAAGAACGACCACCGTAAGCGTAAAGTTGATCAAAATCTCCATCTCCGTCTGTATCTCCCAGAGTATTAGTAATAATTAGACGACCTATATTTTCATCACTTTGTAATTCAGCCGCATTAGGAAAAGCTGTGGGGTCTAATACAACATCCTTAACTCTTATTTCTTCATTGAAAATATCACCTTCCTCGTCATTAGGAGCAGGTAAAATGCCATCATCCGTAGGACGAATGCGTGCATCTCCTTCATTAGCAGTAATGTAATAGGTTTCATCACCAACTTGGAAAGAGCTAATACCATCTGGTAAATACATACCGAAAACAGGCCAATTTTGGATATTGATGCCATCATCTCTATCACTAGCATCTAGACCATTTCCAGGTAAATTATAATCTTTAAAACCAAGCGGTAAAATATCGGTAATAGTCCCACTGGCGATATCAAGAACAGCAACAGCATTATTTTCTTGAAGAGTAATTAAAGCAGTTTCACCATCAGGATTAACTGCTATATACTCAGGTTCAAAATCTTCAGAAGCTGAAGCATTCAAACCAAAAATTCTCACTCCATCTGCTTGTAAGGTTTCTTCTTGTCCATTAAAAGCAGTAAAATCCGCAGTTGTAACTTGACTATTATCTAAACTGGCAATATCTCCAGAAACATCAATAATACTAACTGAGCCTTCAGGATCAATAGTATAGTCTTCACTAGGTTCTCCTTCATTAGCAACAAGTAATTTGCTACCATCAGGTGTGAAAGTGATCATATCAGGTAAAGCACCCACTGTCACTTCTGCAATTTGAGTGAGAGTAACAGCATCAAAGAAAACAACTTTACCTGGGTCAGTAATATTATTAGCAGAAATAGCAACAGCAACAATGCTATTTTCAGTACCTGTTCCTTTTCTGACAGCTACACTTTGAATTCCTGAACCTAAGCTAGAGAGGTCAATTTGATCAATTTGAGTAGGGTTAGTTGGATCAGCAGCATCAACTACTTGCAGAACCGGTTGATCTGCCGATACTCCAGTGACAAATAAGCGTTGAGATTGGGGGTCAAAATCAGAAATTTCCGCGCCGCTTAAGCTAACAGTGCCGATGTGGTTAAGTTGAATTGTATTTGTCATTGTTATATATGCAATTAGAAATTGCTCGTTAATTAACGGACATGAGTAATGATGATTAAATCTGCATCAGATATATCAACCTATCCCAGTGAAATTAAGATATAACTAGCAAAAGGTTAAGAAATGAGACTCATCACAACCGCCAAGGCTGTTAGGACAGTTTTAATTGTTCAAAACCTTGAAATAATTGGGTTTACACTCAGCAAAGGCTCACAGCCCTACTCACAACATTTGTGATCCAGCCATTTAAAAATATCAGTATGCCTAGAAAAAAAAGAACCTGAGCAATATGGCTCGCAGTTGTACTGTTGCTCATTTGATCAGCTGTTGTGCTTTTAATTTGTATAATCTTAGCGGGCAAGATGCCCACACCACAAGATTTAGGCATTTTATGATCATAAAATTTAGGTGCTTAACAGCTTTAACCGTTAAGATTGCTTGCCAATTTTGCCAACCTTCATAGAGGTATGAATTATAGCTATAGCCAAGACGGTTAGCAATACTTTTCGGTTAAGCTCAAAACCACGAAATCACGTAGGTTGGGTTGAGGAACGAAACCCAACATTGACAAGGGTTTATTGGGTTTCACTTTATTCAACCCAACCTACAAAAATCCTTAACCGAACAGTATTGAGACGGTTAGGACATGATAAATGTCCGAGTATTTCACTCTTGCCTCTTGCCTTTCTATAGCAGAAGGCAAAATTATCTTTGCATCTATCTAAAGTAAGATTTTTCAAACTAGAAATAATTTCAGATTTTTATACATAAATTTCTGGAAACAATCTCAACCAATTGTATTCAATAAAAACAAGTTTTCTGAACCTGTATTAACCTGGTTTAAATCACAAAACGAAACGCTGCTTAAATCGAGCAGGAGATAAATCAATGGCAGTAGAAATCGTCCCCACCGATGATCAATATGTACTAAACCAATGCACAAAATTTTTAGCTAGGTCTAACACAGATCCTAGGCATAACTTTGGACAATTAACTGATGATGATCCTCGGTCACGCATTGCTGAAGCTTGGCGATTTCCCATTATTGATAGTTACAGTGATGGTAAAGACTTTGTGAAAAGCTACTCCTCAAACTTAGTAACTTTCGTCTATCAACAACAAGGTAATACAACACCAAAAAACGTTAGTATTATTGGCACATTTGCCAATCTCTTTGAACCAATTCCCCTCAAACCAGTAAAATTTTTAGGCGAAGAAACAGGATACTACGCCTTATCAATTGTTGTTCCCAAAGCCCAATTTCACACTTATAAATTTATTGTGGATAGACAAGCAATTCTTGATCCCATTAACCCTCAACGCGCCCAACTCGATAATGGCCAATTCTGGTCAAGATTTTTTACCCAACTTTGTACAGAACCTTTGAGCTTTGAAGATTGGGAATTTGAAATTTTATCTCGCTTAGTAGATCACATTTTACCCTTCCGCACGGCTGAAGGCGAGAACTTCTTGAACCGTCAATACAATTATCTTGGTAAACAAGATAAACAAGTGCAATATGCCTTTGCTTATCGTCTAGATCAATCTGTAGGGGCAGTTAATTACATTGACAACATTTTAGCAAGGGAAGAAAATCACCACCTAATTGATTACAAAATTTGCCTTGGTCAAATTGACAGAATTCTGCGTCAGAGAAATCCTTACATTAACCCTCAAGATGTTTCCAAAGAGTTATACATTGACCTGTATAACGAAATGGCAAATAATCAAGTTAATGGGTGGAATTATCAACAATATCAAGAACCTCGTTATTTCCTTCAATTATTACGTCGCCACACCTACACAGGTGCTTTTTCCCATCCTAAATATGGCGGTAATGTCGGCGGTACAGGTTGGGCTTATTTGGCTGAAAGATATACAGATGACAAAGGAAAAACTTTGTTTAATTGGCGCAGATCTATAGAAAAACCCCTCGGCATTAATAGCGATTATCGAGGCTAATATAGCAATCCTAAATAAGATATGAACACCTCTTTTTCTCTACCTCTGCGCTCTCTGCGCCTCTGCGGTTTGTTTTAAAAATTACGTTCATAAATCAAATAGGATTGTTATACCAAATTGGAATCAGGATTTTCAGATTAAAGGATTAACAGATTAATTGGCAAATTATTAATCATGATTATCCTTTCATCAATATCCATCAGGAGAAGATAAATGGAAACTCAATTTGATGTCGTAATTATTGGTAGCGGTGCTGGTGGTGCGCCTATTGCTCACACCTTAGTTAAAGCCGGAAAATCGGTATTGATTTTGGAAAAAGGCCCCCTGTTTAAACCTCAATATCAAAACCCCAATGGGTTAAGTGATTTTAAACGAGATGAACTATTTGCGGATGGACCAGAAAAGCGGATTCGTATTCCTGGAGTAGCCAACGAAAACGAAGCTTTCTATTCTAGCCACGTTGAACCAGATATTAACGACGAGCCACATATTTATCGTGGTTTTGATGGTAAAGATCGAGCCACAATTGAAGGTTATACAGCCCAAGTTGTCGGGGGCGGTACTCAACTTTATGGTGGTGTTTCCCTGCGATTTACACCTACCGATTTACGGCTACAAAGCTTTAATGCTGGACGTAATGACCTCAAAGAAGATCCTAACGGCGATGTCCAACGGGAAGCCCGTGATTGGCCGATTAGTTATGAACAACTAGAGCCATACTATTTGAAAGCTGAATATTTAGTTGGCTTTAATGGTACGGTCGAGAACCAACTCAAGCCATTTAGTGGCGATAAGTATCAACCACCTTTAGAACCTAATCCTATTAGTATCTATGCGAAGGTGGGTATGGAGCAGATAGGTAAACAACTCAACAATAACAACCCTATCAAGCCCTATCGGACACCGTTAGCGGTGATTACCCGTGACCATGAACCCAGTGGACGCAAAGCTCCCCAAGATCCAGAAACGATTAAAACCAGTTATGTGAATCGTTTTGGTTGTCCTCTAGGTTTGAAATCAAATACTTGGGTATCTTTACTCAGTCCCATTGCTAACCAACCAAATTTTGAGATTCGCACTAACTGCGTAGTTACTCATTTGGAAAGTGATGGGTCGAAAGTTAGCCGAGTGGTTTACCGTGATCCCAGTGGCAAAACTCGGTTTGTGCAAGGAAAAATCGTCGTTGTGGCTTGTTCAGCAATTGAATCAATTCGGTTGTTAAAACTGTCTGCACAAATGAGTTCGGAATTCGATCGCCGGATCAATCAAAATGACCTCTTAGGAAAGTATTTTCTAACTCACTGTTTTGGTGGTGCTAGTGCTTTGATGCCTACTCGCAGTGATAAATCACAGGCTTTAGATGCTGATTGGGCTACTGATGCTTGCGCTACTGATGATTTTCTCAAAAGCCGGGGACTTTGGGCAGGTGGTGCAATTTACAACAACACCTCAGACCAAGCTTTACCTATATCCCTAGGACGCACCCAGGGTAGTCAAGATTTAGATACTCTCTGGAAAGGCTTTATTAATAACACCAGTTTGGCTGGTCAAGGTTTGGCAGATTTCCTGGATCAATATATGGGTAGAGGTCTATCTGTCAGCTTTATGGCTAATCAAGTACCCCTGAAAACAAATCGCATCGAACTACATCCGACAATTAAGGATAAATGGGGTCGTCCAGTTGCCTACATTATTAAAGAATGGCACAGCCATGATCGGTATCTGATGAATACCCTGGCGGATATGTGCAAACAGGTTTTAGATAACGGACAAAATGCCCCAGGCGATCGCAAATTCCCTTATGAATTTTTGGGTTCTGGCGGCGTATACATGGCAGAAAACGCCCTAGCACGGATTGCTAATCATATTCTCGGTGGTGCAAGATTCGGCACTGATCGCAAAGACTCAGTATTAGATGTGAATTGTCGAACTTGGGATTTTGATAATCTCTACGTGACTGATGGCTCTTTTATGCCCACATCAGGGGGTGCTAATCCGACTTTGACAATTCAAGCCAATTCTTTCCGTGTCGCTGACGAATTACTCAAGAGGCTTTAGTATTATGGACCCAGCATTTAACGACATTTTTACGAGTCCGTGGAATGACATTTTCAAGGTAGTCTTCTATCCTGACCGGATTTATCACGCGGAATATCTCAACGCTACCCGCAGCCCCCGTTACCGTTACAATGTGCGCGAAGTGCGTAGCTATTTGGGTATCAATGCCCTCAAGGGTGAAGTATATCTAGATGGTAAGTTTCTCAGTAATTTTCTCCGCTTGGAATATCGTTCTGGTCGCTTGGTGGAACAGACACGGGAGAAAAAACGTTTACTCAAGGATCAGTTGATTGCTTGGGTAAGGGTATTACCAGAGGATGAAAGTAAGAAGGCAGAAGCAACGGTAAAGTTGTGTTATTGCTCTTGGATTGATGCTTACGAGGTGGAGATTTGGGAAACCCTAGAACCTCCTGCTGGTAGCTACCACGATTTTCAAGTTTTGGATCAGATGGGACGCAATGGGGCAATTACGCGAGTTAAGGCGTTTACTCCAGCATTGGGAGATATCAAGTCTTTGACCAAGATAGAGTTGGCGTTTCGGGAGAACGATCGCAATTTACCATCTGGTTATCAAATTAGCAGTAATGATGCTGTTTGGGATAACGACTATTCGAGATCGCACCAAGAACCCCGCACCCAAGACCCCAGTTCACCCCAAAATACTATCTCTGACCTCAACTATCTGATTAACTTCCAACGCGGTTGGTTCTTACAAACACCAGATATTGCCCCAGTTCGATATCGCAACGCCATGATGGATAGTGACAATCCAGACAAGTCAGATACCAACATCATTGATATGCGTTGGATTGTACAGCGAGAACTTGGCGGTTCAATGGTGTTCTTCCATGAAGTGACTGTTCCCCCAGGGGTAGTTGAAGGTACACACCAACACATCGGTACTGAGGAACTGTATTACATTACCGAGGGTGAAGGCATTGCCTATATGCGAGTTGGTGATGATCCCGCTACAGATAAATACCCGACCGTTGAACGTCAAGTGATCGGGTTAGGAACAAAGGAATTTAAGGAACTACCAGTGAAACCAGGGAGTGTGATTTTTACCAAGAGTGGGGGAATGCACGGCATTCGTAACCCTGGGACAAAACCCCTCAAATTCGTTGCTTTCTTGTATCACACCAACTAATTCATCCACCTAATTTTCACCAACTTGTCATGTTTATTGTTCATTCTGATAGTATTTTCAAAGTAGACCCCAATACCCCACCCGAATATAATCGGGGTAATCCTTTGCTGAAGTTGTTGAACTTTCTAGAAAGAGCGCAATTAGCAGCAGAAAGAGAATTTTATCTAACTGACCAATTACAGTATCTTTTTCCCTATCAGTCTTTAGTGTTTTATGGGCCACAAGGTGCTGATGCCAATATTCTCGACCCCACGCAGCAGGATAATAAAACCGATTTCCAAAAGCAAAACGTCAAGGACTTTTATAGTACCGATACCTTTCTAGTCCGGGGTTTGGTAACTGTTGGAGATTGGACAGGGCCATTTTTGCGGATTTCCTATCGAGGCGGCCCAGATTCTCAGCTTTCTGTTGCTGCTGGTAACAAATTGGGAGAAAAAATCAAACTCTGGGTCAAGGTTGGGGATGTAGCTACACCAATGCTAATTACTGTTCCCTACAATGAACGGAGCGATCGCTATGAAGTCGAGTTCTGGGGTTATCCGGGGAATGACTTGAGAAGTCAACTCGATGACAAAGGCCGCAATTCCATAGATCGTGGTGAACTTCAAGTACGCACGGACTTAGTACATGGTAATATTTCTGACTTCAATCGGGAAGGTTTAAATGACCGGCTCATGACACAAGTTGCGCCCACCAACACCATGCACCCAATCTTACCCCTTCATGTGGAACTAGCCTGGGCAGACTTTAATGAAAAAGTTTGGGATTCGCAAAACGGTGCTAATTATCACTACGAGTTCAACATGATCATGCGGGGTTGGGATAACTTCTTGGGAACTGGTATCAGTCCTAACCCTCACGGTGGTATTGGTTTCTTGGAATATCGCAACTTAATGTCTAACTATGGACAATACACGGGCAAAAATGAATTAGGCCGTCAGTTAAATTCTTGGAACTTTAGTGCCTTTAGAAACAAAAATCACGGTAACGGTTTTGAACCCTTCTTTGCCGTTGATTATATGGATTTACACTTACTCAATCCGAGTTGTGGTATTGGCTTACACCGTCATCGTGATAACCAAGAAGTCTTTTTTATGATGGAAGGTCAAGGCTTCATGGTGGTGGGTGACTGGTGCAAAATGCCAGAACGAGAACGCTGTTTTGAAATCCGTACTCTCAAAAGTGGACACATGGCTATGCTCAAAGGTGGTAATCTTCATGCTTTGATGAACAGTACCGACGAGCAAATTTCCCTGTTTATGTTTGGTGGCTATGATTAATGCATTCCCAGTCGGAGACTGGGCAATACTTGTCGGTTACAGCAGTTTTCATGTATTTAGACCACACTCTTGATTCCTCTTTGCGCCTGGAGCGCCTCTGCGTGAGACATGAAAATGTGGTTCATTTACCCGAAAATCGCTGTAAGCTCAAAAAAAACGAAATCACGTAGGTTGGGTTGTTCGCTGTCTTCGTTGCGAAGCAATGGAACGAAACCCAACATTTACCGAAAAAATGGGTTTGAGGTTCCCCGTCCGGAGTGATAAGTTCTAATTAGGGATCTCAATCATTACTCGTTACTCGGTACTCAGCACTATTTCGGTAAAGATGATTCAGACGAAAGCAAAATGATCAGCAGTCAAGCTGGTGGCATCAATACCATTCAAAATAGCAATGGTTGTAGTACCCACCATAATACTGTTGCCACTTAAAGTCAGGTCATCAAAGCCAAAATCTGCACCTTGACCACCAATACCTAAGACATCAGTACCAATTTCCCAGTCAGTAATGGTGTTAGTCTCACTAGGTAGATCACCATTGAGTATCCAGAATTGGTCAGCACCTATACCACCAGAGAGTAAGTTACCACCACCTTCTTGGACAAATAATTGATCGTCACCGTCACCACCTAAAGCACGACCATCTGCACCTAGGTAGAAAATATCATTACCTGCACCACCGGAAAGACGGTAGTCAGTAACATCTGTAGCGTCTAGTTCATCATCTCCACTGCTACCAAAAGAGCGATCGCCATCTGCCACATAGATAACATCAGCACCACTACCAGTAAAGATGCGGTTGTTACCAGCTAAACTACCACCAAAGGGAACATCTACTTCATCGTTACCAGCACCTGTGAAAACTATATCGCTGACACCATCAAAATCAATTCCAGCGATCAACAAATCTGCATCTGGTGTACCTATAACTAAATCCTGATCCGGTTGACCTAAACCTGGTGCTAGGTTAAGAGGCTGATCTAATTCAAGCATAATGATTTCGTTGTTGTCGATATCAGGCCCACGACCGACAGAGAAGGGGTAGTTGTTGTCATTGGCCACCAAAATAGTATTTTCATCAACAACTAAAACATCTTCAATGGTGACAAATGGAAAATCAAATGTGGTTTGTCCATCTCCATTGAGGTCGTTGGGGTCTTGGATATTCAGGAGGTCAACTACTTCCTGTTTTTCTACAAAACCATTAGCATCTGTTTTAGACAAATCAACTTTGTAGATTTTCTTGAATTGTGCCGCGTCACCTTGATTAGGATCTCTCTCAATCACCAGATATTCATTATTATTAATGACTGTGAAATCACCAATGGCATGACTGGGATCTTCAAGCTGGTAGAATCCCTGTAATCCCTGATATTGTTGAGAATCTACATCAAATTTATAGATTCGTAGTGAACCAACCGGATCACCAAATACTGTTCCTTCTAATAATGGATATAAGGTTTTTTGGTCGGGACTAATTGCCATACCTTCAAAACCTTGAGAACGATTAAGATTAGAAACAACAGTTTCACCGACGAATTGATCACGCACCAAGTCACCTGTACTGGGAAAGTCGGTGAAATAACCATCAATTCCTAGTTCGATGAACTGTTCATATTCACTCTTGGGATCACCATTGTAGTCTGAGGCCAGAAAAACATCTTCATTGCGGAAGGTGTAGGCATGGACAAGCAAACCTGCATCATGGGCATCTTCTACTAGGGTGGTGGGAATGCCTAGAACTCTATCAGCTTCGTTAATTGTGCCATCACCATTCAGGTCATCTGCTTGACCATCACCATTGTTATCTACAGTGCTAGAAGGAACAATTAAACGCTTGCTAGGTCCAATACCAGCAGCATACTCGGTAATATTAGCTAGTTCTGCTGGGGTAGTCAGATCGCCATAGGTGCGAGAGTCACCACTAACTACAAAATCATAGGGCTTTTGTGTTGCTCCGCCAAATAATTGAATTAGTGGTAGGTCAATACTTGCCCCTGGCATGAGAACATCATTAAGTTCTTGGAGATTGCCTACTTCAAAGGACTGAATAAATATCCGCGTTGGATCAGTAAAGTCGTTAGCAACTAAGGTTTCAACCAGCAACTCTCCTAAATTGATGTTAATTTTGGTAGTACCATCCAGGAGTGTACCTTCAGTTGCAAAATAGGTGGGATGTTTGGTTTCTGGATAGATGCCAATTTTCCGACCTGTTTCTGCTTCTACCTGCTTGACTAATTCAATGATTTCTGTGAGGGTGGGAACTTCTAAATTATCATTGTCGTATTCTGTTCCCCGCAGGTCTGGTAGACGTTCGATCGCTTTTAGGGTTTTGATTTCTGCTAAAGTCAGGTCTTCGGTAAACCAACCTGTAATGGTGCGACCATCAACAACTTTGGTGGTTTTACGGTCTGCAAATTCTGGACGGTCTGCAATATCTGTGCTGGTGTCTGTGCGGTTAACGGAACCATCATCATTGAGTATTGCTAAGGCGTTTTCGTGACGGGCAATTAAAATACCATCTTTGGTGGCTACCAAATCAGGTTCAATAAAATCAGCACCATCAGCGATCGCTAATTTGTAACTTTCTAAGGTATGTTCTGGACGTGAACCACTTGCACCTCTATGACCAATAACTAAAGGTGCATTCCCATCTAGAGTATTAAACTCAGTTTCTGCCAGAACATCAGGGTGTTGGGGCGATCGCACAAACTCTGCGGTCATTTGGTCACGGACTACATCACCTGTACCTGGAAAATCAGTAAAATATCCATCAACGCCTAAATTAATGAATTGTTTAAATTCTGCTCCTGGGTCGCCATTATAATCTGAAGCTAAATAACGATCTTCGTCACGGAAGGTATAGGCATGAACAAACAAACCTGCATCATGGGCATCTTTGATTAAAGTAGTAGGAGTAGTCAGAGTTTTATCAGCATCGTTAACTACACCATCATCATTGACATCATCTGCTACACCATCACCATTTGCATCCACACCCTCAACAGAAACAATCATCCGTTTCCAGGGGCCAATACCATCCGCATAGGTAGCAATTTCTGCTAAACCGGCTGATGTTTGCAGGTCGCCATAGGTGCGTGTGTCACCGTTAACTGTAAAATCGTAGGGTCGGGCATTCACAGATTCATAAATCAGAGAACCATCCAGGGCCACATCATAAGCATCCAACAACTGAACTAGAGGGATATCAGTTATTTCATTGAGTTCTTTGAGGTTAGCAGTTTCAAAAGATTGGATAAAGATCCGACTGGGATCAGTGAATTCTGCTGCTTCCAGAGTTGCTAACAGCGGTTCTTCTAAAGACAATCCTAAATCATCGTGAAAAGTTGGATGTTTGGTTTCTGGATAGATGCCAATTTTTCGACCTGTATCTGCTTCCACCTGTTTTACTAATTCGATGATTTCCGCAAAAGTAGGAATTTCATACAAATCATTAAATACTTGAGGACGGAAACTTTGAGGCATTTTTGCCTTTAGTGTTTTGATTTCTGCCAAAGTAAAATCAGAAGCGAAATATGCAGTAACTTCTTCACCATCCAGCATCTTAGTAGATTTGCGATCTTCACCAAAAACTTCTGCTACGTTGGTAGTGTTATCTAGCATTGGTTCGTGACGGGCAATTAGCACACCATCCTTAGTAGAAACTAGGTCTGGTTCAATGAAATCTGCACCTCGTTCAATTGCTAATTTGTATGCACCCAGAGTATGTTCCGGTAGTTCACCACTAGCACCCCGATGTCCAATCACAATTGGTGCTTCACCAGTTAATGTATTCAGGGTGATTGTATTAGGTGTAGGAATGGGTGCATCTAACAGTTTTCCACTGGCATCAAAATGTAAAAGATAAGGGCCAAATTCATCACCAACCCAGATTGAACCATCCTTAGCAATTACAAAAGATTCAATATCAAAATCTGCACCAGTTAATAATCTGTCGCTGGTTGCTTCATTGATAATTTGGAAAGGAATTTTGTGTTCAGGATCAGAGAGTTGAATGAAATCTAAAGTATTAACACTACCATCTCCGTTCTCTATTCCCTTAAAATCAGGGTCTACACGATGGATACGTAGTAAATAATCTGCACTATTATTCTTTGCACCATAACCATTATCTGACAGAAAATATAAACTATCGCTGTCGGCAAATTGTACACCACTAAAACCTTGGATTGGCTGTCCTGGAAACGGACCAGTTCTACCATTTCCAGAAATACCATTACCAGAATCAGGACCTTCAGCAAAGGTGTCAGCAAAAAGAGAAGCAAAACCTATTAACTTAACTTGGGAAACCATATATTTAGTATTTCTGTTGTTGATTTTAGCTTGTTACTTACTACTGAACTTCTTTTGAAATCATGGCGACAATCAGAAATCATTTTTTGTGACTATGCTAATTTTAGATTTGGGATTTTAGCCTAGAAACCAAAAATTTTTGAGTCACATCTGTCAAAATTGATATGAGAAAATCCAAGTAGCGCCACTATAATTTCATGAAAAGATTAAGATAAAAGTAAGTTGGGTAAAATAGCAGGTTAAGATCATCTTTGAAGAGAATGTTTCTTACAGCAGATTGCAGATCAATGCAAATCAATGAGGTACAGAATCTAAATTCCCAGCTGGACAACAAGCCAGTTTTTCTCCTGACTCCTGACTCCTGACTCCTGACTCCTGACTCCTGACTCCTGACTCCTGACTCCTGACTCCTGACTCCTGACTTTTGCTGTATTGCCAAATTTTTGCCAATTTTGCATAGTACATGATATAAATAAAGAACTGATAACTGAATAACTAATAAAAAATGGGAGAGATAAGGAAAGCCTTCATCTCCCATTTTTCCTAAATATCTGTTGTCAGTTGGATGAGAACAGACCGTAATGAGTACCTCATCCTGTTTTTGCTATATAAAACCTAGACATCCTGATTTAGACAAAAGCAAAATTATCAGCAGTCAAGCTGGTGGCATCAATACCATTCAAAATAGCAATGGTTGTAGTACCTACCATAATACTGTTGCCGCTTAAGGTCAGGTCATCAAAGCCAAAATCTGCACCTTGACCACCAATACCTAACACATCAGTACCAATTTCCAAGTCAGTGATGGTGTTAGCCTCACTAGATAGATCACCGTTGAGTATCCAGAATTGGTCAGCACCTATACCACCAGAGAGTAAGTTACCACCACCTTCTTGGACAAATAATTGATCGTCACCGTCACCACCTAAAGCACGACCATCTGCACCTAGGTAGAAAATATCATTACCAACACCACCGGCAAGACGGTAGTCAGTAGCATCTGTAGCATCTAGTTCATCATCTCCACTACCACCGAATGAGCGATCGCCATCAACTACATAGGTTACATCAGCACCACCACCAGTAAAGATGCGGTTGTTACCAGCTAGGCTACCAGCTAAGGAAACATCTACTTCATCGTTACCAGCACCGCTGAAAACTATATCGTTGACACCATCAAAGTCAACACCTGCGATTAATAAATCTGCGTCAGCGTCACCAAATACCAAGTTAGACTCTTGTACTAAAGTAGCGTCGGGAGTGATCAGGAATGCCAACTGACCACCTTGCACCAAGTTATCGTTAGCTTCAACTGTGCCATCTCCATCGGTATCAACACCGGGAACATTGATAATGTTGCCATCACGAAGGCTGTGAGCTTGGACATCAAAAATCAGTAGTTCGCCAGGATCGTTGCCAAACAGTGTGGATACATCGAGGATACCAGAAGATTCCCAGTTACCAATGTCTGTGGGGCTAGAATCAGTCTGACCGGAAGGGACAGCAGAGCGATCCATTTGCGCTACACGGGTTGCAGTAGCAGCGGGATCAGCGTCGGAAGGGTCAATAGTCCAGATAGAAGCTTCTTCTCCAGATTCTGCACCAAAGAGGTCAGCACCTATGGCGCGGTCTTCTTGAATGTAGATTAAACCATCATCTGCCCAATCTAAGTTATCAGGACTACGCAGACCGAAGTCTTGATTACCTTCATCGTTACCATCGTAGAGGATGTTGAGGTTAGCTGTAATTTCAGTTTCGCCAAAGTCAACATCAACTTTATAAGTTGTACCCCAGGTATCAGCATCGTCGAAGACACCAGTACGACCTGTGGAAGCTAAAACAGCTTCAGTTCCATCAAAGGGGTTGGTGGCTACGTCTTCAGGACGAGAGAACTTAAAAGCGCCAGCAGCTTCTGCAAGAGCATCTTGTTTCTCTTGGGTAGCAAAACCTTGATCATCGTAGCCTTCAGTACCAGCTAAGTCGGGGCGGTAGTAGTCAAGTTCCACAAATTTACCATTTGTGCTGCTACCACTGCCATTAAAATCTCTAGGATCGGCTTCAATTGCATCTGACGCATCTGCCGCATCATCGGCAACCCAGACATACAATTTGCCTTCAGCTAGTCCATTACGATCTAAGAAACTACCATCACCATTAGCATTTTTTTCACCAACATAAAGAAGTAATGGAGCCGCTTCGCGGTCGTCACCTATCAATAAAGCTATTTGATCTGTATTTCCTGTATCTAATTCGGTAACACTTTCCCAAGCAGCGCGACCTAACCAGGGTAAAGCCCACAATTCATTAGTAGCGGTGTCTAAGGCAAATAGTGAACCGCCATCGGTTTCTTCACCAGCAAAGTAGATAGTATCCGCAAAACCCATATCGGAGCCAAACTGGTTGGCCTCCATCAAGTTAGCGGAGCAAAAGCGGTCAATACCTTCAAATTCTAAGTCAGACGCTTCGTCTACAATTTCACCAGCACGGTTATAAATGGTGTCATAAGCTAAACCTGAATCAACTATTTGCAGAGTGGATTTATCAATATCAAAATAGCTGATTCTTGCACCAGGCAATGAAGCACCACTTTCCAGGGTATATTCATAACCCAAGTCGCTACTTAGTTCGTGGTTGACGAGGATGCGAACGGTAGTGTCATTCAGTGCAAACGCACCTGTACCATCAAGAATGCCTGGAGGAGTATAGCCATCAATGGTTTCACCAACTGTATAGATAGGAGTAACTGTATAACCATCTAGACCCATCACTTGAGCAGGTTCAGTTGTGTTGAATGGTGTATTAGTCATAAAATTCCTCAATTCATATTGTCATGTTTGCTGATAAATCAGTTCCAAAGTAGTAATGAAAAAAGCTAAAAAATTTTAGTATCAGGTCTGGTTAACCCTTTTTGTTTAATAGCTCTGGGAAAACTTAGGGTTACTGACTATCAGAGATCACAGACAATAGAATTTCACTTTGAGGTTAAGATATGACTATGATATAGCTAACTTATAGCTATCTCTTGATTAAAACTCGTATAAAAAAAGCGAAGAAGTCATATCTTTAGACTTTTTGCAAACGGCTGAATGCTTACCTTAATATTGAAGACCTTTGGAAATTTTAGTGATAAAATATATTTAAAGTCTGATGGAATCTCCGCTTCGTAAACTTCCTACGCTTCTAGAAATAATTACTAAACTCTTCAAATTATCCTCATGAAACGAATTACTTCTGTTATCCTCGCTACAGTGATAGCGTCTATGTCTGTGTTGGGTATTGCTGAAAATGCTGATGCAAGTCGTCATTATCGTCGTCATACGACTACTCATGTCAGACGTTATCGGACTTGTACTGGTAGGAATCGTTACAGATACTATCATGGTAGATACTATAGATGTCGATACTACAGAAGCAATAGACGACACCATTAATTCGATTACTATTTTCCAATAGTATGGTGGGCAATGCCCACCTAATACAAATTCAACATTTCTGGTATTCAGCTATCAGTAATCAGTAATCAGCTTTTTGCAGCAATAACAAAGATTCAGAAATTGTAATTTCAGGAATGTTATCTGCATCTGTTTATTTTCACTGTTTGTATTTCCATATTTCAGGTACATAGCTGAATGCTGTTAGCGTAGCGTGCCGTTAGGCATTAGCTGACTGCTGAATGCTTACACTAAAACTATTCCCTATTCCCTATTCCCTATTCCCTATTCCCTATTCCCTATTCTCTGGTAAATCTACTTTCTGGTATATCTATGTTTCACACCCACAGGGAAATATTCAATATCACCAGTAGGTTTTAATTCTAGTTGTGGACTTTGATATTCTAAGGGAACATAATTAGCAAACTCGCTGTTAAGACGCAACAATTGAGAAAGTATAGAGGCAGTTATTTCTGCTTGTTTCTCTTCACTACTGTCTACTCCCGGTGCTAATTCTACAACTACAGATAAAAAACGGTTTTTGTCGTAATCTTCTTTTACTTGTAAAACAAATTTACCTGTCACCCATTCTCTAATTGTTGGTTGTTCTAAGCCAACTGAGATATTTTCTGGGTAAATATTCGCACCGAAATAGGAAACTGTAAAGTTAGAACGTCCGAAAATATAAACAAATGGTAGTTGATAAACTTCTGTATTTGACTGTAATTCTGTTAGAGGATTAAAACCCCATGAGTCTAAAAATTTTAGCATTTGTTCATAGCTAATTAAACCGCCATGATCTAAGATGTTATAACGAATTAAAGGAATGCCATTTTTACCAGAAAATAGTAAATTTCCGCCCTGTTCTTCAAAAAAGCGGCTACAGGGATCATACTGTACTAAGGTAGGTAATCTAGATTCACCAAATAATGCTTTTGCTGCTGTAGGATTTGCAGATAAAAAACGACGAATACAGATACTCAAAGGTGTTTCATTCCCTAAAACTCCTGCGTCCGCTGTGCCATACATAGAAGCAAAATCATAACAGGGGTTTTGAGAACCTATTCGTTCAGCTACTAAATTTCGCCATTCTTCACTAAATACTTCTCCTGCCATCACTAATTTAATTTGATATTGACTCCACTGCATACCATCGGCAATACCTGTGTCAATTACATCTTTCAAAAATGGTGGATATCCTAACAAGACAATTTGCTCAAAATTATCACCTATCTCTTGAACAATTCGCAATATTTCTGTTTTGTTATTACCTGGTGTAATGACTGTAATTGGATATCCTTTCAGGGCTAAATGACGACAGCAATTAGTAGTAAACATTCCTCCTACCCAAGTTCCTAAGGTGAAACAAACGACCGCTAATGTGCGTTTACTATCTGCATGAAAACTATCATGAAAAATTTGTTCAAAGCGGGTCGCTATTTGCATTTCATCGGTGAGAAAGCGCGGCCAAAATGTGGGTTTACCTGTAGAACCAGAGGAGGCAGCTATCATATCACAATTTTCTAATTTACCGTGTATACACAATTGAGCTAAAGAATAACGAGAGATATAATTTTCTTTGTTAATTGTGGGTAATGCTTGGAATTGTTCTAGAGTTTGAATAGCCTGGGGATTGATTTTCTGTTGTTTTAAAAAATCTTGATAAGCAGGTACAGTAGCAACAATATCTTGAAATAAAGAAATAGCTATTGTTGTAGTGTCTGTCTGAAGATGTTTTGTGAGTTTTTGTGCAATCGGTATAGATACAAAATCTTTAAGTTCTTGAATTGCTGTTTGGGTCTGTGATTGAGGTTTCATAAAGTTATATGATGTCAATTTGATTATTTATCATATCTGTTGAGTCAGGGAATAGGGAAGAGAAAAACAGTTCTTCTCAATAATTAGCTGGACATGATATAACTGACAACTTGCAGATTTGATATTTTAGTAGCATTTAATACTTAGCAATTAAGTAGTGAAAAACTGATGTAAAATAATGTGTATCAACAAGAGTCATACATCAGCAACCTAAACCCTTGACAATCAATATAGCGATACGATTTGATTTATGTTCGCGTAGCGTGGCGTAAGCCATATTTTTCGTAGAGGAGTTGGATGTAAGGAGTTTTGTATGGCTACGCGACGCAAGCTATCAATAATCAAATAGGAGTTCTATATATAAATTATTGATTCACGAGCAGGTGTAATATATAAAATCTACTTAGAAAGACTGTGAAAATACTAACACCTGAGTGCGGGTATGGATCAATAAGATGCTAAATCAAGATATTTATCAATTATTTGCTAAACAACAGATGGAAACAACTTCTATCATAGTTGCACCAACAAATTCTGTTTTAGAAGTTATTCATAAAATGATGGATGCATACTCAAGTGATGTAATTTCTAATAAAAATGTAGAAGCTCAAACAAAAGCATTACAAAAAGTTAGTTGCGCTATAGTTATAGAAAATGAGCATTTAGTTGGTTTAATCACAGAACGGGATTTAGTCAAGTTAGCAGCAAAAGAAGTAGCTTTAGAAAATGTGATTGTTGCTGATGTAATGACTCGGAATTTAATCACCTGTCAAGATACACAAATTCACAATTTTATCGAACTAATTAATTTGATGCAGAAGCATTGCATCAGACATATACCTGTTTTAAATTCCCAGCAAAAATATGTGGGTGTGATAACTCCAGAAATGCTGCGTTCAATATTGCAACCTGTGGATTTATTAAAACATCGCTATGTTGATGAAGTGATGAATAATAAAGTGATTTGTAGTCAGGCTGAAAACTCAATATTAGACTTAGTAGAACTGATGATTAATCATCGAGTTAGTTGTGTTGTAATTACGAAAAAAACACTAACAGGAGTAATTGCTCCCATTGGTATTGTTACAGAAAAAGATATTGTTAAATTTCAAGCTTTAAGACTAAATTTATCAAAATTAATCACAGAAACAGTCATGACGACCCCTCTAGTTCTCTGTCACACAGATGACTGTTTGTGGAATGTACATCAAAAAATGCAAGAGCATAACATTCGCCGCTTGGTAGTAGTAAATAATCAGGGAGAATTAGCAGGTATTTTGACCCAAAGTAGTATTTTACTAGCTATTGACCCTAGAGAATTATATAGTTTGATTGCTGTTTTACAGCATCAGGTGACTACTTTACAAGCAGAAAAAAGTCAATTATTAAAGCAAATTACTCAGAATCTAAAACCACAATCTGAACAACAAAACTCCTTTTTAACAATCCAAGAAAAGAGAGAAAAATTACTTGCTGATATGGCTTTACGGATTCGTTCTTCTCTAGAATTACCAACTATCTTAAAAACAGCAGTTGAGGAAGTGCATCAATTATTAGCAACGGATAGAGTAATTATTTATCGGTTGGAAGAGGGAAGTAAAAAAGGTCTTGTAGAATCAGTGAGTCATCCTCAATTATCAATTATTCATCACATTATTGCTAATGAATGTTTAGCAGCAAGTTGTTTTGCTTGTGCTCTTAATCCGCATAGTCAAGCTATTGCTGATATTCATCAGGCTAATTTGTGGGAATGTTGCCATAATTTTTTAGCACAGTATGGAGTAAAAGCTTATTTAACTATACCAATTACAGTAAATAATCAACCTTGGGGGTTGTTAATTGCTCATGATTGTACTTCTCCTCGATTTTGGCAAAATCAAGAAATTGAATTTTTAGAACAATTATCAGTGCAACTTTCTATTGCTATACAACAAGCTTTATTAATTCAAGAATTACAAGAATCTAAACAACAATTAGAAACTAAAGTTGCACAACGTACTGCTGAACTACAACAGGAATTGCTGCATTCTCAACAAATCCAATTAGAATTACAGAACACACAAAGTAAACTATCAGGAATTCTTCAGGTTGCTGAGGATGCAATTATTTCCATTGATGGTGAACAACGAATCATTATGTTTAACCAAGGTGCAGTTAAGGCATTTGGTTATTCTTCTGAAGAAGTAATTGGACAAACATTAGATTTTCTTTTACCAGCAAGATTTGTCCAATCACACCATCACCATGTTCAAAAATTTAGAATTTCTGGGGATATTGCGCGGCCAATGGGAGATAGAAACCGGACTTTATTTGCGCGTCGTCGAGATGGGACAGAATTTCCGGCTGAAGCTTCTATTTCTAAGTTGAATATTGATAATCAAATTATTCTTACTGTTATTCTCAGAGATATTACAACCAGAAAAGAATCAGAAGTAATTTTACAAAATCAATTTAATAAAATAATTCTTTTAAGAAAGATTTCTGATCAAATTCGCCAAAGTTTAGAACCTGAGCAAATTTTTCAAATTGCTGCTATTGAAATTGGCAAAGCTTTTAATATTAACCAAGCCTTGATTTTCAATTGTTATCCCAGCGAGAATGAAGAAGAAAATCGCATTAAAGTGATTTGTACTGCTGAATATATTGTCGGAAACTATTCCTCTTTCTTAGGGACTGAAATTCCTATTATGGGTAATACTTATATGGCGGCTATAATAAGTCAAGAAAAAGCTATCCCCGTTGATGATGTTTCTATTCACCCTATCTTAGCTGATCTAAAACCTAGATTAAAGATGAGGCAACTGAAATCTTTGTTAGGAGCTGGTACATTTTATCAAAGTGAAATTAATGGAGCAATTGGATTATATCACTGTGAACATTATCATCATTGGACTGAGGATGAAATTGAATTATTGGAAGCAGTTGCAGTTCAATTAGGTATAGCTATTGCTCAAGCAAATTTATTAAAACAGGAAAAACAAAATTTAGAGAAACTAGCACGAAAAAACGCTGAATTACAACAAGCCAGACAAGAAGCTGATGCAGCTAATCGAGCTAAAAGTGAATTTTTGGCAATCATGAGTCATGAAATTCGTACTCCCATGAATGGTGTGATTGGGATGACTAGTTTGTTAATTGATACTGATCTTACATCCCAACAACTTGATTTTGTAGAAACTATTCGTAACAGTGGCGAATCTTTACTGACAATTATTAATGATATTCTTGATTTTTCTAAAATTGAATCTGGAAAATTAGATTTAGAATATCAAATATTTAATTTACAGGAATGTTTAGAAACTGCTATTGATTTATTCGCTCATCAAGCAGTTGATAAAAATTTAAATTTAGCATATTTTTGGCATCCAGCAACACCCATTAATATTCAGGGCGATGTCACCAGAGTTCGCCAAGTTTTAGTTAATTTGATTGGAAATGCAATTAAATTTACCCAACAGGGAGAAATTATTGTTTCTGTTAATGCTAAACTTGCTAATGTCACAAATAATCAATATGAAATTGAATTTGCTGTTCAGGACACAGGGATTGGTATTGATATAGCACAGCAAAATTATCTGTTTCACGCTTTTAGTCAAGTTGATGCTTCTACTACTCGTAAATATGGTGGAACAGGTTTAGGTCTGGCTATTTGCAAACAGTTGGTAGAAATTATGGGGGGAAGAATCTGGCTAGAAAGCGATTTGCATCGAGGTTCAACTTTTTACTTTACTATTGTTACGCAAATAAAGTCTGGTGGTGATGATGTGGGTATTAATTTCCAGTCATTAATTGGAAAAAAAGTGTTATTAGTTGCTAAAAATAATACTAATTTGAAAATTATAAAGCAACAATTACAAGCATATCAAATGATTGTTAATACTACTGATCGAGCAGAAAGTTTTGTGAGGATGTTATCTAAAGATGATTATAATTTGATTATTATTGATTGGCATATTTTTACTGTGAATGGTATGAATTTAACAAATGATCTTAGTAATTTGACTTTACAGAAATTGCCTTTAATCATTTTAACTGACTTTGCTAATGTCACAGCAAAACTAAAAACTCATTATCCGCAAATATCTATTTTAAATAATCCAATTAAACAATCTCAGTTGTATTTGATGTTAAAGGAAATTTTTGCTGAAGCAGATGATCAAGATTCACAAGTAATGACTAATACAACTGTTAATACTGTTACTTCTTTACACCCTAGTTTGCGGATTCTTTTGGCTGAAGATAATATTGTTAATCAGAAAGTTGCTTTGTTGATTTTGAAAAAATTAGGACATCAAGCCGATATAGCAGCTAATGGTTTAGAAGTAATTGCCGCTTTACAACGTCAAAATTATGATGTGATTTTGATGGATGTACAAATGCCAGAAATGGATGGATTAGAAACAACTCGTTGGATTTGTGAAAATTTATCAGGCAGTCAAAAACCGCGCATTATTGCTATGACGGCAAATGCCATGACAAGAGACAGACAAATTTGTTTAAATGCCGGTATGGATGATTTTTTAAGTAAACCTTTAAATTTAGAGTTGCTAAAACAAGCTTTAGCTTTAGTTAGGCCAATGCTTAGATAGACTAGGTTACTGGTGACAGAAAATCGCTTTTTCCAATTACCAACCTGACTTAAAGGGTTATTTTCTGAGTTATCAGTAAATCATCTTTTCTGTGTTGTATAACTTGATTAGCCCTAATTTATCTTTTGTGATTATGCAGATATATTGTAGTCAAAAGCACGCTAATACTAAAAATAATCGTTTTTGTACTCTTTGCGGTGAGGATTTGCTGTTGACTGTTGGGCAAGTTATTGATAATCGTTATGAAATTGGGCGTATATTAGGGCAAGGTGGCTTTGGACGTAGTTATTTAGCGGTTGACAGACAAAAAGCGCGTGAAAAGTGCGTTTTAAAGGAATTTGCGCCCCAGGTTGTGAAAGGGGAAGATTTACAAAAAGCTAAAGAATTATTTGAACGAGAAGCAAGTGTACTAAAAAAAATTCTACATCCTCAAATTCCGCGTTTTCATGCTTCCATTCAAGCCAAAATAGGTACTAGGGATTTTTTCTTTTTGGTACAAGATTATATTCCCGGTGAAAATTATTATGAGTTGTTAGCACAGCGTCGGAGTCAAGGAAAATCTTTTAGTGAACAGGAAGTAGTGAATCTGTTGCATCATCTGCTGCCAGTTTTGAGTTATATTCACAAACTAAATATTATTCATCGGGATATTTCACCGGATAATTTAATTTTAAGACATGGTGATAATTTGCCAGTATTGATTGATTTTGGTGGGGTGAAACAGTTACCAGCCTCTCAGGGTTTTTGGCAAACTCAGTTAGCTGGTAATGGTACTTTATTGGGTAAAAAAGGATATGCACCTGAAGAACAATTAATTCAAGGAAAAGTATATAAAAATAGTGATTTATATTCTTTGGCTGTGACGGTTTTGGTATTAGTGACTGGGAAAGAACCGCAAACACTTTATGATAGTTATAACGGGGCTTGGTATTGGGGTAAAGAAATTAAGATTAGTTCTCAGTTGGAGGTAGTTTTAAAAAAGATGTTGGCATATAAACCAAGCGATCGCTATCAAACAGCAGAACAAGTTATTAAAGATTTACCCGCACCATCTTCTGTCTCTACAGATAATACTATTTTGACTGTAAATACTATGCAACCTACTAGCAATAAGTCTAATTCTTATCTGACTAAGTTAAAAACAATGGTAGCAGCACCGGGCATAAAACACGCCCGCAATCTTGGTACTGGATTTCATAATAAGACTAAATCTGTGGTGCAACAGATACCGATGCCAGCATGGTTGCGCCCTTTTGCTGTTAGCTTTATCTTGACTACTGGTGTAACTTTAACTGGTGCGGGTTTGTGGACACTAGGAAATTTTATGGTTAAAAGCATATCATCAATTACTTTACCGAAAGTTGAAATTCCACCAGTTCCAACTATTAATAATCCAGGAGGTGTTACAAGTAGTAAACGCAGTATTCAAGAAGTATTTAGCCGCTTGCAAGAACTAGAAATTTCTTCTGTATTTTTTACTAGAACAGTTAATGAAATATTTTATACTCAAAAGCCAGATTTGCGGGGAAGGGAGTTAACGGATAACCCAGAAGATAGGTCTTTGCGTGAACAATGGAATAATATTGCTGATGAGTTGTTAAAAAAAATTGAACAGGCTAACTTGAGTGCAACAGCACGCAGAAAGATAGGTACCTATAGTCAACAAGACTCCCAAAGGTGGGATCGACTAGCTAAAGCAGGGAGATTAGGTAAATATAGGTCTTTTCAGGATTTGCGAACAGACACATATCAAAAATTTGACCCATTGTTTCCTGGTCAAGAACATGGCAAACTAAATCAGCAGACTTTCCTGCAAATTTGGTATGCGATCGCATCTGACCAAGTAGGAAATAGATAAGAGGTGACAGGGAAGAAAATTTTAGATTGAAGTGGCTCAAAACAATCCAAAGTCCAAAATCCAAAATAAAGAACTCCCTAGTCCTTGACTAATGGCTAATAACTAATAACTAACGACTAATCACTAATGACTAATCTTTATTGTTCTAAAGGACATCAAAATCCATCTGGTAGTAAGTTTTGTCTACAGTGTGGTGAAAAGATATTAGAAAAGCCTGTAAGTAATGGTATCCAAACAGGTCAAACTTTAGGCGATCGCTATGTAATTGTACGTCAACTCGGACAAGGAGGTTTTGGGCGGACTTATTTAGCTGAAGATATTAACCGCTTCCGCGAAGCTTGTGTGTTAAAGGAATTTTCTCCTCAAGTACAAACTCCTTACGTTGTCCAAAAAGCTGAAGAACTATTTCAACGAGAAGCCAGTGTTCTCTATAAGTTGCAACATCCCCAAATTCCTCGGTTTCGGGAATTATTACGCATTAATTTGGAAGCTAAGGAATCTCTGTTTTTAGTACAAGATTATATAGAAGGACAAACTTATAATTCTTTATTAAATAGTCGCAAACAACAAGGTTTAAAATTTACAGAAATAGCAGTAAACCAATTATTAAAGCAAATTTTACCAGTGCTGGAATATATTCACTCTGTTGGTGTAATTCATCGTGATATTTCTCCTGATAATTTAATGCTTCGCACTGCTGATCAATTACCAGTTTTAATTGATTTTGGTGGTGTCAAACAAGTTGCGGCAACAGTCGCTTCTCAATATTATCAAACTGGTATGAGTTCATCTCCCACCAATGGAACTCTGTTAGGAAAAGTGGGATTTGCACCACCTGAACAAATGCAGACAGGTGCAGTTTTTCCCCATAGTGATTTATATGCTTTAGCTGTGACAGTGTTAGTTTTACTGACAGGTAAACAGCCCCAAGAATTAATTGATACTCATAATCTGACTTGGCAATGGCGACGGGAAGTAAACGTTAGTCCCGAATTAGGGCAAATATTAGATAGAATGCTATCTGCAAGGGCTGGCGATCGCTATCAATCAGCTAGTCACGTTCTAGCAGCACTCAACCCCCAACCAATTAATTATCCTCCCACCCAACCACCTACACCACAAATTCCCACGTCGGAAACCGTTGCTGTTTCTCCCCCCCAACACCCAGCACCTCAACCTGCAATTACTCCTAATCCCCAAGCTGCAAGTATTTGGACAGGAACAAACATCTTTATTGTTACCTTAGCCTTAATTACCAGTGGGGTATTACTGTGGTGGGGATTCAATCACCCGAAACAGGATCTAGGAGGAAGTGATCCAGAAATTACATCTAGTCCTACTCCTAGCGTCAGTGAGTCCCCAGAAATTGCCAATAATTATTCACCAGAGGAAAGAGAACGCAAACAAAGATTGAGCGATCGCCGTCAGCAATTAGGTATAGATTATAACTATTATGTGAGTTTAGTCAATCAAATCTTTTGGGAACAAAACCCCAGTTTAAAAGGACGCACCCTCAGCGATAGTACAGAAGATGCAAGCTTGCGAACAGAATGGGATCAAACCGCAGCCAAAGTTTTAGACAAATTATCAGCACTAAGTTCTAACTCTCGTCGTCAATTGGGAACATATACTTCAGCAGAACGCGATCGCTGGAAAGTAGAAGTTAACCGCAAAAACGTTGGTAGTCGTTCCTTATATGATTTAGGTGATGCGGCTTTCTTACATCAATTTCCTGAACAAAAAGGTAAAGACTTTCTTAGTCAACCAATTGGACAAGTTTGGCATGGATTTGTCAATGATAAACTCAACGCTATCCTATCAAATAGCGCCTTTGAAAAAATAGTATTTCCTGAAGGTGAGACAGGGAAAACAGTTAGTGGTACACTGCAACCAGGAGAAGGTAAAGTATTCATAGCTGGACTTGCTAAAGAGCAAAATATGGAAGTGCAAATAGAAGCAAGTTCGCAAATTTTACTATCAATTTATTCTCCTTCTGGAACAGTCACATTTTTAGAAGATTCTCAACAGCGCACAGTTACCAAAACTTTACCAGAAACAGGATTTTATGAATTTGTAATAGTTTCCACAGCATCAAAACCTGGACAATATCAGCTTACAGTCACAGTAGAAAATCCCCCAGAACCAGAACCTACGGAAACACCAACTCCAGAACCGACACAAGAACCCACACCTACACCGACTGGAACAGAGACACCACAGTAGATAGATGGGGAACAGAGGAACTTGAGGTGCAGAGTGTTGTCAAATTCCAAAAATGTTAATGAAAGCAATTTACAGGCTAATCTTGATGGTTTTCCGGCTGTTGCTAACGGCTGAATGCTTACCCTTACCTTAATGGCTTAATTAGAAGTGCTGGGCGTAATTTTCCAATTGTTAGGTCTGTTTGGGGAAATTTGAATAATACAATTTGACCTGCTATTGCCATTTTTCTATAAGATCCGCTTCTGTGTATTCTGGGAGATAATCATTTTCTAAACCCCTCATGGCCTGTTCAAGTGAAAATTGCTTCCATTCTTCATTTTCTGTATTAGTTATATCTGATAACAGGGGGTTATAAAGTGTTAGTTTCTCTTCTCTCAAGACTTCTCTAATCATCTCCTTAATCAAGGCTTTTAATTCTTGAGTTTCCATAATTTTACCTTTGAATAACTTTCTAATGCTAGTAGATGAATGCTAACAAAAAGAGTAAGGGAATGCAAAATTACCTCCCCTACTCAATTTGTTATTAGTTAACAGAACTTACTAACTTACGCTTCATCCAAAGCTGCAATACCAGGTAATACTTTACCTTCCAACAACTCCAAACTAGCACCACCACCGGTAGAAATGTGGCTCATTTGATCAGCTAAACCAACCTTTTCCACAGCGGCTACAGAGTCACCACCACCGATAATGGTAGTTGTGCCGGTTTTGCCGATTTCTGCTAAAGTACGAGCGATCGCCTCAGTACCCACAGCAAATTTATCAAACTCGAACACACCCATAGGACCATTCCAGATTACAGTCTTACAATCAGCCAAAGCTTCTTGGAAAACCTTCACAGAGTCAGGACCAATATCTAAACCCATACCATCAGCAGGGATATTTTCAATGCTCACAGTGGTAGCATTAGCATCAGGCGCAAACTTATCAGCCGCAACAATATCAGTAGGTAGCAATAAAGCCACACCCTTTTCCTTAGCCTTCGCTTCCAAAGTCTGCGCTAATTCCATCTTGTCTTCTTCTACCAAAGACTTACCAACATTCAAACCACGGGCTTTGTAAAATGTAAAGATCATTCCACCGCCAATGATCAACTTATCGCACTTTTCTAAGAGAGTTTCAATCACACCAATTTTGCTAGAAACCTTAGAACCGCCGATAATGGCTGCTAAAGGACGCTTAGGTTGTTCAATTGCACTTTGTAAATATTGCAATTCCTTTTCAACCAAGTAACCAGCTACGGAAGGACTTAAATACTTAGTTACACCTTCAGTAGAAGCATGGGCGCGGTGTGCAGTACCGAAAGCATCATTTACATAAAAATCAGCGTTGGCAGCCAATTTTTGAGCAAATTCAGGGTCGTTCCCTTCTTCTTCCTTGTAGAAGCGGACATTTTCTAATAACAGCACTTGGCCATTTTGCAACGCTCCAACCTTAGCAGCCACATCATCACCAATACAGTCATCAGTTTTGACAACTTCTTGTCCTAACAACTCAGAAAGACGTTTAGCCACAGGAGTTAGACGTAATTTTTCATCTACACCCTTGGGACGACCGAAATGACTTGCTAAAATGACTTTAGAACCCTTTTTGGTCAAATCTTGGATAGTTGGCAACGCTGCTCGAATCCGGGTATCATCGGTAATGTTGCCTTGATCATCCACAGGCACGTTAAAATCAACCCGCACCAAAGCGCGTTTGCCAGATATATCAGCCGCAGATAAACTTGCTAAACTTTTTTTAGACACAGCCAAACTCTCCTGATTGCCTTTTTGTTATTGTTTTCAAAATATGACCATCAAGATTTTACCGGAGTGCGGGCTGTCCCAGTGAGATTATGTTTAAAACAGTTCTATTTCCAATTGATCAAAGTCGTGAAGCACGGGAAGCAGCTGACCTAGTTACCAAGGTTGTGCAACTGTGTACCAGTCGTCTAGTAGTGCTTTCCGTCGTAGAAGAACCAGCCCCAGACGCGCCCTCTGGCAGTCCAATGGTGTCTCCAGAAGCAGTTGCTAAACTACTGGAAGATGCCCAAGCCTTATTTTCTGGGCAAGGTATTACCACTGAAGTCATAGAAAAACAAGGCAACCCTGCTTTTACTATCTGTGATGTTGCTGATGAGATAGGGGCTGACTTAATTATTATGGGCTGTCGCGGGTTAGGACTGACTGAAGAAGGTCTAACTGAGAGTGTGACAAACCGGGTGATTAACCTTTCTCCTTGTCCAGTTTTGATTGTGCCTTAATTAGTAAACAAGGAGTATGGCTTAGGCCACGCTTCGCTATCAGGAGTATGGCTTACGCCACGCTCCCCTATCAGCATTAATGAATTAATCTTTATTCCCTGTTTCTTGCCATAAATGGCAATTTTAATAACTGAATGAAATTAAAATCTCTATTTTCTTGTGCTACGCCTAATTTAATAGTTTCTGGAAATAGAGGATAATAACGGGATTGAAAAATTACATCCCATATAGTCAAAAGGCTTGAATAATTACTATTAGTAGCTTCTATCATTTGTGAATGATGAAACCGATGATAATTCGGTGTCACTATTAAATAACTAACAAATTTATCAATTTGAAAATTTAAAGCTAAATTACTGTGATGAAAAATCAGCGATATTGCAAATAAGGATTCATAAAAAATTAAATTATTTATTTCTATACCAAATAGATATATTAAAAATATTTTAGGCAAATTAGATAAAATTACTTCAATTATATGAAAACGATAAGCAGTAGAGATATTTATATACCTATCTGTATGATGGACTAAATGAAAGTTCCATCCTAAAGATGAACTATGCATCAATCTATGCCAAACATACATATATAAATCTAGTAAGAAAAAAGATAAACTAAATTCTAGCCAAGGTATATTAATGGCATCAAACAGTCCTAGCCATATAGTTTGTTTCCATACCCATTTTAAAATCAATGCTATTAACAAATTAATTCCTATAGCATTAATTAACCCTAAGATTAAATTAGTAGAAAATATTTTGATTGCACCTTGACGATATTGAAAAAAAGGACAAATAGTTTCTAATACACCGAAGAAAACAATGCTGATAAAAATAAATAATGATTTATATTCCATTTTGATATCTAACCTTAAACTTCTGACATTGCTGGATCAATTTTTTCTCTCCATTCATGAATTCCACCCTGAACATTTGCACCTTCAATTCCTGATTCCTTTAGCAATTCCAAAGCTTTATTCGACCTTTTACCCACAGAGCAATATGTAATTAATCTATGTCCTGGCATAAGCAATTTAATTTTTTTAATTCCCGTACCCTGTTCAATATCTGTTAGTGGTACAAATATTGCTCCTGGAATGTGAACATCTTCATATTCATCAAGACTACGCACATCAATTAATAGAAATTTAGGGTCTTGTCTGTCAATTAATTGTTTCAGTTCTTGCACAGTAATTTGAGGTGTATTAGATGCCCGAATTGCATCACCTAAAACGGGCAAACTAGATAAGTTAGTTAGTGGTATTCCGGCTTTAATTAATGGCTGAAGTAGTTCAGGGTTATATATCGCCACAGCCATCACCATACCACTAATGATGAAACCCCAAAGGAAAACTCTGGAGATAAGTTTAAAATTTAGGTTATGGCCATTATTTTGCAGCATAATCCTTAATTTTGTTTATTTATTGAACGGTTGTAGTTCCCACAGGACAGCTAGGAACACCATTATTAAACAAGGGTTCAGGTGGAGTAATTATACCAGGTTTATCATTAATACATAAAATGCTAATGGTTGTAGTTTCAGTTTTTTCCTTTGCAGGAATTATGAAAACTCCACCAACTGCACTTTTAATATTTTGATTACGTGCTATTCCATAGGTATATGCAGATGTTTGCCTAGTTTTGATGGAATAATTGTGATTGGTAGTCTGAGATTCAATACCAAGTTGTAATTCTGCTAATGAATTAGTAAATTTGTTTTTTTCTAAAAAATATGCTTCTTGATGACGGTTGATAGCCCTGGTGTATTGCTTTACTTGAGATAATGGGTCTGGTTTGCGAGCTACTGCTAGGAAAGATGGTAGTACTAAGGCAGCCAAAATTCCTGTTATGATTAAAAAAATTACCCATTCTATAGTAGTAATTCCTTCATCATCATTGTTATTGAAGAAATATGAAAGCCATTTAGTGGATAACTTGTAATTCATAAAACAACCTTTGTTAAAATATGCTATCTACGCAATTCTTTTGTCCCAGCACCACAGGTAGCTAAACCATTTTCATGATCATAAATAGGTACAGCTATTTCTTTATTTGCTGATAAATTACTTTCACATACAATCGCTACAGTTGTCATTTCGGATTTTTCCTGTGCGGGAACTATGAAAACTCCTCCAATCACGCTTTTATTATTTTGAGAGCGAGGAATTCCATAACTATATGCAGATGTTTTTGTAGTTTTGATGAAATAATTGTAATGGAGTGTCTGAGATTTAATACCTATTCCTAATTTGTCTAATGAATTAGATTAGGATTAACGTAAGGATTCAGGGAACAGGGAACAGGGAACAGGGAACAGGGAACAGGGGAAGTGTAGGGAGTGTTTTTCAAGAATCAAATATGATTCCTATATTGATATAATTTAGCTTTGAAGCTCAATTGCATATAGTTGTTGGCAAGCGGTGTTTTCTTTCTTCTACATCACGGCTTGCAAGTTTTTCGGAAAAGTTACGTAAAAAAATAACCGAATAACTGCTATTTACTCCCCCAACTTATCAAATAAATCTGCCAACACCACATTAGAAAACAAAAACCCATCAGGGTCAGTTAAACGCAATCTTTCCTCCACAACTTCTACCCAACCTTTTGCAAAATAAGGTTGCAAATATTGTTTAATTTCCTCTACCTTTTGGGTTCCAAACTTCTCCACCAACACTTTCAAACTCAAACCTTCAGCTAACCGCAAACCCAACATTAAAGTTTCTAACAATTCTTCCCCTAAAGGTGTGACTTCACAATCAATTACTGCGCCATTTTGCAACCATTGATAATATTCTTGAGTTTTGCGGGGACGGGTGAAGCGTTTACCTTGCACATAACTGGCCGCACCCATGCCGAAACCATAATAAGAGCGATTTTCCCAATAAACTCGATTATGTTTACATTGATGTCCGCTTTTGGCATAGTTAGAAATTTCATAATGCTCATAACCTGCACCAGTTAAGACTTTTTGCCCTAGTTGGTACATTTGAACAGTAGTTTCATCTGTCGGTAGGGGATGATCTCCGGGTTTGTAATAACGATTAAAAGCTGTCCCTGGTTCAATAGTTAAATCATAGATAGATATGTGCGTGGGGGCAATTTCTACCGCTTTAGTTAGGGAATCTTGCCATTGAACCAAAGACTGATGTGGCAACCCGGAAATTAGGTCTATGCTAAATTCGGGTATTTCGACTTGGTGAATTAAATCAATAGCTGCAAAAATATCTTCAACCGAGTGCGATCGCCCAGCAATTTTTAACAACTCTGCTTGAAACGTCTGCACACCCAAACTCACCCGGTTCACACCTGCACTGCGATAACCTGCGATATGTGCCGAATCATAAGTACCGGGATCCATTTCCATTGAAATTTCTACTCCAGCCGCAATGCCAAAACGGTTCTCCAAAGCTGTTAATATACATTGCAACTGTTCTGTTGATAACAGCGAAGGCGTACCACCACCAAAGAAAATGGTTTCTAGGGGTTGACTAAAGGCTGGTGAAATGCTGATTTCGTGACAGATTGCTTCCACATATTGAGAAATCGTACTAGAGTTTTCTCCCCGTGAGCGATCGCCCACCACAAAAACTGGAAAATCGCAATAAAAACACCGCCGCCGACAAAAGGGAATATGTATGTAAGCAGCACTAGGAACAGGAGTAGCAATATCTTTTGGACTCATTATGACTAAGAATTAAATTTATTGAATGGACAATTACAAATAAGGAAAATGAGTAGTTTGTTTACCAGTTTTTATCTTTTGATAACAAAAATAAGAATAATTATGCAGGGAAAACACTTTGGTTATAATGTTTGCATATATTGTATTTATTGCCTAAACCCCTAGCGTAAGTCCATATTTCTTCATCAATCTAACCGTTGAAATAAAAAATACCTTACTCTATCGGGTAACTACAGTTGTAGGAAAACAACACTATCATGCTTGATGTCATTATCATTCTCTCATTTATTTTGGCAGCATCGGGAATAGGTTACTTCAGCACCGATCTACTCCCCCCTGGAACTCTCGATGGGGTAACAAACCTAGACGCATTGCGGTTAGTCGTTGCCGTCTTTGCTGCGATCATTGGCGGTGCAATTGGGCTAAGTTTCCAAACTACATACCGTCGCTTAGAAGCACAAGTCCGAGAAATGCCCCTCGAAGTTATTTTAACTCGTGCAATTGGTTTAGTAATTGGGCTGTTACTAGCCAACTTAATGTTAGCCCCGCTATTTTTACTACCCATACCCGCAGATTTTGGATTTATTAAACCTTTAGTGGCAGTTGTTGGTAGTATTATACTTGCTGTTACGGGCATGAATTTAGCAGATACTCATGGACGAGGTTTGCTACGCCTAATTAATCCCAACACTGTAGAAACAATGGTGGTGGAAGGAACTCTTAAACCAGCCAATACCAAGGTTTTAGATACTAGTTGCATTATTGATGGTCGCATTGAAACTTTACTAGAAACTGGGTTTTTGGAAGGGGTAATTATTGTTCCCCAGTTTATTTTACAAGAACTGCAACAGGTAGCTGATGCCAGTAAAGACCAAAAGCGGGTGAGAGGAAGACGAGGATTAGAAATCCTGAACCGGATTAGAGAAGCCTACCCAGACCGAATTTTGATCAACCCAGTAGATTATGACGATGTGACTACAGTTGATGCCAAATTGGTAAAATTTGCCCAAGAAATCAACGCTACTCTGTTAACTAATGACTACAATTTATCTAAAGTTGCTAGTGTACAGAAAGTACCAGTTTTGAATGTTAATGATTTGGTAAATGCAGTTCGTCCTTCTTATTTACCTGGTGATAATCTAGATTTGAAAATCCTCAAAGAAGGTAAAGAACCAAGTCAAGGAGTTGGCTATCTTGATGATGGAACTATGGTTGTGGTTGAGGAAGGAAGCAGCTATGTCGGTGGTGAACTGCGGGTAGTTGTCACCAGTGCTTTGCAAACCTCAGCAGGTAGAATGATTTTTGCTAAACCACAAGCTTCCGCCTTAGCGTGAGGGAAATGGTGCGGAAAATAGAATTAATCCTGAAAATCGGTGTAGGAAACTGCACCGATTTTGTATTTAGTCAGGACTGGGTGTAAGGGTGTAAGGGTGTAAGGGTGTGGGAGTTTTCCTGTTCTCGACCTTGATTTTTATATCACTTTATCCCTTTGTCCAAACCCTTAATTTTTCGTTTTTCTGCTTAAGTCTTATACAATTAAGCTTTGTAAAGTACTGACAAGATATCTATTGAGCAAACGTCGTAGTCACTATTCAGTTGATCATGTGTTTTTAAGTATAAATTATCATCACAACTTCTTGCAGAAAAAGGTTATTACTGCTGAATTATTACTGCTATTTTAAGTTTCGTAAATTTCTAACGGTAAATTATCTGGGTCTTTAAAAAAGGTAAATTTCTTGCCTGTAATTTCATCAATTCTAATATTTTCAACTTCGATTTGATGAGATTGTAAATAACTGACACACTCATCAATATCCTCAACTGCAAAAGCCAAATGTCTTAAACCACAAGCTTCAGGACTACTAAATCTTTGTGGAGGGTTCGGAAAAGAAAATAGCTCAATTTGGGTATTTGCATCCACTCGTAAATCTAATTTATAAGAATTTCTAGCAGCACGGAATGTTTCGTGAATAATCTCAAAACCTAAAACTTCTGTGTAAAATTTTTTAGAAATTTCGTAGTTAGAGCAAATAATTGCTATATGATGAACACCAGATATTTTCATATTTTTAGGATTTACTTTTCAATTTTTAACTTTTGATTTATTTTGATGAAGAGGAACTTTAATCACAAACTCAGTTCCTTTTCCTTGTGTAGAAAAACATTCTAAATTGCCTCCATGTTTTTCATTAATAATTTGATAACTAATTGACATTCCCATTCCTGAACCCTTACCAACTGGTTTAGTAGTGAAGAAGGGATTAAAAATTTGTTTTTGGATTTTCTCGGGTATTCCTGAGCCATTGTCAGCAATCACAATTTTTATCCACTTTTCATTAATAAATGAGGTACTAATAGTGATTGTCGGAACGAGGTTTTCTTGGCTGATTCTCTCTTCTAAGGCATCAATGGCATTACTAAGGATATTCATGAAGACCTGATTGAGTTGTCCAGCATAGCATTCTAATAAAGGTAATTTACCATAGTTTTTAATAACTTGAATAGCTGGACGTTTAGGTTGTTCTTTGAGACGATGTTGTAAAATCATTAAGGTACTATCCATACCTTCGTGAATATCCACGGTTTTAAAGTCGGCTTCATCCATCCGTGAGAAATTACGTAATGATAGTACAATCTGACGGATACGTTGAGTACCAACTTTTAAAGAACTGAGGATTTTTGGTAAATCTTCTTTAATATATTGGAGATCAATTTCATCACATCCAGCCTGAAATTCAGCATCAGAGAGTAGATGTTCTTGACATAGATAAATTAGCCACAGCAAATTGTGGATATGCTCCTCTAGTGGTTCAATATTACCGTAAATAAAGTTAACAGGATTGTTGATTTCATGGGCAACCCCAGCCACTAATTGTCCCAAACTTGACATCTTTTCACTTTGCACTAATTGGATTTGTGCTTGTTGTAATTCTATTAAAGTTTTTTCTAGTTGTTCAGATTTACTGCGTTCTCTGGCTTCACTTTCTCGCAATGTAGCTTCTACTTTTTGACGCTGAATAATTTCTGCTTTAAGTTGATTATATGCTTCTAGTTGTTCAAAAACTGTTTGAAATGTGGTAGCTAAAAATTGAATTTCATTGACAGGAATTTTTGCTGGCATAGAAAAATTTCCTGTTTTTTTACTATTGCTAACGGCTCTATTTAAACTATCTAGAGGCAGTAAAACATTTTTGCGAATTAGTATTCCCATCAACAGCAAAATCATGACTATTCCCACCAGTAATGTCAAAGTGGAAGCCAAGAAAGTTTTGCCTACTTCCATCTGTATTTGTCTCAAGTCTACGAATGCGATCGCTAAACCCCTTCTTCCTGAAGTTCCAAACAGTACGCTACTAAAAGGCAGGATTTGTACTAGTACAGGTTTGTTATACAATACCATCTCATGAGCAGTAGCAATACCTGTAATTTGCGCTTGTTTAATCGCTGGTAACATTTGTGGATGTTTATCTTTATATAAATTCAAGCTATTACCATGACTATCTGCCAAGATAACTCCATCTGGGTTAACGATCGCAATTTCCACCACAGTTGGTAAGGTAGCATAATTCTGGACAACTCGTCGTAAAATGTGACGTTGTTCTACTTCTAATAATCCTTCGGTAGCAAATTCAATAGATTGGGTAATAGATAAGGCGCGAGTGCGGACTTGTTTGTCTAGGTCTGAACGAATAAGTTGATAATTAATCCATAAAGTTCCCAAACCAACAGTAGCTAAAGATAGTCCGCAACTGAGGAGGAGTTGCTGCGATAAACTCCGTCTGCGTAACCAGGAAAAACTCTTCAAGCTTTCCACTCCTTAATAGCAGTATTAATCAATTCTTTATTGATTTCAATATCCTGACGTGGCAAGCGTCCTGCTCTTTTATCAGATTGAAGTAATTTGTTCATTTGCTCAAGTGCTTCCTGCAAGCGACTCTGGTCTTGAAACATCCGTTTTTGCATCGCTATGTCACCTTTTTTCAAGCCATTATAATCACTGGCAAAAGACTCAGGTAATTGATTTAACTGTTGAGCAACTGTGGCATAAACTTCTGTCGGTCGTGTTTCAACTGCATACATTACGTCTAACCAAGCTGATAAAAACTGGATGAGTTCTGCTTTTTTAGATTGGATGTTTCTTTTACTAGTTAATAAAGTATCAATTACTAAGCTATCCACTTCTTTTGTTGTATAGATAATATTTCCCTGTGCTTTCTTAGCGGTTTCACCTAGTAGTGGTTGCCAAATCACGGCAGCATCAAGTTTTTTTTGAACCATCAATTTAGCTGCTGTTTCATTAGCTATATCTTCTATTTGTACATCACTCGGTAATATTTTGTGCTGATTTAGAGCTTCCAATAAAATTAAATGGTTAACCGTACCCAATTTCGCTCCCACTAGTTTGCCTTTCAAATCTTTGACTGTTTTAATTGGAGCTTGGGCAACAATACCATCAGATCCAGAGGAAATATTGGTAACTAATACAATCACAGGTTTATCGTCTCCTGGATCAACCTGTACTGCATCCCATAAAGCCACAAAAGCTGCATCTAGTGAACCCCGCATAACTGCTCTGGCAGAGTCCTGCTGATTTTCAAACCGAACCAACTCTACATCTAAACCCCGACGATTGAAGATGTTGGTAGCTTGAGCATAAAGAACAATATCAAAACCTGGCCAAGTGGTAATGCCAATTTTTAATGGTTGCAGTTGGGAGTTAGGAATAACATAGCAACCATGCAATATTAAACTCAAACAGAAAGTTAAACAGAACAGGAAACCAAGCCATTGCTTTACCCGTTCTCTAGTATGTGAATAGAAAATATCTCTACGTATCATATCTATTGGGTGTGGTAATGGGTCATATAATGTCCGAGTAATTAGTGATAATTCCCGTATCTGTGCGACAAATCTTCTACTCTATTTCCCCCTGCTGCCTCAATGATCAGTTTTAAACTCGACACGATATTATTTATTGTTCCCAAAAAATTATTGGATATTAAAATCGCCCAATATTTCCTTTGAACTTAATCGCTCCAGGAAATATCAGGCGGCTAATAACATAATTGCTTCCGCGTTAGCTTGCTGGTGGAACAGGTCAATCTCGTAAAATGGTCTTTGATACAATCCTAGTTTTTTTGCGGTCTGCTTCCGAGAGTTCTTCACCAGCTTGCAGACGAGTAGCATTGGTTTGCAGCACTGTTGCTGCATTAGTATCACCAATTTGTAAGGCAGTTTTGGCAGCAGTTTGTAGCATAGTTACTGCACCAGTGCGATCGCCCTGTTCCAATTTTGCCTCTGCTACCTGAGTTTGGCGATACTTGGCTAATACTAAAATTGACTGTATCACCTGTGGGTTTAGGGCTGGTTGGTAAGCTTTAGTCACATTGGCATAAATAGGCACAAGGGGAGAAAGTAACCCTTCTTGGTTAATCGCCGGGTCATCATAGCGAATTTGGATATGTCCAATGACTTGTTCACCTTCTGGCAACTGTCCCAGATAAATATTGGCCAAAACTACCCGTTCTGCATTTTTCATCAAGTCTCCCAACCGGACAATAAAGCTACCACTGGCTTCTGTGTCCACCGATAACTCAATGGTTTCTGGGGCTACTTGGGCAATGGGTTTGAGTTCTGCTAACCGCACACCAGGAACTAAAGATAGCAACAGGTGAGCATTGGTTAAGCCTACAGACTGGATGCGCTTAAACAAACGACTAAATTGTTCTACAGCTTGTTTTGGCTGTTCAATATAAGCCAGAGTACCACCACCAGCATCGGCAATTTTTTCCAGCAAATCCTGATTCCAGTCATTGCCAAAACCGAAAGTGTTGAGGGTCAGATTTACTCTAGTAGCTTTTTGTGCCAGTTCTAGACAACGTTTATCGTCATTGGGGCCAATTTGCCACTTCCAAATTTTCAACCCGTCGTTACCATGGCCATCTGTCAGTAGAAATGCTTGGGAAACAGCACCTTTTGTTCCTTTGAGTAATTCTGTAATCCCCAAAGATAACCCTTCAGCAATGATTGTGCCACCACCAGCCTTAAGCTTTTTGTGCAATTGGGTTTTGATGCTTTCCGGGTCTTGGACGATTTGGTTGGGGATAATGACCTCAGCAGTACCCGCAAAAGCAATAATTGAGATCCTGTCTCCTGGCTTGAGTTGATCCAATAATTGTTCGACTGCCTGAATCACTATGTTCATGGGTTCTCCGTGCATAGAACCGCTTTTATCCAGAATCAGGCATAAATTTAGGGGTAAACTGGGATCAAGCTCATCAGCAACGGACGAAATGGAAATTGCTAGTTGACGTTGGTTATTTAATTGAGCCGCGTCAACGTTAGTATCGTTTAGTGCCGATATTAATTGAACTTTCATTTAGGAGGAGCATCCTGCAACACAGTTTTTGAGACAATCCTGGTTTTTTTGCGATCGCTTTCGGATAACTCTTCCCCGGCTTGTAAGCGAGTGGCAGAAGTCTGTAAGACAGTGGCAGCACTAGCATCTCCCATTTGCAAAGCCGTTTTTGCTGCCGTTTGTAGCATGGTTGCCGCCCCAGCGCGATCACCCTGTTGTAATTTTGCTTCGGCTAACTGGGTTTGGCGATATTTGGCTAAAGCTAAAATCGACTGTTGCACCTGGGGATTAGAACTTGGTTGGTAAATGCGCTCCACATTCGCATAAACTGGCATATTCAGGGAAAATAACCCAGTTTGGTTTTGGGCGGGGTCATCGTAGCGGACTTGCACATTAGCGATCGCCTGTTTACCTTCTGGCAACTGTCCCAAATAAATATTAGCCAATATCACTCGTTCCACGTCTTTCATTAAATCTCCCAACCTGACCGCAAACCGACCATCTGCTTCTGGTTGTACTGGTAACTCAATCGTGTCCGGCGCGACTTGGGCAATAGGTTTGAGTTCTGCTAAACGCACATTTGGCAACAGTGAAAATAGCAGATAAGCATTGGTCAATCCCACTGTTTGCATTCTACTAAACAAGCGATTGAACTTATCAACTGCCTGATCAGGCTGTTCAATATGAGACAAATTACCCAACCCGGCATCGGCTATTTTTTCCAAAATATCCTGATTCCAATTGTCACCAAACCCCAACGTATTTAAAGTCAAATTATATCCGGCTGCTAATTGGGCAAATTTCAAACAGCGATTGTTATCACCATGTTCATTTTCCCCATCGGTAAGTAAAAATGCCTGGGAAATGGTTTCTTTTTTGCCCTTGGCTAACTCCTCAATCCCCAACCGTAAACCTTCATCAATCGCCGTTCCTCCATCCGCAGTCAGACGATTAATTTGCTGTTTAATGTATTCTCGATCTGAAATTACCTGATTAGGCACCAAAACCTTAGCGCGGTGGTCAAAAACGACTATACTCAATCGATCTTCGGAACTGAGTTTATCAACCAGCAAAGAAGCTGCTTTTTTCACGGTTTCCAGCGAGCGACCATTCATCGAACCGCTATGATCTAAAATTAAACATAAATTTAGTGGCGCACTGCGGTCTAGAGTTTCGCCAATGGCCGAAATAGAAACTGCTAACTGACGTTGACTGCTTGGTTGATTCGCGTCTACATTAGTATCATTGAGAGTAGGCTGCAAGTTAACCTTCATAAGCTAATTTTCCTATCGAAGATGTCTATATTGTTGATAGTTACTAAAAATATAGTCAAATATTTCCAGCTTGATAAGGTTGACACCTTAAAGGGCTAACTACAAGCCTCACTCCGCAAATTTCTATCAAAGATAGAGTCATCAACTAATTTTCTTCAGATTTTCCCTACACCCTACACCCTACAACTTGTTCTGTTTTCAAGGTGTTTGTCACCCCCAGCTACTTAGACTAAGTATTTTGTCATTGAAATCAAGTGAATAAATTATCGTTCTTATGGATTAACCGATTCTTGTGCTTCACAATGTAACCGCGTAGCAATGCGGAACATTTCTTGACCTGTGTGTAAATAACGGTCATCATAATTTAAAGGAAAGTATGCCAATTCTTCCAAACCATCCCCAACTTGACTCAGACTATAGTAAAGATGAGCAGCAGCCCTAGCTAAACTAGGAGGATTTGGTAAAGACCTAAATGTAGTTTGTGCTATTTTTAAATCTTCTCGACAGGCTTTTAAATACTCTTGAAATTGGTCTATTAATTCATCATCAAAAGGATCAGCCGCTAGTTCCTCAATTTGCTCTTCTAAGGAATTAAGAATAACACATAGTAAGCGATTGACTGGTTTATAAACTAAGCGTAACCATTCTTCAACTTTTTCATCAGCATCTTTTCCAGCTTGTCTTTTTCCGTGGTATGGTTTTCGCTCCGATGCTGTTTTTTGTTGGCGAAAATTATGATACTTTTGGTTATTATCCTGTTTATTACGTAGTTCTTCATCATAGTTGAGGCGACTTTGGGTGTCACTCAAAACTTCATAGGCGGCATTAATACGAATAATTTCCTGATGATCTGCGGTTTCTTGATGACTGTCAGGATGAAAAATTTTCACCAAGCGGCGATAAGCTTGTTTAATCTCGGCTTGGCTGGCATGATGACTAATTTTCAGGGTTTCGTAGTGGTTGGAATCAGACATGATCCGTGATCAGGTGACAGGTAAACAGGTGATAGGAGGCAAAAGGCAAGAGGCAAAAGAAAGATAATATTTCTTTTCTACTTCTGTGTTCTCCACACCCCACACCCCACACCCTACACCCTGCCTCAAGAGATAACTTTGTGATCTAATGAACTTAGCTAATCCCAGTTACTGACTTTGCTTCTAAGTCCTGGAACAATGGTGTACTCAAATATCTTTCACCAAAACTCGGTTGAATCATGACGATTAAACGTCCCTGATTTTCTGGACGTTGGGCAACCCGAATAGCCGCGCACAAAGCAGCACCGCTGGAAATTCCAGATAATAAACCTTCTTCTCTGGCTAATCTGCGACTGTAGGCGATCGCTTCTTCATCACTGACAGCAATCACTTCATCAATCAATTCTACTTTCAACACTTGGGGAATAAAACCTGCCCCAATGCCTTGAATTCTGTGGGGTCCTGGTTTGCCTCCAGATAATACAGGACTATTAGCTGGTTCTACAGCGATCGCTTGAAAACCTGGCTTCTTAGCTTTAATCACTTCAGCTACACCAGTAATTGTACCACCTGTACCCACACCCGCCACAATCATATCTACTTTGCCATCAGTATCTTCCCAAATTTCCGCTGCTGTAGTTTCCCGATGGATTTTGGCATTAGCTGGGTTGCGGAACTGTTGCAACATATACGCATGAGGTGTTGTCTCCACTATTTCCTGCGCCCTGCGAATTGCCCCACTCATTCCCTCAATACCAAGAGTCAGTTCCAATTCCGCCCCATAAGCCCGCAACATCGCCCGACGTTCCGAACTCATTGTTTCTGGCATCGTCAATATTAATTTATACCCCTTAGCTGCTGCTGTCATTGCCAAAGCAATTCCTGTATTTCCCGATGTTGGCTCTACTAATACAGTCTTACCAGGAGTAATTAATCCTTCACGTTCGGCATCATTAATCATACTCACCCCGATGCGGTCTTTTACCGATGCCGAAGGGTTCATACTTTCTAGTTTCACCAAAATTTCTGCCACACAGCCTTCCTGTTGGGGAATACGGCTCAACTGCACTAGGGGAGTCCGACCAACCACTTCTGTAATATTCCGAGCAATTCTCATAATGTTTTTTAATCCTTTAAATGTAGTACATGATATCTAACTGCCGCCGTGAATCTCGTTTTTCACACAGATCCTGAAGCGAATGTTTCTGTAAAACTGCATTGGCCGCTTGACGAGCTTCTTGCCAAATCTCATCTACAATTGCACTGTCTATATTTTTGGGGTTGCTATCTTCTTCACTGGTCTTGATATCAAACCCTTCTAAACATTCCAAAATATCAAAAACACTAATTTTCCAAGGTTCTCGCGCTAACAGATAACCGCCTTTTGAACCACGCTGACTCTTAACTATACCCCCACGCCTCAATGTAGCTAATAGCTGTTCTAAATAGCGGTCAGGTATATTTTGTTGGGCGGCAATTTGTCGAATTTGCATCGGTTCGCCGCTTTCGTAATGAGTTGCCATCTCTAATAACGCTAAAATTGCGTATTCAGATTTACAGGATAGTTCCACAAGCAGCAATTTAAGAATAAAGGATTATGGATGAAGGATCATTGTAAGAATTCAGGAGTCAGGAGTCAGAATTTTTGAGAAATCGGTAAATTATTAAATAGTCTTCAAAAGCTGACCTCTTAAGTCTGATAGCTGAATACTTACGGATCATTTATAAATTCATCATTCATACTTTTTCTAGTATACTCCGGTTTACCACTGGGGTTTGTACTTTTTTTCTACTAACAACAAAAAACCCCGCTATTAAGCGGGGTGAAATGATTTTAAAACTTTCTAACAGATTATCAACGTGCTAGAAAGTGAAAGTTGTTCTGAGAGTACCGATAAAGGTATCTTCACTGTTATTATCCTGTCCAGTGGAGGGCAACCAAATCACACCAGGAGTAACGGAAATATTATCGGAGACGCGATACTTATAGAAACCTTCCACTTGGTAAGGAGTGTCACCACCACTAGCTCCATTGTTAAAGGAATAAGGTTGAGCGCCACCAAAAATACCCAATACGTTACCTTTCTTACCGAAGTCAGGTAATGCTACACCCATTCCATAAGTCCACGCTTCATAATCATCACCAGCGCCGAAGCCTATGACATCATGGTAAGAAACAAAACCACTGATGGAGATTTTGTCGCTAGGTTTGAAAGCAGCGGAAATACCATAGGAGTTGCTGGAAGAGGCATTTACAGCACTGAGATTGTTTGCTGCCAAAGTACCTGTAATAGCAGAACCACCATCAATTCCTGAGTCAAACAGGGTACTACCTGAACCGTGATAACCATGTACATAGGTAGCAGCTAAGGCAATGCGATTACCAACATTGAAGTTTAACTGACCTAAAGCAGCATAGTTACCATCGAACAGGCCAGCGCCAAAAGCAGGGCTTTCAGCCTCAGAAGCCAAGTAACCTAAAGTTAATGAACTTGGCTTGAGGATACCACCTGGTTTACCAAAGGGTACATTAATAGCGATACCAGAACCACCACCAATCCGATAAATGGGGTTTTCAGAACTAAAGGTGCTTAAGGCACCGTTACCACCATCAGTTTTATCGAAGAAGTAGGGGTTGTTAACAGCAGCGTAATGGCTGTGTTGACCACCTGTAGCTGCTATGTAGACCTGTGCTGGACCTACAGGAGCCTCATAAGTCAGTTTGTCAATTTCAACACTGTTAGCACCAGTGCTACCAACTTCAAAGGTTTGGTTAGCTTCTCCACTCTGGGGATCGGTTCCAAAACCTGTAGCATTACCAGCAGTCAAGCGGGTGTTTAACATATCTCTACCGGTAAAGCTGCTTTGCAAGTTCAAACGAACTCGATCTTGAAAAACAGTCTTACCAGGAATGTCACCATTAAAAGCATCAGTGACAGCAAAAATAGCTTCACCTTGCAATTTGGTGGTAGTAGAGAACTGGTTAGCTTCTAACTCAGCAGTCCGAGCTTCCAAAGCATCTACACGACCACGTAAAGTTGCTAGTTCAGCAGAAAATTCTTCTTGTAACCGTTGTAAAGTTGCTAAATCTTGTTTTGTTACCAAATCAGCAGTTGCTGTGGCAATCAATTCATTAACTCTATCCAAACAAGCATTTAAACCAGCCGCAAATTCATAACGAGTCAACGCCCGGTTACCGCGATATGTACCGTTGGGATAACCAGCAATACAACCATAACGCTCAACTAAGGACTGTAACGCTTGGAACGCCCAATCGGTAGGTTGAACGTCAGAGAACTGAGAAACTGATGTTACTTGAGACTGTAAATTTTGACCTTCGTTGCTGTAGCGTTGAACTTGCGCTAAAACCCCAGAATTTGCGGGTACTTGAGCTAATACTTCAGGCTGTTGGACAACCGCAGCTGCCGCTTGTGTTTCTACTGTTGATACTTCAGTGGTGGTATTGGGACTGGCGAGCGCCGTTCCTGAAACTAACAACGTCGCGCCCAAAACTGCGGGGCTAACCACCAGGGATTTCCACAAGAGATTAGACATCTTTTCTTTGCTCCTCACACCGTATACAGATAAATGTTCTCGCCTTACCTACTCTCAGAAATGCGATATCTTGCTAAAACCTGTGGACTAGGCATGACTGCCACTACTACAATTTTAGTTTTTACAAAGCTAATAACTGATTAACAAATCGTTAAAATTTTATGCAATTAACTTATGTAAAAGCTGCCACACTATAGTTTCATATTATATATGATGTTTTTTCAATTATCAAGATCAGAGTATGGGATTAAATTACTGTAGGGTGTAGGGTGTAGGGGAAGAAGAGACCTGGAGAAAATTAATTCAAAATTCAAAAGCTCTTGCCTTTTGCCTCTTGCCTTCTTTCTAGCACCTGTCACCTGCTATATCTTAATCAAGAGTCCAAAAATTACCCATAAAAAACTATCCGCCCTAAGTTAGATCAGTTGATCTAATTTAGGGCGGTCTAGCGGGTCTTCAGGTTGCAACCAGACTGCCGGAAGGAACTCCGATTTTCAGCCTAGCTAATTGAGCTAACTTAGTATCTCAAGATAACTAAGGCTAACTTTTAGAGAACAGCCCCGGCACACAGCCGGCTAACTGCAACCTGATGACCCATGGTCATACTACTTTCTATCATGGGCATCACCTCCTTGTTGCCTAAACGGTCTTAGTTTCAAAAAGGCAGAGTGAAAAACTCTGGGCTTGTAACCTTGAATTACTATAACACAACAATTTGAAAAAGGAGTGCAGAAGTTCAGAATTCAGTAGTTCAGAATATTATTTGAGTAACCTTGCTTACAGACACTTTCATCTATCGGTACATTACTATTTTCTATTCTGTAACTTCTGTAACTCTTGTAACTTCTGTAACTCCTTGATTAATTAGAGAGCGTTACCACGTGGTAATACTTCTTCAGGGAATACAAATTGTTCGTGGGGTTGGTCTTGAGGAGCCATCCAAGCGCGGATACCCTCGTTCAGCAAAATGTTTTTGGTATAGAATGTTTCAAACTCTGGGTCTTCTGCTGCCCGTAATTCTT
>NZ_LUFH02000190.1 GCF_001586785.1 Sphaerospermopsis aphanizomenoides BCCUSP55
GCTGATTACTGATAGCTGAATACTTACAATTGTCAAATTCTTTGTTAAACTTCTTCATCAGTACAGTTGATTAAGTTTAATTAGGTTTAAATAATACAGCCGATTTGAGGTAAATGAGTTACAAATTTTATTAAGTAGTCGTGCAAAATAAATTTCATAGTTAGGAGAGGGAACAGGGAACAGGGAACAGGTAAGGTTTACAAAGATTTTTGTTTCAATAACTATGTGCAATTAATTTTGCCTGGGTACTTAACACAGATTTATGCGAAAAGATTTTATCAATTGATAATTGACAATTGACAATTAATTGTTTAATTCAAGGGTTAAAACCTTCCCTTTCAATGGGGAAAAACCCAAAAAATCCGCTTTTTCAATCCTCTGACTTTAAGGGAGAGGTCATTGTCAATTATTCATTGTTAATTGTCCATTATTGAAACTTTTTTTATGTTAAAAGTTCTCTAGTCCTGATTGTATCAATTCTGTACGAATTATTTTTACTATAGCAATCCTACCCCAAATGTTAGAAAATACTGAGAGAAAAATCCTTATTTTATAGACATTTGAGGTGTATTGAACTCTCACATATCATTTAGGATTGCTATATGTTGTCAGCTAAAATTTCATATAAGATTCATTTTTGTGTTGATTTATAACAAAAAGATGTTAAATTATATTAGTTAACAAAACAACTTTATCAACTTTTTTTCTGTGCATCATTAATCTAAAAACATCTATAAATTTCAACTAATATCCTATCCCCTTAACAGGGGCAAGGGCGACGAATTAAGATGAATAAATCCTATGTCTACAGTCGCCTTACATCAAAAATATCGTCCCCAAACTTTAGCAGAATTAGTTGGACAACCATACATCAAAACTGCTTTGACTAATGCTGTCAAACACTCACAAATTGCCCCAGCTTATTTGTTCACAGGTTCTAGAGGTACTGGTAAAACTTCCTCTGCACGCATATTTGCTAAATCTCTCAATTGTCTAAATAGCAAAAAACCAACTGATAAACCTTGTGGAATTTGTCAATCTTGTCGTTCAATTGAAACTAGCAATAGTCTAGATGTAAGTGAAATTGATGCTGCTTCTAATAATGGTGTGGATGATGCTCGTGCTTTAATTGAACGCTGTACTTTAGCACCAGTGGCAGGACGTTATCGAATTTTTATTCTTGATGAATGTCACTGTTTAACCGGTAACGCCTTCAATGCTTTACTCAAATGTATTGAAGAACCACCACCTCATGTAGTTTTCATTCTCTGCACTACAGAACAGCATAAGGTTTTACCTACTATTATCAGCCGTTGTCAGGTGTTTAATTTCCGCACTTTATCCATTAAAACTATTGTGCAGCATCTCCGTATTATAGCAGATGCGGAATCTATTTCTATTAATGAAGAGGCATTGAGTGCGATCGCTCGACTCAGTGATGGTGGTTTACGAGATGCGTTGCAATTACTCGGTCAAGCTAGTCTTTTGCATACAGATATCGCTGCCCATCATGTCATGGAAATTGCTGGAGGTGTGACAGAAGCAGAGTTAATCGCTATTTTACAGGCTATCTCCACCAACAACACGTTTAACTTGCTGCAAGTCGCAAGAGAATTGGTAGACTCTGGGAAAACGCCCAAATTGATTATCTCAAACTTACTGCAAACATACCGTGATTTATTAATTATCAAATCTGCACCGAAGGAACAAGCTTTGCTGACTGGTTGTGTCAGTTATGCCCAACTCAAAACGTTTGCTAAACACTGGAATTTTGAGAGTCTGAATTTGTCTTTAGCAGAGTTACAGAAAGCGGAAAATTATCTGCGGTATACGGTAAATGCGGGCGTGTGGCTGGAGGTTTGTTTACTCAATTTGCTGCCTGGTTTATTGCCTGTGGGAACAACGAAAACCAATGTGAAACAAGGGCATGATAACAGATTGTTACCTACATTCGGCACGTACACCATCAACAAGAGAAGTGAGAAACCTGGAAATGGGGGTGAGGATAGTTTGTTACCAACAGTTGTAAGTAATACTGCTAATACTACCGACCTACTTAATACCGATAATACAGCTAATTTGGCGCAAATTTGGCAGCAGGTGATGGATAAGGCTAAACCAAATCATCAAAAGCTGTTGGCTCATGGTCATTTGGTGAAATTGCAAGGGTCTAAGGCAATTTTAGAGGTGACACCAGCTTATCAGAAAAAGTTTGAGAATGGTAAAGAGGCGATCGCTAAGATGTTGCAACGAGCTACCCAAAGTCCAAAACCTCTAACTGTGTTGATTAAGACAAGCAATCACAGTCATAATGGGAGGGTGAAAGCATGATAGTCTTACTCACTGGTGATGACCAACACGCGATTCAGTCACAGCTAAACCAGTACAAAGCAGAGATTGATTGCCAATGGCTGACTCTATGCTATCACCGATTTTCAGATGGTCAGCTTGATAAGGCTTTGAGTGTAGCTCGTACTCGTTCCCTGACTGATGGTAAAAAACTGGTAATTGTGGAAAATTGCCACCTCAAGCAGTGGGGTGATACGGAGTTAGAAACTTTGCAACAGTTGGTGCAAGTGCCTGATTCAACTATTTTGGTGTTTGTGGCTAATAATGTGGATAAGCGGCTGAAGGTCTACAAACATCTGGTCAAGTATGGGAAGTTGTTGGAGTTTGCATTGATACCACCTTGGCGGCACGATTTGATTGAACAGGCGATAGTTTCCCTTGCTGCAAGACTCTACACGAACACCACGGATAATGCTGTTACAGCTAAGAAAATTAAACTGCTGTTGTCAGAGGAGGCGGTGACATATTTAGCACAAGCTATTGGTAATGATATGACCCGTGCTGCTTCTGAGTTACGCAAACTGTCTATCTATGCTCAGGGTAGAAAATTGGAGCTTGGGGAGGTACAGGAGTTAGTGCCATGTCAAACTCAGAATAGCCTACAATTGGCTGCGGCTATGCGTGAAGGAAAAAGCCATGAAGTTTTGCAATTGTTGGATGATTTACTGTCTCGTTCTCAACCTTTAATGGTGATTGTCAGCACTATTTTAACGCAGTTTAGAACTTGGTTATGGGTGAAGTCTGCGATGGTTTCTGGGGTGAAGAAGGATGGTGAATTAGCTCAATTGTGTAATATCAGTAATCCTCGTCGGGTTTATTATTTGCGTCAGGAGGTAGCGAATACAAGTATCAATGCTTTGGCTAGGGCGGTGACTATGATTTTGGATTTGGAGATGTCTATTAAGAGGGGTGCTGATGGTAGGGATTTGTTGGTGGTGATTCTTGGTGTTTGTAGGTTGTTTCAGGTGGTTTAATTAGGAGGAAGTTGAGGGATAATTTTGGATTTTGGATTGGATGTTTAAGGTCGATCTAAAATCCAACTTCATTGATAATAATATTAGTATATATTCTTGAGTTGTTTAATTAGGATGGTGTATTAAAAAATCAGCTATTTCATCTGATAGTCTTCTTGCACCTACAGCGTCAATTTCTTGTAATTGACCCAGCAATGCTATTAAACCCCTACGTTGAGATTGATTATTTATAATCCAATTTTTATCTGAATCCCAAAGTTCAGCAATAACTTGAACTAAAAGCTCACTTTCATCATTTCTGCTATTTGGTAAAAGTTCCTGATGTTGGATTAGAAATTTAAATAATACACGCCGTAATTGTTTATTTACTGGGATTTTAGCTAACACATACAATTTTTTTCTTATTCTCCCATTAGAAAATAATAAATTAGCAAACTTTTCAGAAAAATCTGTTAAATCTTGATCTATATCAATAGTATTTTTGAGTTTTTCAATGAATTTACCCGATAATAAATCAACTAACTTTTCCCAAACATCTATATTATTACCAATAATTGTTAAATTACAAATTTTATCATTTATAAATTCTCCAATAGTATATGCTATTTTCTTTCTGAATGACTTATCAATCGTCCAGTAACTTATCGTGTCTACCATATGACCTAAATCAATATATTCTACTACTTCCAAAGTCTCCATCACATTAATACATTGGTCAATAATTATCTTATT
>NZ_LUFH02000191.1 GCF_001586785.1 Sphaerospermopsis aphanizomenoides BCCUSP55
AAAGTCGCACGCCCAGATTTAACTGAGAGGTGCGGAGGATAATACCTCCCATCGACTCAACCAACAAGATTTATTGGGAGCATCCCAATTTTGCAAAAATAACCGCAGCAACACCAAAAAATCTCTTCTTCCTTCTTACTTATGCCTATGGCTCCTGCGTCGCCACGCAAGCTATCGGCACGCTACGCGAACGTGTCCTTCGTTCCTACCCTATGCCTTCGGCACGCTACGCGAACGGGAACACCTTCGGTGAACGTGGTTCGTTCATTTCACGTCTTGAACTCCAACAAAAAATAAACTTTCACATTTGGGATGCTCCCGATTTATTTGGGATGTAGCTTAAATACATGAAAAGTGCCGTAACATATACTCTGATCAGTTAAAAATCAAGCTTAAATTTTAAATTTAATCGTAGAAATATTAATTTTGAAAAATTTGTTAATTGTCAAGCATAAGCATTTATTCTGCTTTATTCATAAAATTTAATACCAAAATTAACATTCAGCACCTCTTCAATGCGCTGTAAAGTTTCAATTGGCAAAGCTTTGGTTTCTTCGGATTCTATTTTGTACCAATTCATCGTTGTCAAGGGAATTTGACGACATATTTCAGCTAAAGAGCGTCTATCCGCTTCTCTGGCTTGTCTAATTCTCTTGCCCAAACCGGGTATTTCTATATCTATCGTTCTTCTAACTTTCATCCATTTTTTAGCCATTCCACTACCCTCAAATATAAACTATCAGTTTATCATTGAATATAAATCATAAATTTACAGTTGATGGTGTATCAATTAATAGCAAATTTTTTTGGGAGCTAGGAGGTAGAAATTATGAGTGAGATATCAAACATCTCTACTGATGAAAAATTGCTACCCAGCCAGAACGATTCTGCAACCAACCATGCAGAAACAGCTGTTAGCTCCGAACTAACTGAACTCAGTACAGACGAGTGGCGCGATCGCATATTTTTAGAGAGACAAGTTGAAAAAGCTTTTTACGCAGCTGCTAAAGCATTGAAAGAAATACGAGACAGACGTTTGTACCGTTCCACTCACTCAACTTTTGAAAATTACTGTCGTTCCCGATTTGGCTTTACTAATCGTCATGTGAACTACTTGATAGCCGGTTCATTGGTAGTTGAAAATTTAATGGGAACTAATAATTCCCAAGTTAAAACCCAAGACCAAACGGGAACCAATGGTTCCCAAATCTTACCAACCAGCGAACGCCAGGTTAGACCTTTGGTTTCCTTAGAACCAGAACAACAATGTTTAGCTTGGCAACAGGCAGTAGAGCAAGCGGGTGGTAAAATTCCTTCTGGTCGTCAAGTTCAAGATATTGTGGACAAAATCCGAGAAAGAACCAAAGTACCAAATCCCTACCATGTTGGGGAGGTATGTATTCTACTACCCAAAGATAACCCAGAACTAAAAGGCAAAAGTGGTTGTTGGGGTGTCATTACCCATGTTGGAGACTATAGTTGCACTATTGAGACTGGGGATACTGAGTACACAGTGAAAATAGAACATCTCAAATCCTTAGAACTATTGGATGAAGAATGCCAGTTCATGCAACAGCTATGCTCGAAACTGCGACGACTGCATCAAATTGAAAACCGAGATAGTGCCGTTGATTGGCTTTGTTCAGGATTAGGGAAACAACCAAAACCGTATCTTTCACCTTTGCAGTCAAAATTGTTAAATATTGTCGAACAAGAGTATGGACTGGCGCTAACCTAGCAAAAACCTAAAACTTGAACAAAAATTTACACTGACTTACAGATGTTATGGTAGGTATTCAGATTAGGACATGATTAGTCCTTAAAATCTAAGAATAACAAGGGTTTTACTCTTGTCTATCTTAAATGTCACCAGAGGACTCCTGTTACACCGTAAGGTTAGCGGGAGAGTGTCAATGCAAGAGCGCCTCTTGCCATCTGCTATGACGCAGGTAAAGAAACAGTGAAAACGCTACCTTTACCTAAAGTTGATGAAACATAGATATTTCCTTGATGGGCTTCTACAATCTGACGGCACAAACATAATCCTAGACCATTACCTGGACGTTGATGTTTACCCTGTCGAAAACGTTCAAATAAGTGTACTTGCTCTGATTTACTAATACCAATTCCAGTATCTTCAACAGCAATTATTACCCGTTTTTCGTGGGAACTAAGTCGTATTTCTACTGAACCCTTATCTGTAAAACGAATAGCATTACCCACTAAGTTAGTTAGCAGTCGGTAAAGTTCTATTCTATCACCCCGTACTTTCACCGCAGATGGTTGTGTGTTGTTTAATTTGACATTCAGAACTACGTTTTTGACAACAGCTAAAGGTTTGAGTTCCTGAACTACTTTTTGAGCTAATTCCCATAAGTCAACGGGAAAAAATTCCAAGTCCTTACATCCAGCTTCATACTGATAAACCTCCAGCACATTTTCCACCATTGACAGTAGGGTTTGATTACTTTCAGTTAGTAATTGCAGATGTTTCCTTATCTCTGAGAAATTATGACCAAAATTTCCTTTTTGAATCATTTGCAAAAGTTGAATTGTTGAGGTCAAAGGAGTGCGTAAATCGTGAGTCAACTTGATCATAAAATCTTCACATCGCTGCCGAGCAAGTTGGTATCTTTGATTGATACTATGTTTGAGTCGCAGAAGCGAACGGACTCTTGCTAACAATTCTTTTTGTTCTACAGGTTTCATCAAAAATTCATCAGCACTAGCTTGTAAACCGCAAATCAAACTAGGCTGATCACAATTTGCAATCAGCAACACAGGTATGAAAGGTAAATCACAATTCTGCTTAATTTGTTGAGTGATTTTACCGCCATTAATATTAGAAATAGAGGTATTTAAAATTACCAAATCAGGTGTAGATTCTGCCATCTTGGTCAAGGCTTCTGTATCACTGTTTGCTAGTGTTAGCCTGTATCCTTGTTGCTTGAGTATAGATTTGAGCAAGCAAACATTTTTGGCTGAGTCATCTATCCAAAGGATACTTTCTGTTGAGCTTGGATTCCAAAATAAAGATGTCATACAGGTATCAGTAGATTTATCTAAATTTGGTTTGCTATGTCTTTGGCTTTAACATATCTTAATACTTAAATCAAGTATTTTACCAAAACTTTAAATTTGGCATACCTCTATAGATAGATTTTTGAAACGGTTATTTGTTTTTTAGTAAGCATTTAGCTATTAATAATCAATAATCAATTTATAAGCTGTTGTGCTGCTAGATTGTATATTCTAATATTCAAATAGTATTCAAAAAAGTTGCCTGAAACCTTGTATACTTTTGACTTGCTGTTCCCAAGAAGCGTAAGTTACAAAGTTTTTCCTTGCCTCCACGACAAAACTTTTATGTCTGACGGCACGCTACACACACAACAAAACAGCAAAACCTAGTTAGATAAATTTAAAATTTATACATTTATTCTTATTGTTTATATTTGAGCATATAAAGCGGATAGCTGATAGCTGAAGGATGAATACTTATGATTTTCATATCTCTATAGATAGATTTTTTGAGAAAACTATTTGATTTTTATACCTCTATAGATAAATTTTGGCTAAGAGGCGAACAATTTTTGACCGATAGGCTGATCCATTTTTAGTCAATTATTTCCGACATTAGTGTGACTTGAACGAAAAAATGGGCTTTTAGCTCACGTTATGCTTCACAAAGCAGATGTCCAT
>NZ_LUFH02000192.1 GCF_001586785.1 Sphaerospermopsis aphanizomenoides BCCUSP55
CTTGGGGAGAAGCAAGTTTTGAAGCAGGTCTAGACTGGAAATACCGTCTAGTAGAAGATGGAGAATGGAACGTAATGGAGATGGGGGGATGGGGAGATGGGGAGATGAGGGGATGGGGAGAAAGATTTACCTCCTGCCTTCTGCCTCCTTCTTCTAGCTGTTGTAAAGAAGTATTAAGAAATTCTTATTAAAAAAGATTGCAATCTCTTGATTTAGTTGCTAAGGTGTGTAGTGGCAACCAACTGGTGAATGCTCGGATTAAAGAGAGGTAAAACCGATGCTCTGTATCCACTCTGCGAATAAACTTGAGTTTTGATTTATCTATCCTAGTAACGAGGAATTTCTGTTTTGTACAGGCAATGAAGGGGTATTGCAAAGAAGCAACAAACAGAAATATCTGGCGTAATAAATCTTACTGTTCATCAATCGTCTTACCTTTTGGATGGAAAAAGCAGAGGTAAGGCCAAGAATTTGGAGGTGAAAACCGATGAATATTCAAGGCAAAGTTGCTCTAATTACAGGGGCTTCCCGTGGAATTGGTAAAGCGATCGCATTAGAATTAGCCCAGCAAGGAGTAAAGCGGCTGATATTGGTAGCACGCGATCGCCAGAAATTAGCCCAAGTAGCGGCAGAAATTGAAGAAATAGGCACTGAAACGATTATCATCGCTGTAGATTTAACCCACCCAGTCAACGTAAATATTGCGATCGCCCAATTGTGGCGCAACTATGGACCCGTCCATATACTTGTCAACTGTGCAGGAGTTGCATACCAAAACTCATTTCTGCAATCAAAACTTCCCCAAGTCCAAGAAGAAATCTCCATTAACTTGTTGGGAATGTATAATCTCACGAGTCTGATAGCAAGACGTATGGCCAGCCAAAAAGAGGGAACTATTGTCAATGTCTCCAGTCTGATGGGGAAAGTTGCAGCACCCACAATGGCCACCTATTCAGCTACTAAGTTTGCGATTTTAGGCTTTACTCAAGCCTTGCGTCGGGAATTAGCTGAACACAACATCCGCGTTGTGGCTTTGCTTCCTACCCTCACCGATACAGACATGGTGCGCGACTTGCAACTATTTCGTGGAGTCACCCCCATGACACCCCAGCAAGTAGCGCAAGCACTCATCATCGGACTGCAAAAAGATTCATCAGAAATTTTAGTCGGATGGCAATCTCATTTAGCCGTCTGGTGTCAAAACTTTGCTCCTTGGCTGCTAGAGATAGTTTTACAACTAGCAGCACCCAGAAAACAGCCGCAAACCAGCTTAATTAGAAGTTTAGTTGCGAAAATGCAGCATTTTAGTGATTGGTTGTTCTCTAAAGATAAAGTTGCGTTTGTGTCAGATCGCAAATAATCAATAAAGATATCCCTGACTTCTCATATAAATATGCATTCACACAACTGACCTGAGAAGTCGGGGATCTGGGAATTCTTCGGGATTATAAATTTATAATTGAGATGAAATAGATTTTGATATCATGTCCGGTGAAACACTTACGATATCTGTTGGGGCAGGGAATAGGGAATAGGGAATAGAGAAAAGCAAATATGTCCAAAACTTTTATATCGTAAGTAATTAGCCGAACTTGATATGATATCTTTTTCAAGAAGATGAAATCAATACATATTTATCATTATCCCATCATATAATAACCTATGATTATTCACTACCAACTACTCGCAATCTCGTAATTATGAATCAATCCAATAATACTGGCATCCTGGAGAAATTTGTCAACACAGTAATGGGGGTGAAACCTGGGAATCAGCAACTGTCTCTCAATACATCAGCAGCTACAAAAGAACTGGATATCAACGCAGTTTTAGTTTATAAATTAGGGACTATTCTGCAAATAGGAGTGATGATTCTTGTGTTGCTGGGAATGGAAAAATTAGTAATATTGATTGATAATAATTCTTCCTTGCCCAGTTGGTTTAGCACTTTAGTAACTGCATTATTTTTTGCTTTATTAAGTATCCGTTCCCGGATTTTTTCGCTTTTAGATAATACCCGCTCTAGTCGCACCTATGACCAGGTAATTAGACCAAGATGGGCACCACCACCTTTAGCATTTCCTATAGTGTGGATGATAATTGCCGTTTTGCGGGTGATTTCTTCTGTATTAGTTTGGCAGCAACTGAATCACCAATTTTTAGTATTGCCTTTAATTTTGTTTGTGGTGCATTTAGCTTTAGGTGATACTTGGAATACGATTTTTACCGTTGAACGGAGATTAGGTGCTGCTGTTCCTGTAGTGATTTTAGGACCTTGGTTATCTGCTGTGGTGGTGACAGCAATTTATTGGCAAACTGTTCCTTTAGCGGGAATGATTTTATCTTTTTCTTGTGTTTGGCTAACTGTAGCTGCGCTATTAGTGTTTAGGATTTGGCAATTAAATGGATCTGAGCCATTGTATCCTTTAAAGTTAGCATCTGTGGAGAAGTAAAGGGGTAAATTGACATTAGCGATCGCATAAATTCAGAATAGGCGATCGCACATCTAACTCATCATTGTATCACCGATAATCACGCTCCATATCACCACAGAAAGAAACAGCGACTTTGTAACCAATGCGAATCCCAAAAAGTCGAGCAAATCTGTTTTTATTCCGTAAATAATGGGCTGATTCTATGCCTGTTTTATCAATAGCATATTCACCAGTTTCTATATCAATAATTATCATTTTACCGATATTTTCTTCGGTTTCGACTTGTGAACGAATGCTATTTTCATATAATTCTTTCGCACGTTTGGCAACTTCTTCGCTGCTATCGAGAGGTGTAACTTCACCAGCTGCTATTTCTTGACGCACCATCTCAGCTAGACGATCCCATTGATTATGTGTTGTAGCTGCAAAACGAATTTTCCAACCTTGTTCATCTTTTAGTTCATCCAGAAGACGGGTAGCGATCGCATTTTGTTCTTCTGCTGGTAATTTCTCAATTTCTGCGATCGCACGCTGTAGTAATTCTGTCATGGTTGAAGAATTTGAATGGCTTTTTACTATTTATGATATCAAGTATTTGAGTTAATCACGCGATACCTTCGGTAAGCTTTGCTAACGCACTATCTCTAGCGTTAGCTAAATAAGAGTGATCGCATTATCTAAGTTTAAATTTTATTAAATTTTCAAAATTTTTACCTCCCTATAACAGGGAGGTTTTCAATTGAGTCAGTCTGACTTAGAACCTCAGTAGAGGTACTTTTTCGATACTTCTGTCACTAACTAATCTATTTGTGATACATTTTACTCTAGGGTCATCACTTGCTATAAATTTACAAGCAAGGAGGGGATTACCATAGAATCTACACTATATATTATATTTTCCCATATTTATTTTGTCAACATTATTATAAATAAATCATGATAAATCAACCTAGTCTTATTCGTCCTAACCTTCCAAAACCAAAACTAAATAATCTTAATTTTTTTCAAAAAGCTTTTTCAAATGCAAGAATAGAAAAGTATTTTGAATGTGTATCTTCGTCAAATACCATAACTGATCAAGATATTAAAAAAGCTATGCGCCTTTATTAAATAAACATGATATATTGTGAATCTTTATATCCAAGCTTGCATACTTTAGAAATAGCTATCCGTAATTATATAGATATAATTTTAATTAATAAATATGAGTTAAATTGGTTTATTTGTGATACTGATTCTTTT
>NZ_LUFH02000193.1 GCF_001586785.1 Sphaerospermopsis aphanizomenoides BCCUSP55
GGGCAGGGGGTAGTCGTTTTGATTCCAAAAAAATATTGAATAATTTATTTTTTGGAGTTCCCTTAGCGTGTTATGAGCCAGGGATATGGATTGTTGATTATAGTTACTAGAATGCCTAATACTTGGTTGTAGGTTCTATAAAGTTCTCTACCTGTATCAACTTCTAAATAACCACATTTCACAGCAAAAGTAAGCCAAGTCTGAGTTTCTGCTGCTTCTGCTTCTACATCATTCAACTTAGCAATAAAAGCAGCCTCATAACGACGTTTTCTCCATGCCTCTGCCAGATTTGCACAGACAGACCGTGATGATCTACGAATTTGATCTGTCAGTGAATACTTCTCTTCAACAGGAAACTTTTTAGATAATTCAAAAATTTTCATGGCAACATCTAAAGCCATTTTATATACTTCTAGGTCTTCATGACTTTTGATTGGTTCTTTTTCCATTCCCCCTGCTCCACTGTCATCTGATTATTTCACAAAATTTTCGTTGCTCCAACTTATATCATGCCCGGATAATCACTGACGATATAGGTGGGTTGTGCAGAAAAACGAAAATTCTTTCTCCCTGCCCCCTGCTCCCTGCTCCCCTTCCTTGCCATAACGACAATTTTTAACGCCGACCTACTGATTATTGCCTAATGGCACTGATTAAAATTCCCAGAATCTTTTTCACATCCTTGATATAATATTCACTTAAATCAATGGAAATAATTTTATCTTCTAACTTCAAAAACTGCCAAATAGTACCGATGGTTACAGCACCATAAACAATTTTAATCTGATTTTGTTTTTGTTCGTTAAATAACTGAGCAGCAACCATTTCCGCTATACATTGCGCCAAACCTGATTTCAAGTTTTCATTTTTAGTTTCTACCAATGTAATTACAGGTGCGCGGACAAAAAGCTGTTCTTTGGAGAGACTAATCAAAAAATCACAAAAACCATTTAATCCTTGTTGGTTATCCACATTAAAATCTACCCCCGAAAATAAACTAATTTCGTAATTCAATTTCCGTCTAACTTCCAGTAAAATTGGACTAATTATCATCTCAGACCGAGCTTTTTCAGTATTAATTGAAACAGCTAAATCAACATTTTCCTTGAGAATTGTTGCTAGTAAATCACTACATTCTTCCTCTGGTGTCTCTGCAAATAACCCTGAAGCTTCATTTATTGTCAATCCAAAGTTTTGGATAACTTCACTTAATTTAAAATCACTGTAAGACATTTTTATTACCTTAACTAAATAATATTGGCTCTACTGTACTTAGTATGCTAAACTAACAGGAAGAAGAATTTAAATTAAGTAAGTCAGCACGAAAAAACCGTAGACACGCAGAAGCTTCTCGAAGAGTGGTATGTAAAAAAATGTAAAATTCCTAAAAACGTCTTCCCTCCTGCCTTCTGCCTCCTGCCTTTTTTAACGCCGACCTACTTAAAACCCTTGTAGCAAACGTTGAATAGAAATTTTAATTTCTGGAAATGCTAACGGAGATATTTCACCTAAAGTCAAGGTTAATTCTTGGGAATCATCACCATTTATTGGTTCTCTAAACACTTTTACTTGTTGATTCTTTAAATCTACTACCCAATATTCAGGAATTGATGCAGCAGAGTATGTTTTGCGTTTTACATCTAAATCTTTACTCAGGGTCGTTTGAGAATATTCGATTAACCAAAATATATTTTCAGGATAAGGATGGTGACTGCGATAAATAGCACGCTGTGGTTCAACTATTGCTAAATCTGGTTCTGGTTCTGAATTACTTTCAGGAATAGTAATAGGTTTTGCATCTCTTACCAATGCTTTTGAACCAAGTAATTCACGCAGATATTCAGCAGAGTCAGTATTAATTTGTGCGTGTTCTGGTCCTTCCGGTGCCATGTTGATAATTTCTCCATTTAGTAGTTCAACCTGACGACCAGCTAAAAGGCCAATTTCAATCATGCGATGATAGTCGTCTAAACTCCATTTAGCAGTAGTAACTGTCATGGTGAGTTTTCCTTGCATCTAGGCTGTGATTTTCATTGTAAGCTCAAAATTCAATATAAAAATGAGATATTCTAACTCCTGAATCTTGAATTCTCTTTCTTTGATGAGGAATTTACATCTAATCTTCAGTTTTTCACCTTTTGACTGAACTTTGATTGCTGAATGTTTACAGTTACATCATAATCACCAAAAATGTTGTTGTTTGTTATATAATAATATCACGTTTATTTTATAAAAATATCACAATCCTAAAGTTTGGTTTCAACAGTTATCATGGAGTACCCAAAGCACTGGAAAGAATTGGCTAAAAACATTAAAGAAAAAGCTGATTGGCGTTGTCAAAAATGCGGTCGCGTTTGCTTACGTCCTGGTGAAAAACCTAATGATATTATTAACCCCCGTGCCTATAATCTCCAGGTTCATCACTGGAATAGAGACCCATCTGATAACAGATTAGAGAACCTAATTTGTCTTTGTTCTGGATGCCACCTTAATTATCATCGTGGTGGAAAGGGTAATGTTTCTGTTGGTCAATTATCTCTATTTGATCTGTCAAAATTTTAGATTTTATTCATTGGAGATGTAGATATTTTCTTGAGGAGAAATGGAAAAAGAAAATCCACAATTATTTGTCTGTATTTATCTGTATCAAAAATAGTTAAACTAGAAATAAATCCCTAAAATTTTCTTGACAGAAGGGTTTAACTTCCTCCTGTCAAAATAATTTTTAATTAGTTGGCATCACTGGTTATTTCTTGTTATTTAATCATAATTTGTCTGATTAAAATACTCATGAACTCCCCAATATTACCAGTGGGTATAAGTTCACTCCAATCTCCAACATCTGCATAACCAATTACCTGTAAATGATGAATTGTACTAGTAACAGTTCTCCTTGAGCCAATTAATAAATGCTTTAATGGTTCTCTGTTACTAGGTTCTTTGACTACTGTGGTGTCATTAGCACCGGCGAGAAAATTTTGAATTTGTGTCATGATTAATTTACCTGTAAGGGTTAAGGCGATTTGCCTACCTGCCAAGATTCAGGAAGTGCAGCGTAGGTGTCGCCTTATTTTTATTTTATATGTAGATGTGTAAGTGTGTATATAGCATCTCCCATAAATTTGTAAAGTGTGGAGGTGTTGATGTGTGTATAGCCCGTGGTAAGACCAAGAAAAGCTGAGAAAGATAAATATGGTGAACCAAAGCAGAGGTATCAGATAATGCTAACTGAGACTGCTTCTACAGAACTTGATAGGGTATCCGAGAAATTAGGTATCACCAGAAGTGAATTAGTTGAACAGGTGATTAGACAGGGTTTATTGGAATTAGTAAAAATAGATATAAGTGAGGATTAATAAACTGTGAACGGGTATTACTGCCGAACTGGATAATACAACCCATCTTCTGCCTGAAATTTCCAGCCTAACCCACTTGGATCTCGATTCCTAGACCAGCTGATAAATTCCTGCTCAGTTTTGTTTTCCCGTTCATTAGACATCTCCAAAATAGTAATATTATGTGGGAAAAGGAGAAGATGAGAGATTTTTAATACAC
>NZ_LUFH02000194.1 GCF_001586785.1 Sphaerospermopsis aphanizomenoides BCCUSP55
GCTTCTCGAACTTCTTCTGTATGGGGTACTAGTTGTTGTTTTGCAACTTCAATTTCTTTTTGAATTGCCCACAATTCCTCGCGTGCAGACCTAATTTCATCTTTAATTTTTGTGGCGCAATCTTCCCGAATTTTGCGCTCTACCATTTCCATTAGTGCTGAACACTCTTCTTCAGCAGAATCTAGAAGGTATGTTTCAACCTCAATAGTTGCTTCTAGGTGCTTACTTTCGTAATTACCTAAATTCAAAATTCGTTTGTAAGTAAATGTTTTGATTTTCATTTTATTAGTTATCAAAAACTACCTCAAACTCATAAAGTGTGTTAGCTTTAAGAAGCTTCATGTATTCGTCCGCATCATCACGTTTTTTAAATCTGGCGATGAATGAATTGCTGGGTGTATCTATGCGGAAAACTGCCCAAGGTTTAAGTTGTCTATTCATTGTTCAACTCCATTCTTGTTAAGAAACCAGTATTAGCATTTCCACCTGCTAACACTGGTAAAACGTATAGCTTACAGAATCAATGTTGTACCGGATAATCGGGTATCCCAAAAACACAAACACATCAAATAAGTTGTTGATTTTCGTCTAGACTTCACCTCCAAACTCTCTGTCAATTGATAATTGATAATTGATAATTGACAATGCTGTTTATGGATTAAAAGGCAGAAGAAAAGCCAGCAAGAAAGTTAAAATCACAAAGAGAACAGTAAATGTTCGCGGGTATGTAATATATAAATCAAAAACTGACTCAAGGAAGTTTTCAATTGTTTTCAGCATTAATCTGGCAGGTAATTGGTGCAGGATTCCGACGCTCGAAGTAAAAGTTGATTCTTTGTCCAGGACAACGTTTACGAAGTTCCTGTACGCGGTGTTGCGCACCTTCTTGAGTCGGAAATCTATCAATGGTGTTGGCGAAAATTCCCTGCTGGTGATAAACAACCCAAGGGTAAGTTTTTCTGTTTTTAGGCATAAGTTGGTTGTTGGTTATTCTTCGTCTAGGAAATACCCCGTGACGGGTTCGATGTTGATGATGATGTTGTTTGTGATTTTGCACCGGGTTATTTCTTTGATTTTGAATGCGTCCCCAGTGGCTGTTAGTCCTTGAACCACACTCCCAGCATCGTGTTCAGATAAAGCTTCTATTAATTCATTAATTGTCATTGTCCTTATTTTGTGAGTTGTTAGTCATTGGATCATCAGGTCGGAAATACACTAGTAACGCAGACATGAGAAAATCACCGCGCTGTCAACTCGTGAACAGCGCCAAAGTTTCCGGTGATTGCAAGTTTAGGTAGCAGGTGGCAGGTGGCAGGTGGCAGGTGACAGAATCTGTTCCCTGTTCCCTATTACCTATTCCCTAATAAGAGGTGTTGCTCCAGCTTGAGTATGGTGTGTCCTCACGGGCGCTAAGGCAAAGGAGGAGGGAGCGGGGGAAAGGGATGATACAAAGTCATCCCTCATTGTTCTGTGGTTTGAGTGTGAGAGACTTCATTCATCTAACCGAGTGCTTACCATCTACCGGGTTTCCAACTTGGTTGGATTATTGTTGTCTCACATACGTCATTGTGTCATGACCACTTGCTTAATGCCAATAGGTCATGCCATAATGTCATGGCAGGATATAATGAAGAAAACATCTCAACCCAAAACAACAGCAAATCACAATGGGGGTGAATCACCCTTGACACATCTACGAAACGAACTCGGTTTAACACAAGAGGAATTTGGCAGAACTATCGGCGTGAGCTTAAGAACAGTAAGCCGTTGGGAGGCCGGGGTTAATATCCCCTCTTTCACACTTCCACAACTCAAGGCGTTGGATAGACTTTTGCGTTTAAATGGCAAAACGATACAGGATTTACCTGATAGTTTTGCTCCCATATCTAAACCAGAAAACTAAACCCTAATACCTGGAATCCAGTTCAGCATCCCAACCACCTACGCGCTAGGTGGTGACAGATTTCTGTATTTGAAGGTTGACCTATATCACTGAGATAAAAGCCTGAATAGTTCCATGATGAATTAAATATGTCACTGCTTAATTCATCATGATTGTTCTAATTTTAATACTCGGACAGATAGTTTTCCTGGCGATGGGACTAAAAGTAATATTTTTGCTCATTGATAAAGCAATTATCACTTACAGGAGGAGAAGATTTTCATCAAACAGAAAGCGCATGTGGATGGGATGGAATTCGATATTCCTGAAAATAAAAAATAGACGCAAGGGAAGATTCTTCAGGAAATACCAATACGATCCATTTGTAGCGGGTTTATGGCATCAATTGTTAGTCCGATTACAGTTTGATATTTCCGCATCCGAACGATTGGTCAACAGCCTGAGACTAAAGCATCCAGGTAAGTCAGACCGATGGTTGATTGAGAAAGCCATTCATGACCTAGACCGCGATAGATGGCGTTAATTTTGCAAAGCCACCGGGAGGGGTGGCAGATTCAACCTTATTGATTATGACAAAACTAACATCAAATTGGACAGAGAAACATGATCAATTCTGTCTAAAAAACTCCATACCACCAGCCGCCAAACTTCTGTGGCAGTGGCTAATTAGAGAAGGAGTTGACCAAGAAGTAGAACCAGATTTATCAGAGTTCAATCACTGGGTCGAGAAACATAGAGGTAAAGGATATGCTCACAACTACCTCAAACAGATGTTCAACCTGTTAGTAGAGAACCGTGTAATACAAGTAGTAAGACAGTATTCCTGGAAGATATTCAAGTTACTTGTTAGACCATTGGAATGGTTAAACCCACCCAAAAAACAAAAGTTACACAATCCTAACTCTACTTACAAAACACCAAGCTCAAACCCTGAAAATTCCGTTGACCTTGATATTCAGCAGCAGCATATCTTATCTAATCAACAACTGATGTCTCAGGAGGGTATTCATTTTGACACAGAAGAAACAGAAGTTTTAAACCGTCCTCAGTTTGAAATTAAAGCAGCATTACTACTGTTTAAACTTCGTGGCGCTGCTGAAAAAATCATGAATCCTGAAGGATGGGTAAGGCAGTGTTTAAGAAGACGTTATTGGGAACAACCAACTAATTACGGTTCTATCGCCAAGCACTTCGGTGGTGCGGCGATGGAAATAGAGGATTATTTCTGAATTACTAATTGCTAATTACTAATTGCTAATTGCAATTTCTCAATTGTCAATTATTAATTGTCAATTCTCAATTACTACCAAGTGTTTACCAACCATGAAAGTACGTTTATATAACAGTACCGGTTCACTCCAGGAGCGTGAACTAGAAGCTGTTAACCATTACCCATTGGCCATTTACTGTGATGGTTTCTTCTACCTTCATTTAACGAATGGCTATTACTCCCCTTGTCCCTATTACCTGATTCCTCCCACACAGCTTGAGGAGGAATCATGACGGGAACATTATTCAACCTCGATGACTTTGGAACTCCACATATAGTCCACGACCCTTACTGGGATGAACTGGAAAAAT
>NZ_LUFH02000195.1 GCF_001586785.1 Sphaerospermopsis aphanizomenoides BCCUSP55
CCCCTGCCCCCCCTGCTTACTCAACGAGTGGATATTTTTTTATTTGGAAGTCCCTAATATCTATTCCCTATTTTCCATTCCCTCATGTCTCCAAGTAATCATTACAATATATTAAACCGTCGCATCTGGAGAACAATTTGTGGTAGCTAATTCCCTACGTCCTCACATTTTAGCTGAAAGTAGTCAGAAACTAAGTAGCTTTGCCCAAAGACACATAGGACCAAAGGCTGATGATATTCAGCAAATGCTGGAAGTATTAGGTTTGAGTAACCTCGACGACTTAATTGATAAAACAGTACCGCAAGGAATTCGTTTTCATCAAACCCTGCAATTACCAGTAGCACAAAGCGAATATGCAGCACTGGCAAAATTGAAAAAGATAGCCGATAAAAATCAAGTTTATCGCTCCTACATCGGCATGGGTTATTATGATTGTATCACCCCGACAGTAATTCAACGCAACATCTTAGAAAACCCCGGCTGGTATACAGCATACACCCCTTATCAACCAGAAATTGCTCAAGGACGTTTGGAAGCATTATTAAATTTCCAAACCATGATTATTGATTTAACTGGTTTAGAAATTGCTAACGCTTCTTTATTAGATGAAGCCACAGCAGCAGCAGAAGCCATGAGTATGAGTTATGGTGTGTGCAAAAATAAATCACATAACTATTTTGTCTCCCGTGAATGTCATCCCCAAACTATTGATGTATTGCAGACTCGCGCTAAACCTTTAGGCATTAATATTATTATCGGTGATCATCAAACTTTTGATTTTACCGAAACTATCTTTGGGGCAATTCTGCAATATCCCGCAACCGACGGTACAATTTACGACTATCGCCATTTTATCACACAGTCCCATGCTCAGGGTGCATTGGTGACAATTGCCGCAGATCCTCTTAGCTTAACATTACTCACACCCCCCGCTGAATTAGGGGCAGATATAGCGGTAGGCAGCACCCAGAGGTTCGGTATTCCTTTGGGCTTTGGGGGACCCCACGCTGCTTATTTTGCTACTAAGGAAGAGCATAAACGCTTAGTTCCAGGGCGGATTGTCGGGGTATCAAAAGATGTTAATGGCAAACCTGCTTACCGTTTAGCTTTACAAACCCGTGAACAACATATTCGCAGAGATAAAGCCACCAGTAATATCTGCACAGCGCAGGTATTATTGGCAGTAATGGCGAGTATGTATGCAGTGTATCATGGACCCGATGGTTTAAGGGCGATCGCTCAAAATATCCACCAATTAACTGCAACTTTAGCCGCAGGTTTGCAAAAGTTAGGTTATAAAATTGTTAGTGACAACTTTTTTGATACTCTGCGGATAGAGTTAGGAAATACCAGTTTACAGGCAATTTTAGAAGCTGCGGATGCGAGAAATATCAACTTGCGAATTTTTGATAATTCTGATGTAGGAATTTCCTTAGATGAAACGACCACGGAAGCAGATGTAATTGATTTATTGCAAGTTTTCGCACTGCAAGATCAATTACCTTTTAATATTGCAGAAATCACTTTTTTAAGTTCTCACATTTCCCAAGTTCGTGAAAGTGAATATCTCACTCATCCCATTTTCAACCGCTATCATTCAGAAACCGAGCTATTACGTTATTTACATCAATTAGAAACCAAGGATTTATCATTAACAACATCCATGATTCCTTTGGGTTCTTGTACGATGAAGTTAAACGCAACTTCAGAAATGATTCCGGTAACTTGGGCAGAATTTGGCAAAATCCATCCTTTTGCGCCAATTTCCCAAACCAGAGGTTATCAAATTCTGTTCCAACAATTAGAAAACTGGTTAGGAGAAATTACAGGTTTTGCGGGAATTTCTTTACAACCAAATGCAGGTTCTCAAGGTGAATATGCGGGACTTTTGGTAATTAGAGAATATCATCAAAATCGGGGAGAAGGACACAGAAACGTTTGTTTAATTCCTCAATCTGCACATGGTACAAATCCTGCAAGTGCGGTAATGTGTGGGATGAAAGTTGTAGGAATTGCTTGTGATGATCAGGGTAATATTGATGTTGCTGATTTAAAAGCCAAAGCTGAAAAATATAGTAGTGAATTAGCAGCTTTAATGGTGACATATCCATCAACTCATGGAGTGTTTGAAGAAGCAATTCAAGAAATTTGTGCCATAGTTCATGAACATGGTGGACAAGTTTACATGGATGGGGCTAATATGAATGCTCAAGTGGGTATTTGTCGTCCTGGTGATATTGGTGCTGATGTTTGTCATTTGAACTTACACAAAACTTTCTGTATTCCTCATGGTGGTGGTGGTCCGGGAATGGGTCCTATTGGTGTCGCTTCCCATCTTGTACCGTTCTTACCTGGACATTCTGTAATTAAATTAGGTGGTGAACTGGGTGCGGTTTCTGCTGCACCTTGGGGAAGTGCGAGTATTTTGGTAATTTCTTGGATGTACATTGCAATGATGGGTGCAGAGGGGTTAACTGAAGCAACCAAAGTTGCGATTTTAAATGCTAATTACATCGCTAAGAAATTGGAGTCATTTTATCCGGTTTTATATCAAGGAAAAAATGGTTTTGTAGCACATGAATGTATTTTAGATTTACGTGCGTTGAAAAAATCAGCAAACATCGAAATTGATGATGTTGCGAAGCGGTTAATGGACTATGGTTTTCATGCTCCTACTGTTTCTTGGCCTGTGGCTGGTACAATAATGGTAGAACCAACGGAAAGCGAATCTAAGGAAGAATTAGATCGTTTTTGTGAGGCGTTAATTGCGATTAGAAAGGAGATTTCTGAGATTGAATCTGGTAAGATGGATCTGCAAGATAATGTGTTGAAAAACGCGCCTCACACTGCGGAAAGTTTGATTGTTGGTGAGTGGAAACATGGTTATTCTCGTGAAGAAGCTGCTTATCCTGCAAGTTGGAGTAAGGAATATAAGTTCTGGCCAAGTGTGGGTAGGATAGATGCTGCTTTTGGGGATCGGAATTTTGTTTGTTCTTGTTTACCGATGGAGGCTTATAGTTAGATAGCTATCAGCTTTCAGCTTTCAGCAGTCAGCTAATTAAGTTTTGAAGATCCTCGATTTCTGATATCAATTTATCATTTATTGGTGGGGTTGAAAAAAGAAGTCGGGGATCTGAATTTTTTTCATGTACTGTTTTTATTATCAATTTTTAAAGCTGAGTAATTTTTTGACGAATTTGATTTATGAGACATCTAATATTCTCTAATTTATGTTCTTTTTCTAATACTTTCTTTAAAACTAATTCTTTTACTTTTTGAATTAATTTATTGTTATTGTATATGTTAGGGTAACTGGAAGAAAAAGTACCTTTAATACTTCCTTCAATAATACTTTTTAGAGCCTTAAATTTAGTTATATGTTTATTTTCTATAATATGTATTAATTTATTTACTAAAATTTCATCTTCTATTTGGTTAACTAAATCTTTTGTAATTGGTCTTAGTTCTTCATATCCATCTTGAGTGTTTTGCCCTAGAGTTTTTACTGCAAAGAAATCTTCTAAACATTCCTCGTTACCGGTATGT
>NZ_LUFH02000196.1 GCF_001586785.1 Sphaerospermopsis aphanizomenoides BCCUSP55
CCTTTCTTTTGCAGTTTGTAAGCTAGTCACAAAGCGGCTTTGATAGTTTTCGGAGATGTCTATTATATAAACAAGCTGCTGCTGCCCATACATCTACATCAGGTTTTGCATCTTTAAATTTTAGCACCTGTTGACGAGGAATAAAACCAGGTGTACCCCCCATTCTTTTGGTAAAAGTTTGTCCACTTAAACCTGCTAAATCAAAAGATTTCGCTAAACCATAATCACCGATTTTTGCGGTCAGTTTACCATCAATATTACAGAGAAAAATATTATTAGGTTTTAAATCCCGGTGAACTAAACCCTTACCTTTTGCAAAGCTACCATTAGCTAATTTTACATAAGGAATTTCTGCATGATGAGTATATGTTAAACCGTCTAAAACTTGCAGGATAATTCCTAAAGACATATCTAGGGGTAATTTTCCTCCTAATTGCTGCATTAAATCATAAACATTCCCACCTTCGTAATATTCCATCACTAGGAAAAATATATTTTCTGCGTAACCATAATCAAATAATTCTACAACGTTGGGATGTTTTAAAGCTTTCATGTTTTCAATTTCCCGGAGGAACATTTGTACATGATTTTCATCCTGTGCAACTTCTGGTAACATTACTTTTAAAGCGACAAGTTTCCCTGTTTGGGAATGTTGCGCTAAATAGACTTCACCAAAGCCACCTTTTCCGATAGATTTGATAATTTGATAATTGCGTAATGATGTTAATTGTTTTTCTCCACCTATCGCTAAGATGATTATGATGGCATGAAAGAGTTGTATAATTTTATCATGATGATTATGATATAAGTAAGTAGTTAGAATCAGAATTTTTTTGTCTGAATCAGGATATCCAGGATTTAAGGATTTTCAGGATGTTGTTGAACGATTGTTTGTTGGTAAGTTGGGATTTTCAGGATGTTGTTGAATGATTATTTGTTGGGAAGTTGGATATTTTATTTGTCAGAATCAGGATGTCCAGGATTTCAGGATTTACAGGATGTTTTTGAATGATTATTTGTTGGGAAGTTGGGTATTTTTTGAAGATGTTTTTAAATGATTGTTTTTTTGGGAACTTGGAGATTTTTCAGGATGTTGTTGAATGATTATTTCTGAATGATTATAAAAAATCTGAAAACTACCATCCTGTACATCCTCTAATCCTGGTTATCCTGATTCAGACAAATACAACTTTCATCACCAACAGAAAATCTAAAAATTACCATCCTGTACATCCTCTAATCCTGGATATCCTGATTCAGACAAAATCAAACATCCTGACTTATCAGTGTTTAAACAAAGATGTTATAATAAATAACTACAAATTAATGACGCTCAAAAATGTACGACAGCGATAATCTTAAACTGTTATCAGCCTTATCTCACGGAGCAATTTTTTTCAGCACCACAATAGTATCTGTAGGTTTACCGATTGCTTTATTAATAATATCTGATGATCCGGTTGTAAAAGACAACGCCAAAGAGTCTATAAATTTCCATTTTAACGTTTGGTTTTATGGCGCAATTTTAGGATCTTTATTTTTTCTTCTTGGTTGGTTAGTGTTACCATTGGTGATATTATTACCATTAGCTGGTTTAGGATATTTGCTACACTGGGGATTAACAATTGTTGCCCTGATCAAAGTTTTTGGTAATCCTGATACACCCTTTCGCTATCCATTCATCTTCCGAGTTTTTTAATCATCATTTTCATTAGGTATTTATTTCATCATATCAGGATACAAAATTAAGAAGTTTACCAATTATTCTTAGAGGTTGTTTTAAAAGTTTGAGATGGTTATTTTCAACACTTCTAGATCCCCCCTAACCCCCCTTAATAAGGGGGGAACTAGATTCAAAGTCCCACTTAAAAAGGGGGATTTAGGGGGATCTTAAAATATTTGATACACCATGAGAGACTTTTCAAACATCCTCTTACTCCTGACTCCTGACTCCTGACTTCTGAATTCTTAGTTTAAGATTATTTTCGCAAATTTCTTCCAGGAAAGTGCCAACTAAGCTGTAAAATACAAAATTGCCCCACAGCTTCATGAACAGTAGGGCAAAGACAGTTAAGCACTGTTTCTAGTTTGTCTGAAAGTCACAAAGTAAAATGTGGCTTTTGTGACGCTTTGTTTTATGTCCATTGAGTTTTTCTGAATAGAAATATATGTTTCCTACACATCGCCCCCGTCGCTTACGTACCCATCCCCAACTACGCCGCATGGTACGTGAAACCGTTCTTACAACCAATGATTTGATTTATCCATTGTTTGCTGTTCCAGGTGAAAGTATTGCTAAAGAAGTAAAATCTATGCCTGGAGTTTATCAACTTTCGGTAGATAAAATTGTTGAAGAAGCAAAGGAAGTTTATGATTTAGGTATTCCCGCAATTATTTTATTTGGAATTCCTGAAGATAAAGACGTAGATGCTACAGGTGCTTGGCATGATTGTGGTATTGTTCAAAAAGCAGCAACCGCAGTAAAAGAAGCAGTTCCTGATTTAATTATTCTGGCTGATACCTGTTTGTGTGAATATACAAGTCATGGTCATTGTGGTTATTTACAAACTGGTGATTTGACAGGAAGGGTTTTAAATGATCCAACTTTGGAATTATTGAAGAAAACCGCAGTTTCTCAAGCTAAAGCCGGTGCTGATATTATTGCACCTTCGGGAATGATGGATGGTTTTGTCCAAGCAATTCGTGCAGGTTTAGATGAAGCGGGATTTGAAGATATCCCGATTATGTCTTATGCTGCTAAATATGCTTCGGCTTATTATGGGCCGTTTAGAGATGCAGCAGATTCTACACCTCAATTTGGTGATAGACGCACTTACCAAATGGACCCTGGTAATGCTCGTGAAGCGATTAAAGAAATTGAGTTGGATATTGCTGAAGGCGCTGATATGCTGATGGTGAAGCCAGCTTTGGCATACATGGATATTATCTGGCGCGTCAAGGAAGCTAGTAATTTACCTGTTGCTGCTTACAATGTTTCTGGTGAGTATGCGATGGTGAAAGCTGCGGCTTTAAATGGTTGGATTGATGAACAGCGCGTTGTGATGGAAACTTTGACTGGGTTTAAACGGGCTGGTGCTGATTTGATTTTAACTTACCACGCTAAAGATGCGGCTCGGTGGTTGTAATTTAAGATTTTATCTCACGCAGAGACGCAGAGGCACGGAGAGTATTTTGAGTGTTTTTGTGTTTGGGCGTGAGATTTTTTGTATTTTGAATGCAGTTTTTACTTGCTTTGGGGCATAGAGCAAGCTAAAATTCCTACAGTTTGTTAAGTAAACAGTCAAATAGTCATGACAGTATCAAAATTTGATGAATTACAGAGTCTAGCTGAGGAAGACTACAAAAATACGTTCTCATACGTTGAAAATAACTTCAAATTTATTGAAATTATTATTCAAAAAATAATTCAATATTTAGGGTGTCAATCTAGTAGCATATAT
>NZ_LUFH02000197.1 GCF_001586785.1 Sphaerospermopsis aphanizomenoides BCCUSP55
TGTATTAAAAATCTCTCATCTTCTCCTTTTCCCACATAATATTACTATTTTGGAGATGTCTAATCATTACTTGGCGAATTATCTTTTCGGTCGGCTTTTATTACAACGTGATGATCGCCAAGGAATTGAGTATATTGAAAAAGCAATTTCTCAAAGTCACAAGGATTTTATTGATGGTTGTAGTTTGATTTATGCTTTTTTGAAAAAACAAGGAGATATGAAAGCTGCTTATGCTTACCAAGACAGCATTAATAAACATTATGAACTAATTTGGTTAGCCAAACAAGAACGTTCTTCTGTAGATAGTAAAGATGAATTTCAAGCTGCTAATTTATCCAGAGAAATTATTGATATTCTTTGTGAGAAATTAGCGCAACATTCAAATTTAAAAACTGCTTATTTGGCTCAAAAATTTGTACAATATTTTCCTGAAGAACCTTTCTATGTGTTAGGCGTTGTACACACATGGAGGTTAATAGAGTTAGATGGCAGTAATCAAAAATTTATTAATGAGATAGTTAATTCTTTGGCAGGATTTCCCGGCTATATATACGTTATTCTCTTGAATAATGATAATAAAAGTCTGCAAAAGAAATTACGGCAAGTTCCAGATGCTATAATTTACCAAAAGTCTTAGCATTAAGATATCAGATAAACACAGATAAAGAAGGATAATTAAATTGATTTCATCATTTTGTGCAATTGCACATAAAATTGGTATAAGCATGAGATAATCAAAATCTGACTCATCTAACAAAAAATCCTAAGATAATGCAATCAGACCTACAAACACCACTAGATTTAGATGAAGCAATTGCTTTTTCCCATATTCCTGTTCTCAGTCAGGAAGTTATCACAGGTTTAAATATTCAACCTGGAGGAAATTATTTAGATTTAACTGTGGGTGGTGGTGGTCACAGTCGGTTAATCTTAGAAACATCTGAAGACGTGCAACTAACCGCAGTTGATCAAGATGAGGATGCTTTAAAAGCAGCAAAAGCTAATTTAGCAGAGTTTGGAAATAGGGTGAATTTTATTCACAGCAATTTTGCGAATTATCAATTTCCAGAAAATACATATCATGGAATTTTAGCTGATTTGGGTGTGAGTTCCTATCATTTGGATAAACCAGAACGGGGTTTTAGTTTTAGAAATACTGCAAATTTAGATATGCGAATGAACCAGCAACAATCTTTAACTGCTGGCGATATTATTAATGAGTGGGATGAAGGTGAATTAGCGGATATTTTCTTTAAATATGGTGAGGAGAGACTTTCTCGAAGGATAGCGAGACGAATTGTAGAGAAGCGTCCATTTCAAACTACTACAGAATTAGCCGAGGCGATCGCCTATTCTGTTCCTCCTAAATACCGTCATGGCAGAATTCATCCTGCTACCCGTGTTTTTCAAGCTTTAAGAATAGTAGTGAATGATGAGTTAAAAGTTTTAGAAACTCTGATAGATAAAGCACCATTATCTTTAGTTCCTGGTGGGAGAATTGCTATTATCAGCTTTCATAGTTTGGAAGATAGGTTAGTCAAGCACGGGTTAAGAAATTCACCTCAGTTGCGAGTATTGACAAAAAAGCCAATTCTTGCTGGTGAAGCTGAAATTGCCGAAAACGTGCGATCGCGTTCCGCTAAGTTGAGGATAGCAGAAAAGAAAAGCCGGGATGAATAACAGGAAGCACAAAGTAAGATATAGAAGTTTTTTAAATTTTAATTTATTGCTTCTATTGCTTCCCCCACACCCCACACCCTACACCCCACACCCTAGTTTTGGTAATTTTGTAAGCTTTTAACTATCAGCACCTTGCAGCTAACTCGTACAATAGAAGATAGATTGTTGAGAATTGTATAGTTAGGGATTATAGCTGTCATGGTTGCCGCCGTTTTAATCGAAAATCTACAAAAACGCTACGGTACTGTTGAAGCCGTCAAGAATGTATCCTTTCAGGTACAACCAGGGGAAATCTTTGGTTTACTCGGCCCTAACGGTGCTGGGAAAACTACCACTCTGCGGTCTTTGTGTACGCTGACTACTCCCGATGCTGGTAAAATCGAAGTTTCGGGAATATCTGTCCTTGATAACCCTAAATTAGCACGGCAAAAATTGGGTTATGTAGCCCAGGAAGTGGCTTTGGATAAAATGCTGACTGGTAAAGAGTTGTTAGAGTTGCAAGCAGCACTTTATCATCTTCCTGGTGCAGTTATCAAACAGCGAATTAATACAGTATTGGATTTACTGGGTTTACAAGAATACGCAGATAAAAAAACTGGAACTTATTCTGGTGGTTTACGCAAGCGTTTAGACTTAGCTGCGGGTTTACTGCATTCTCCAGATGTGTTGGTATTGGATGAACCAACGGTAGGATTAGATATTGAAAGTCGGTTTGTAGTTTGGGATTTCTTGCGGAAGCTACGTGCTGCGGGAACTACAGTTGTCATTACCAGCCATTATTTAGAAGAAATTGACGCTTTAGCTGATAGAGTGGCAATTATAGATCGAGGTACTGTGATTGCTACTGGTACACCTTCCCAATTAAAAGATCAAGTGGGTGGCGATCGCATTACTTTAAGAATTCGGGAATTTTCACCCAGCGATGAAGCCGACAAAGCCAAAAACCTATTGCAAGAATTACCTTTTGTGCAGGAAATTATTATTAATAATGCCCAAGGTAACTCTTTAAATTTAGTCATCACACCGCAAAATGACGCATTGATTACTATTCAACAAGCGTTAAATAATGCAGGTTTACCAATTTTCGGTATTGCCCAATCTCGTCCTAGTTTAGATGATGTTTATTTAGCTGCAACAGGTAGAACTTTGTTAGATGCAGAATTAGCTGCTGTGGCAAATCGTGATCCGAAGGCGGAGAAGAAGAAAAATATGAGATAGTTGATAGTTGATAGTTGATAGGTAATTGGTAATTGGGGAAAATTACTAATTATCAATTACCGAAACAACTGATGACTATTTAGTCAAACGAATCAACAAATTATTAAACATCCCTTCTTGAGTTAATTCTTCAGGATCAACACATCCAAGTAAATTACGAGCAATAATTTCATAGTTATAACTTTTGATTTCTCCAGCTAGGAAAGGTTTAATATACAAATACAAAAGGTCAGTAAAATCATGTCCATGTATTTTATATCGAGTGTCTGCTAACTCTTTTGCTTTAATCCGCAATTCTGCAATTTTAGCGACAAATGTAGATTTTTTGGATGTCATCGAACATTTATTTAAGTATTTGTTAATATATGTTTCTAGATCAAATTGAAAGTGCGTTTTTGTTTTATCCCAATTACAGCATTTACCAAAATCATCTAGCATAGCAGTGTTTATATTTAGTAATTCTTTAGTAGCACGAATTAAAAATAAATCTTCTAAAATCTTAGATAATTGATTGAGTATATCTTGTCTTTTAAAT
>NZ_LUFH02000198.1 GCF_001586785.1 Sphaerospermopsis aphanizomenoides BCCUSP55
GAGTTCTCCCACTAACGCTAGTTTAGGAAGTAAAACCACTGCTACCACAACTATTACTGATACCCTCAGTGCTTCTGTCACCACAACTTTAGCCGCAGGTGTGGAAAATCTAACTTTAACGGGAACATCGGCTATAAATGGTACTGGTAACACCAACAATAACATCCTCAGAGGTAATAGTGCTAACAATACTCTTGCAGGTTTGAATGGTAATGATACTTATGGTTTTGTCGCCAATTCTGCTTTAGGAACGGATACGATTAGTGAAACTACAACGGGGGGAATTGATACTCTTGACTTTACTGGTACTACTGCTGCTGTCAAAGCAAATTTGGGTGTAACTGTTTCACAAACAGTTAATAGCAATCTCAAACTCATCCTCTCGGCTAATAATGTGATTGAAAACGCCACAGGTGGTACAGGTAATGACCGTCTCACTGGTAATACTCTCGATAACCTGCTTGTGGGTGGAGAAGGAAATGACCAACTGCAAGGATTAGCCGGAAATGATACCCTGTTGGGAGGATTAGGTGATGATATTCTCATAGGAGGAGTTGGTAATGATAAATATCAATTCCAAAACAGTGGAGTTTTTAACACTAGCTTAGGTGTTGATTTGATTACCGATTTTGCAGTTGGACAAGACGATATTGTACTAAGTAAAACTACATTCAATGCCATTACTAATGCTGCTGGACAAGCGTTAACCGACTTTGCTGTAGTGGCAAATGATGGGTTAGTAGATGCTAGTAATGCTCGCATTGTTTATAGTCAAGAAACTGGCAGTCTTTTCTATAACCAAAATGGTAATGTTTTGGGTGCAAGTTCAGTGTTTGAATTTGCTTATTTAAGTAATCCTAGTATTACTCTCAGCAGTAGTGATTTTCTGGTGATTGCTTAGTTTTTTTGACAACATTTGAAAACCCCTCTCCAAACCTCTCCCCTACCAGGAGAGAGGCTTAAAAACATAATTTTCAACTGCTGAATGAATAATTAAAATGTCCTCTCCGACTTGGAGAAGGTTCGTGGAGAGGTTCATCAAATTCACGGTATAGCAATTCCTATTCAAGTGAGGTGCGAAGAGTGATAATTAAACGCAGATGAACGCAGATGAACGCAGATAATTTTGTACTTCATTAGAGTCGGAAACGCTATATCATGACCGGTTAGGCTTATTACCTATCCTCATATTATGTCAATGCTCTCCTATGCAATAAATTCAGATAATCGCTGTTCTATCCAAGAATTTAGGCTTTTACCTTGTTGTCTAGCTCGTATGGCAATTGTTTTGTGTAATTGAGGGTTAATTCTGACTACAAATTTACCTGAAAATGGCTTATCTGGTTCTTCACCACGTTCTTGACAAAATGCTAAATAATCATCTACCGAATCTTGAAATGCTTGTTTTAATTCCTTGACACTACTGCCTTGAAATGTAATTACGTCTCTAATATTAATAACTTCACCGTGGAAAATTTCAGCTTCATCATCAAATTCTACTACTGCTTCGTAACCTTTATATTTCATCACCATTCAATCCCGCTTCTAATAGAAAACGTCGTATAGACTTTACCCACCTTTGTCTGTTTCTTTCTCAGAGGATGTTTGAAAAGTCTCTTATGGTGTATCAAATATTTTTAGATCCCCCTAAATCCCCCTTAAAAAGGGGGGACTTTGAATCTAGTTCCCCCCTTAATAAGGGGGGTTAGGGGGGATCTAGAAGTGTTGAAAATAACCATCTCAAACTTTTAAAACAACCTCTCAGGATGTGGCCTATGGAAAACTGACCTCACCCCATTGAAAGCAATTCTCACTCTTGAACCTGAACCCTCTGTGACTTCTGCTCCCAATGGTAAAAACAAACTTTCAATATCTGTCCACGGTATGTTTGCTCTGACTGGGTTCTCAAAAATGTCTTGGAGTGTTTTTTGGTGTTTGTTGTTTAGTTCCATTTATATAGTATCACTTTCTGATACTATTATCCATGAAGGTGGGTACATATTGATCAAGATTTATGAATGGCAAATATAAGCCTTGTTTGAGCTTTTTTGCCATTTTATGGCTATTCTCGGTAAGTATAAAAAATATAGCTATTTTCCCAAAATATACTAATTGCTTGTCAAAATTAAACAGGGCTAAGATGTATAAAACTTATACAAGCCCTATTTTATGAATACTTTACTCAACGATGCCCTAACGCTGACATACAATCAACTGAGCGCCTTTTCTGGTTTAGATAACTTCTGGCAGGTTTTTGATACTGCTTTTGGTACACAATACGACCACAGTGCAGCGGAAATTCTACGTTTACAGTGGCAAGCTGGAGATTTTAGTCAACTTCCAGAAATAGAAATTATTGATAGTAGCATTCTTGGTGGTGCAAACGGCGCTTATGCCAGCAGCAAGAATAAGATTTATCTATCAAATACCTTTGTTGCAAATGCCACATCAGCAGCTATTAGTGCAGTTCTGTTAGAAGAAATTGGACATTTTGTAGATGATCAAATTAATCTAACGGATAGTGCCGGAGATGAAGGAGCGATTTTTGCTGAGTTGGTGCAGGGTAAAAGTCTGGATGCTTCAACCTTAGAGGCTTTGCAAGCAGAGGATGATTCAGCAATTATTAATCTCGATGGAGAAAGAGTTTTAGTAGAGCAAGCAAATTATACGGGAACTAACGGGAATGATATTATTACAGGAACTTCTGGCAATGACACTATTAGTTCCTTACGGGGACAAGACTATGTTGATGGTGGAGAAGGTGACGACCTATTAATTATCGACTATTCCAGCAACACCTATGCAGGCACAACAACTTACCTGGCTGGGATTGATAGCTATATTTATGACAATGGTGTAGGAGGATGGAATGGTTACTTATATGCCTATATCAACAGCAGTGGTAACTATGACGCAGTTGACTTTTACGACATTGAACGCTTCCAAATTACAGGCACAAACTTCAATGACACCTTTGACATAGGCGGTGATGAAGCCTTCACCATAGATGGTGGCGCAGGCACAGACACTATCAATTATGCCGACTTTAGTAGTTTCACCACAAATTTAACCGTTAATAACAGTGGTGGCACATTTACAGAAAGCAACGGTACAGTTGTCAAAAACGTAGAACGGTTTGCAAACCTGACCACAGGTACAGGCAACGATACAATTACCTTTACTGGCAGGTTTGATGAAAGCATTGATACTGGTGATGGCAATGATAGCATCAGTGTTGGACAAGGATACGATTACGTCTATGGTGGAGAAGGTGACGACCTATTAATTATCGATTATTCCAGCAACACCTATGCAGGCACAACAACTTACCTGGCTGGGATTGATAGCTATATTTATGACAATGGTGTAGGAGGATGGAATGGTTACTTATATGCCTATATCAACAGCAGTGGTAACTATG
>NZ_LUFH02000199.1 GCF_001586785.1 Sphaerospermopsis aphanizomenoides BCCUSP55
GCCTCCCCTACCTCCCCTGCCTCCCCTGCCTACCGGGGCTTGTATCCCGTTATTTTTGGTCAACGCTATGCTAAAACTATCATTGTTGCCTCTCGACGTGGCTATTCACTGGATCTAAAAATTAAGCGATTAGTTGAAAAAGTGCAGTGAAATGTGAGAAGATAGTCATTTGTGTTAAATCTCTCCCGGCTTTACTGTTTGTAAGATTATGGCTAAGAGTAAAGGTGCCCGCATAATAGTGACACTAGAATGCACCGAGTGTCGAACAAACCCAGACAAGCGTTCTCCAGGCGTTTCTCGCTATACCAGCACCAAGAACCGTCGGAATACCACCAACCGCTTAGAATTGAAAAAGTTCTGTACCCACTGTAACAAACACACTGTTCACAAGGAAATCAAGTAAAGATGAGCTATTACCGTCGTCGCCTGTCGCCAATTAAGCCAGGAGAACCAATAGATTATAAAGATGTGGATTTATTGCGTAAATTTATCACAGAACGTGGTAAGATATTACCCCGGCGGATTACCGGGTTGACATCGCAGCAACAGCGCGAATTAACATTAGCAATTAAACGCGCCCGAATTGTGGCATTGTTGCCATTCATTAACGCAGAAGGCTAAAAAAATTTTGGATTTTGGATTTGGGATTTTAGATAAGAATCCGAAAAAAAGTAGCGTTGGCATTATAATTAGACGTTTACTTTCAATCCAAAATCTAAAATTTGACAGAGGTACAGGAATGTAAAACAGCATTCCCAATATCAAATCATTAAAATCACTAGGTTTGGGTTTGGGATTAAAAGCCAATCATTTTAATCCAAAATCTAAAATCTAAAATCTAAAAATTACTAAAAAAGTGCGAGAGTTGTGGAGAAGGGGACGCTAGTTGAATTTAGGGTTCAAGGCGATCGCCGTCTGGGAGTGGTAGATCGTCCAGACGGAAAGACCCGTTGGTTTGTAGTAGATGAACGAGGTCAATCCCACAGCCTCGCGCCTCGACAACTAACCTATACAGTGAATGGGCAAACTTACAAGCCCGCAGAAATTGCCCAATTTTTAGAACAAGTCAAACCTTATCTAGATCCATCTAGCTTGGAAGTGGCTTGGGAATTATTGGTAGAAGATGGGGAAACAGTCACTCCCAGTCAAATGGCGAATTTGCTGTTTTCAGAATCAGCACCACAGCACTGTTATGCTGCTCATTGCTTGTTATCAGAAGACAAACTCTATTTCAAGCAAAAAGGTGAAGCCTATGAACCTCGTAGCGCCACCCAAGTAGCAGAACGGAAACATCAGATAGAGGTAGAAGCCCAAAAGGCTAAGGGACAGCAGGAATTTTTAGCGCGTGTAGAACAGGCACTCAAGGGCGAAACCGTAGAATGGCAAAAGCATGACCGCCAACGTTTGGAAGCATTAGAAAAATATGCGTCCTTGCTGGCGGACATCGTGCGGATGGGTGTAAATTCCGACTCTTTAGCCCGTGCCTATCCACCCTCTGCCCCAGTATTAGAAACTATGAATATGCTGGGACGTGCTGCTACCCCCCCGGCAGCTTTTCAACTGTTGATCGACTTGGGTTGGTGGAGTCCCCACGAGAACCTGTTCCTGCGTCGTTCTTCCATTCCTGTTCAGTTCCCTAATAAGGTGTTAGAAGTGGCGCAACAAAATTTGGATTCTCCACCAGCAGATTTAGATACAAATCGTCTAGATTTAACTCATCTCAAGGTATATACCATTGATGATGAAAGTACCACAGAAATAGATGATGGGTTGAGTTGGGAAATACTATCTGATGGACGAGAACGGCTATGGGTACATATTGCCGACCCTACCCGGTGGTTAATACCAGAAGATGAATTAGATTTAGAAGCTAGAAAGCGGGGAAGTACAGTATATTTACCGACGGGCATGATTCCTATGTTCCCAGAGGTACTAGCAACAGGGCCGATGAGTCTGGTACAGGGGAAAATTTGTTGCGCCCTCAGCTTTGGTATAATTTTAGATGGAAATGGGGCTGTAGAAGATTACTGCATTCATCCCAGCCTGATGAAACCTACCTATCGTCTCACCTATGAAGATGTAGATGAGATGCTGGAATTAGGGGTAGAAGCAGAACCAGAAATAGCTGCGATCGCCACTTGGGCAAACAAGCGTAAAACTTGGCGATATAACCAAGGAGCCATCAGCATCAATATGCCAGAGGCGATGATTAAAGTCAAAGGCGATGATGTCAGCATTGATATTTTAGATGATTCTCCCTCCCGGCAACTAGTCGCAGAAATGATGATTCTGGCTGGAGAAGTAGCCGCACGTTACGGTCAAACCCATAACATTCCTCTCCCCTTCCGTGGTCAACCCCAACCAGAACTACCACCGGAAGAAGAATTGTTACAACTTCCTGCCGGCTTTGTCCGTGCCTGTGCCATGCGTCGGTGTATGCCCAAAAGTGAAATGAGTATTACACCTGTGCGTCATGCGGGTTTGGGACTAGATACCTACACCCAAGCAACTTCCCCCATTCGTCGTTACAGCGACTTATTGACCCATTTTCAACTCAAAGCACACCTACGGGGTGAAGATTTGCCCTTCTCAGCCGAACAACTCAAAGAAGTAATGATGACTGTCACCACCACCACCCAAGAAGTGACAATGGTGGAACGGCAAACTAATAGATATTATGCCCTGGAATATTTACGCCGTTATCCTGAAGAAGTATGGCAAATCACAGTCTTAATGTGGTTGCGAGAAGATAGCAATTTAGCTTTGATTTTATTAGAAGATTTAGGTTTACAGTTGCCAATGGTCTTCAAACGGATGGTGAATTTAGGTGAACAATTATTAGTTAAAGTCAGCCTCGCTGATCCGCAAAAAGATGTGATCCAGTTTCAAGAAATAATTTATCAAGAAGCTCTCTGAGGCAACAAGGGTGTAACAATGTGGGTCTGAATTTAACCCCATTGCCTGTCTTGATTATTTAAGTAAAGATAACAGATTAATACATTTGTTCGCGTAGCGTCTCCGTTCGGCGAAGCCGTGCCGATAGCTTGCGTGGCGACGCAGGAGCCATAGGCATAGGAGATAAGAGGCACAGCGGTCAGCAAATGGCTACGCTAACAGCTTTTTAATAGTTGGTGAACTTAAACTATTGGGTAAATGGGATATTCATACATATCCAATCAAGTTAATTAAACGAGTTAGGATTATTAAACGTGCTGATGGTTTCTATGTTCAATTCTGTGTAGATACAGAAACTAAACAAGAACCTAGAATAGCTGATGGTGAAATCGGTTTAGATGTCGGTTTAGAGTATTTTTACTCGGATTCTAATGGACATCATGAACCTAATCCTCGGTTTTTAAG
>NZ_LUFH02000019.1 GCF_001586785.1 Sphaerospermopsis aphanizomenoides BCCUSP55
GAATAAATTAGTAGATAATAATAAATCTACTTTGTAAAAAAAGATGAAGTTTAGGAACTTTCTCTTTTCATAGGCTGTCAGTGAGTCTTGAATTGACAACTTTAAATTTTAAATTTTTCAATCTAAAGCCTAAAATATAAAATTCTCATGTCCCTAAGTTTTAGTTAAGAAACAGGTAAAATTTGGAATTTTTAAGAGAATTTTGCCAAAATAGCTATCTGTGTATTCAGTAAATTACAATTTATTTGAGTATACGCTAGATTGAGAAATTTTATAAATCTGGTAAGCAAATAGGTTTCCTGAAGAATTTAACGTCTACACCAGCAATCTCCTGTATCAAATCGGATGTCTGTATCTATTCAAAAATAGATTCACATACGAATTTTTATACTTACTTAATATTTAAGAAACCCGTATAAAAACTAGTGTAACTGGCAGATTAAGTCCAGTCATTAAACGTCATGTAAATGATATGCAATCCCTAATGTAGTGTATCTTTAGCTTTACATTTAGTTTCCTAAACTCTCAAAATCTATCTAGAGGATGATTTTTATTTGTTACCTTGATAAGTTTGGTATAATTTTTTAACCTTATCAATGAGAAGATTATTGTGTTTGAGGAGACAAGACTTTGACGAATACAAAATTTTTAACTAAAATAAGCCCTAATTGGGTGCGGTTCTTAGGAGCAAGTCTATTAAGCTTTCTTTTTGTCGCTACAGCTGCTTTGCACAAAACCGCATCTGCTAATGAAAAAATTGTTACTGAAAATCAAAGTAGTGAACTGAGTTATAGCCAATCTGACTCTAGCCAACCTGACCAAGCATCTTCCTTTCCTGATGCCCAAAACAGTGAACCAATTGCTCAGAAGAAACAACCGCAGCTAATAGCTCAAACAGATTCTTCTGGAACAGTAGGAGATACTTTTGGGGAAGCAAATAAATTGCGCCAAGAGCTTTTGATTGAACCCATCGTGCCAGTAGGCAGACCAGTAGCAACAGGAGCGCCAGCGTCTAGTGCAGGTACACCTACTGCTTATGGTGCAAGTTGGGGTCAAGCCTTCATTGGAGGTGGAGCATATTTTCCTTTAGATGAAGGGGATGTGGATGGTTCTTTGACAGTTGGTTTTGGTTTGGGAGATGCAGTTAAATCTGCGGGTTTAGAAGTTGCTGTCAATATCATCAGCGTTGGTGGTCAAGAAGATAATTTTGGTGACTTTGGTGATAGCGGAACCGTTGGTTTGAAACTCCACAGATACTTACCAGATGGAACTGCGATCGCTGTCGGTTGGGCTAACCCAATTAAATGGGGAGAAGCAAACAGAGCTAAAGAAACTCTCTATGGAGTAGTTACCAAAAAATTCAATCCCGTTACAGTTTCTGTAGGTATTGGCAGTGGCAGTTTTGCTTCCAAAGGTGCGCGTCAAGCCAATGAGAATGCTGCTAATGTTTTTGGTAGCGTCGGTTTAAGACTCGCACCCGAAGCATCTCTCGTTAGCAGTTGGACTGGTAGCAGTCTCAACTTAGGTGCTTCTTTTGCTCCTTTAAAGAGAACTCCTTTAGTTATTAACACCATTTTCACTGATGTAACTGACAATTTGGATAACGGTGTTGGCTTTACGCTGAGTGCAGGATATAGTTTTCAGTTCTAAATATCTGCGTTTTTTCACTGCTGAAATTTAAGGCAAAGGCATGAGTAAGCAAAAATTAAACCTAAGTCTGAGTCTGGTATTGATTTTATTAAGCTCTCTAGTGGTTTTACCACAACGAGCTAATGCCGGACAAGCCGTTGTACAAGGAACTAGTTCAGATTCATCGAGTATTTCTGGTGATAGTTTTGCTCCCGGTCCAGAGGCTGGATCTGGTTCAGATGGGACTCTGCAAGTCCCACAAATAATTCAGGATAGAGTCAATAGATCGGCCGCTGAAATTATCAGCCGCAGTGGTAAGACCAATTTGATTATTATTCTTGTGTTGGGTAAAGATGGTGCAGACAATGCAGCTGCTCAAGTCCGAACCAATTTTGTGAATTTAGGTGCTTCCCCAGAAATAGTTCAGGAACTTGTAAGGCTTTTATACGGTCTTTGTTTCTCACGGACAGCAACAACACCAGGTCTTCCTAATGCTCAAGTAACAGCAGGAGATTTGGTAGCAAGCCTGAAAGTTCTAAAAACTACTTCTGCGATCGCTCAAGTAGATCCCACATTAAATGTCAATATCAATGCAGCCAATGTTGATATCAATCAGTTAAATGCTGCTATTAATGCTTACAACCAGATTGTTCGAGAAAGCAGTTTGGCAACTCTTGAGCAACTTTCAAAAGACGAAAACTTCCAGGAAGCTGGTAGGGTGCTGAGAGAATTAAGAGCGTCTCTGAAATAGAACCAGTTTGTCAAATATCAACTCAATATTTAAGTTATCGCTGCTTCTAAAATACCATGTCTTTCTGGAGAAAGCATGGTAATTTTATTTTTTATAGTTCCCGGTTCCCTACCTTCCCGAATAACTTATACACCAAATCCTAATTGCGTCTACCTACTGAATTGCTATCAAGTTTAGACTATATTATAAGTTAATTATGAATTATGCCTCATGTAATGTGGATAATAAAATATCACTACGTGGCAATGATCTTATTAACAACTTGATATCAAGTCAAATATCATTTCTCAGGGGTTATTAGTGAAACTATCAGGCTAGATTCATTACCAGTGAATCCAGATTCAAACAGTGAATAGTCATCGCTGTTAAACTTCCATAGCTTGCTGAAGAAATGTCCTACCAAATTCAGGATAAAATCCATTCCAGTTACAAAAAATCCACCTCAACTTTGTTAGTGAAAACCGCATCAGAGTACAGAGCTAATTTACTGGTAGTTGATGATCATCCAGACAACTTGCGTACATTGTCTGCAATTCTTAGCAAAGAGGGGTACAAAGTTAGGAAAGCAATTAGTGGAGAAGTCGCCTTAGATACTATTAAAGCTGAAGCACCTGATCTAATTTTGTTGGATATCAAAATGCCACAAATTGATGGTTACACGGTTTGCTCAATTCTCAAACAAAACGATAAAACTCGTGATATTCCTGTCATCTTTTTAAGTGCTTTAGATACTGCTGCTGATAAAGTAAAAGGATTTCAAATGGGTGGTGCTGACTACATTACTAAACCTTTTCAGATAGAAGATGTATTGATCAGAGTTCAGCATCAATTGACTATTGTCAGACAAAGCCAAGAATTGTATAAACATAATCAGGCATTAACCAAGGAAATTGAGGAACGCAAACAGGCTGAGTCCAAACTACAATTATTACTAACAACAATTAACTTAGTCAGTCAAGCACCCAGTTTACATCATGCGCTAGAGGCGGTCTTATGTGAAGTTTGTCAGATGATTAATTGGGACTATGGAGAGGCTTGGATTGCTAATTCAGAGCAGACAGAATTACAATTAGGTCAAGCTTACTATCAAGCTTCAGATCAGGAGTTAAGGAAGTTTCATCAACGCAGTTTAGAGTACACTTTTGCCTATGGATTTAGATTACTAGGACGAGTCTGGGCAACGCAGCAACAGGAGTGGATTGAAGATGTATCTCAGGTGGGGTCAGATGTATTGTTACGGGTGGATTTGTTACAAGATGCGGGGTTGAAAACTGCATTTGCAGTACCAATTATTATAGAACGCAAGTTACTAGTGGTGATGTGTTTTTTCAAGCGTTCGCCTTTATCCTATAGTCCAGAAATTTTAGAGTTAGTAAATGCAGTTGCTTTAGAATTGAGTGGATTTATTGGACGAAAACAAACAGAAGAAGCTTTGAAAGAAGCAAATAAGGAATTATTACGATTAGCTCATCTAGATGGATTAACACAAATTGCCAATCGCAGGTGTTTTGATGAATCACTAACTAATGAATGGCTACGATTGCAAAGAGAAAAACTACCTTTAGCATTGCTACTTGGTGATATAGATTATTTTAAGTCATACAACGATTACTATGGACATCAAGCAGGTGATGAATGTTTGCAGCAGGTAGCAAAAGCAATGGTAAAAAGTTGCAACCGTCCTGCTGATTTAGTAGCTCGTTATGGTGGGGAAGAATTTGCTATTTTACTACCAAATACAAATATACATGGGGCAGTTCATATTGCTAAACAGATTCAAGAAAAATTAGCCAGAATAGCTATCTCTCATCCAGGTTCATTAGTAAGTGATCAAGTAACTTTGAGTATTGGCATTGTTAGTATTATTCCTACCGTCGAGATCACAAAAGAAAAAATCATAGCCGCAGCAGACCAGGCGCTTTATCAGGCAAAAGCTCAAGGACGTAATACTTATTCTGTATATGCTGAGATTTAAGTAACTTTGAACAAATAAAGCCGATCAAGTTTTAATGTGCATCAATACAGCAGTCAGGATGCCCCTAGCATCATAGTTTCATTGCTATAGGACTCCTATTTGATTATTGATAGCTTGCGTGGCGTAGCCATACAAAACTCCGTATATCCAAATTTTCTAAAACTCTATTCCCTGCCTTTACGAAAAATTCATAAATCAAATCGGATCGCTATATGTAATATGCAAAACAATTTACCATTTCATTAAAATGAGAGATATACAGCAGGAAATAATGAACTCTTAACTCTTAGAGAATGTTTGAAAAGTCCCTTTGCATATAGCTTGATGATATGGCTTCGTGATTAAATTTTATACCTCATTCACTTGCAATTTGCTGTAAATTAATTTCTCCTGATTGAAATTTTCTCAAAAATCAGCCTATAACTGCGATCGCATTTATGTTTTACCGCCGCTTTTTGCCATTTTCTCTCCGTACAGTTTTGACTATACCGTTTATTATGCTACTAATAGTCACTGTATTATTGACAAACACTCTGTCTTTACAGAAGAGCTATCATGCTCAGGAGAACATTACAAAACAGTTAATAGTACAGATTAATGATCGCGTCTATGATTTCCTAGAGTATTATCTGAGCGTACAAAATCAAATTAAACGCAATAATATAAATACTGCTATTCCAAATCGTATCAATATTAATAATCTCACAGATATAGAAAAATATATTTTATTGAGCAATCTACATACTTATTTGCAAAAGTTAACAACTACTAATTCGGGGATTTTATTTTTAATAGAACAGAATGGTTATTTAATAGCCAGTTCTACAGATGAATTACCTGATATTCAAACTAGTGATGGCAAGAGAGGACAAATTTTGTCAACCCAGAGTGAAAATCCTCTGATTCAAGCTGCTAGTCATTCTTTAAAATTAAAATTTCCTGATTTCCATCAGATCAACCAACTAGAAACCTGGCGATTTAGCGAAAAGCAACAAACCTATTTTGCTCAAGTGAAACCCTACAAAAATAAGTATGGAGCGAATTGGTTAATTGTCACATTTTTACCTGAATTTGATTTTATGAATGAGATTAAAGTCAGCATTCAAAATATTATTAATATAACAATCTTAGCAGTGTTGTTAGCGATCGCACTTGGGCTGGTGATTGCTAATTGGATTACTGCTTCCATCCTCAACCTCAGCCAACCCCTAGCAATCATAGCCACAGGCAATTTAAATGAGTCAATTCCTCAAAATCAGCCGATTAGAGAACTAGAGATCATCATAAACTCTGTGAATCAGATGGTGCAGCAATTAAGGGATGAAGCAGCCAAACCCAAAGAAATCCTTGGGTATTCGACCAATATCACAGACCACAAACAAGCAGAAATAGAACTGCAAAAAGCCAAAGAAACCGCAGAAGCCGCAAACCAAGCTAAGAGTATTTTCTTAGCTAACATGAGTCATGAACTGCGAACACCCCTAAATATTATCCTTGGCTTCACTCAAATTCTACAGCGTGACCTTTTCCTCAATCATGAACAAAAAGAAAACCTGCAAATTATTCATCGCAGTGGCAACCACCTGTTGAACTTAATCAACGAAATTTTAGATTTATCCAGAATTGAAGCTGGAAACATGGCGTTAAATGAAACGAGTTTTGACTTAATGGCTTTCTTAAATTCCCTACAAGAAATGTTCCGACCGCGAGCCGATAGTAAAAACTTACAACTCCATTTTCACATAGCGGCAAATCTTCCTGAGTATATTACCAGCGATGTGAATAAACTCCGTCAAGTGCTAATTAATCTTCTGAGTAATGCCATCAAATTTACAGAGCAAGGTAGTGTGACTCTATGTGCAGAAATCAGAGATGTCAAAACAGCAAACAATGATGAAAATCCCCTCATCCTACATTTTGAAGTCGCAGATACTGGCATTGGGATTGCCACTGAAGAATTAAATACTATCTTTGATGCTTTTGTGCAATCTCAACATTCCCATAGTTCTTCCCAGTCAGGAATAACACCAGAAAAAATTGGTTTGGGACTCTCCATTAGTCATAAGTTTGTACAATTGATGAATGGAAATATCAGCGTCACCAGTCAGATTAATCAAGGCAGTATATTTTATTTAGATATTCCTGTGCGGTTAGCCACAGCAGAAACAGTTACCCCTAATTCGAGCAAACGACGAGTGATGGGATTAGCTCCAGGTCATCCCTCTTATCGCATCTTAGTAGTTGATGACCAACCAGAAAATCGACAGTTACTCATACGAATGCTGGCACAGTTAGATTTGGAAGTACGAGAAGCAAAAAATGGCGAAGAAGCAATCAAGCAATGGCAAGAGTGGCAACCTGATTTGATTTGGATGGACATTCGGATGCCGGGTATAGATGGTTATGAAGCAACAATACAAATTCGTTCTCTTCCCGGTGGACACATACCTATTATTATTGCTTTAACCGCTCAAGCCAACAATAGTAATCGCATCCTAGCTCTGAATGCCGGTTGTAACGATTATGTGATCAAACCCTTTCAGGAGCAAGAATTGTTTGCCAAAATGGAATTATATCTGGATCTGCAATATATCTATGCTGATGATCTTCATTCACAATCTCTAGTTAGCAACATTGAAAATGAGCAATCTATAACTTTGACACCAGAAAATTTATTTGTCATGTCTTCAAATTGGCTGAGTGAATTATTTCAAGCAACATTGTGTTGTGATGAAGAGGAAGTCTTAGAACTGATTGCACAAATCCCTGAAACAGAAGCTATCTTGAGTGCTGGGTTGAAAAGTTTAGTTCGCAACTATCAGTTCCAAACAATTTTGCAACTCATCAGCGTTGATGATCAAGAAAAGGTGATAGGTGATAAGTAGATTTCTCTCTGTGCCTACCCTGCGGTATCTCCTGACGGAGATTGCAATCCAAAATCCAAAATACTCGCTGCGCTGCGTACGCTTCGCTAACGTCAATCCAAAATCGAGTGACTCCAGTTCAAAGGCTTTTAGGGTCTAGGTTTTATTTAAGCATTCAGCAAGCCCTAATTAGTAAGTAGCTACGCCACGCGGTAAGCGCAGCTATGCCCGCAGGGCTTTACAGCTTGAACCTATAAGTAGATAGGTTTTTCATCAAATCAACAGTTTGCCCAATTCCACAAGAGACATTTACAGACTGGCATTTATCTTTGTTTTTTCCACAAGAGTGCTGACGGCTGACTGCTGATTGCTGAATACTTACGGTTTTATCATCTGTTGATGTCCTAACTACCTTTATTCCTGGTATATTAAGAACTAATAAGTTAATTATTAACATTTTCTGAATAGATTATGATGCTAATAGAAACTAGTGTTCCACTGAAACTGTTAGCAAAAACATGATTTTTCTAACAGCAAATCTTGGTGGTTCTGATAATAGAACAGATAAAAAATTGCTTAAAGCTAAAAAGCTAGAATCTGATTTCTGTTATCTACACTTTGTTTATAACACATACATTGATGGAATTTTAGCGCCAGATTTTAATCCGCTTTCCCTGGCGCTTTTTTATATCCGCTAAACTTGTATATAGAGCAGGTGAAAGGGAACAGGTGACAGATGACGATGCTCAAAGGTAAGCATTCAGCCGTCAGGTTTAACCAGACACCAAATTAGAGTCAATCTCTTTGATTAAAAAAAAATCACCTCCAGCGAAGGTCAATCACTGGAGGATAAAATCAAAGACATTGGAATGTGGACTAGTCTTGATTCAAATTTATCTTGCTTAAAAATCTATTCACTCTATCAAAGGGGAAGGTTTTTAGTCAGATTCCATACATCGAATGTAGGATGTTCAGAAATTTTCCGGGTAGATTAAATTTCTCTGGAAAAGAGGTATTAGCAACATATACAGAATGATTTATACCAAACAGAAGGCATCTATATGGATGCACTAGCGAAGCCGCTTGGGAACTACCTCAAGCGGTTTTGTAGTATGTCTTTCTATTTTGCTTAACAAAACTAATATAGCTGTAGACAAGGCGGTTAGGACATTCTCAAAAGCTAAAAGCTAGTGATAAAAAGGCTTTTACTTTTGCCTTTTGCCTCTTGCCTCTTGCCTTCCGCTATATGTGTAGCAGGTGCATAAAAACTACTGATTTATTAATGCTTTTAGACAAGTAGAATCAAAAAAGACCCCCGGTTTGAGACCGAGGGATTCTGCAAGTCGGAATTATCGCACAAAGACATTCGCGCATCCAGGATAGCAATGCAACAAATAGAAAATCTGCCAAAATGCCAAAAACTAAAAAATTAGTATTTATCCTATCTGTTGATGCTAGTAATTGGTGATTTACAATTGTTCTCTAATAAACAAAAATTCTGGATTTGCTACTGAAAATATGGATAAATAATAACAGTATTATTTTCATCGCCAGCTGCAACATGAGAGAACTATACCCATTCATATCACCATACCGAGAAGGTTATTTACAGGTTTCTGAATTGCATAATATTCATTACGAAGAATCAGGTAATCCCCAAGGAAAGCCGATGATTGTACTGCATGGTGGGCCTGGAGGTGGATGTCAACCTTTTTATCGACAATATTTTCACCCGGAAAAATGGCGTTTAATTATGTTTGACCAGCGTGGTTGTGGTCAAAGTACACCCCATGCAGAATTGCAAGAAAATACCACTTGGGATTTAGTTAGCGATATTGAAAAATTACGAGAACATTTAGGTATAGAAAAATGGGTGGTATTTGGTGGTAGTTGGGGAAGTACGCTGTCATTAGCTTATAGTCAAACCCATCCTTCTCGTTGTACGGGATTAATTTTGCGTGGCATTTTTATGCTCAGACAAAAAGAATTATCCTGGTTTTATCAAGAAGGTGCTAGTTATATTTTTCCTGATGCTTGGGAGGAATATCTCAAACTCATTCCCATTGCTGAACGAGGGGATATGATAGCAGCTTATTACAAACGCTTGACAAGTACAGATTTACAAATTCAAATGGAAGCGGCACGTGCTTGGTCGATTTGGGAAGGAAGTACAAGTAAACTGTTATTAGACCCTAATCTGATTCAACATTTTGGGGATGATGAATTTGCCACAGCTTTTGCGCGGATTGAATGCCATTATTTTATTAATCGGGGATTTTTTGCCACAGAAAATCAATTATTAGATAATGTTGATCATATTCGTCACATTCCTGCTGTGATTGTCCAAGGCCGCTATGATGTGGTTTGTCCAATGGTTTCTGCTTGGGAGTTACATCAAGCTTGGCCGGAAGCAGAATTTATTGTCATTCCTGATGCTGGACATTCGATGAGTGAGCCGGGAATACGTGACGCTTTGATTAATGCTACAGATAGGTTTGCTACCTTGGTGTAGTAATGTTTGTGGGAGTTGAGGTGCGATTGCCTATGGCTTACGCCACGCTACGCTATCGGCACTGCGCTACTTTCAGAAGCCGCTCTGCATCTACGCGCAATCGCACTTACAGTTCCCAAAAACCATACCTCAACAATAAAAAGCTATCACTCTACCAAATTAATGGAGAAAAAACCTCATGGGACTTTTTGATCAAATTCTAGGCTCAGTTGCTAATTCTAATCAACAAGGTGGTTTAGGCCAATTGGTAAGTATTGCCAACACTATCCAGCAGATAAGTAATAGCACTGGTACAGATACTTCAACTATGCAATCTGTTTTGTCAGTAGTAGGAAAACAAGTGCATTCATCTTTGCAAGAAAAACAAGCCAACGAAGGAACAGAAGCAGTACAAGGTTATGTTAATCAATTTGCGGGAACTTCTGCCGACTCTCAAGCTGTTAATGCCTTATTTTCCCCCGCTATCCAACAACAAGTAGCTCAAATTGCAGCCCAACGCACAGGTTTAGATGCTTCATTAATTCAACAATTATTACCGACTTTAGTACCTTTAGTTCTCAATTTCTTGCAATCTGGCGGTAATCCATTATTGAATCAATTCCTCGATGCTGATGGTGATGGAGATGTTGATATTGCTGATGCTATTAAATTAGCTAGTCGGTTTTTAGGAAAGTAATAATTGACACTCCCCGGTCTAAAGACACGGGGATTCTACATTCATCGTCAAAACTTGCTCAACCAGGTTTGCACCAAGTAGAGTAGAGGCTTCAACTCCTGTAGCGTTACTTTGGGGATGCCCTCCCCTAGTTTCGACTTCGCTCAACTGCCTATTTTTAGCAAGATTTAGAATATTTACTGCTGCATTTACATCTCTATCAAGGTACAAACCACAACTACATTTATGAGTGCGAGTAGAAAGAGATTTTTTCACAATTGCACCACAATTACTGCATTTTTGTGATGTGTAATGTGGAGTAACAGCAACAACTTCACTGTTAAACTTGACAGCAAAATATTCTAAGCTTAACTACCACTTCGTTTTTATACCTAAACGTCGCAAAAAAGTTCTCACCGGAGTAATAGCCGAAAGACTCCAGCAGATCATCTGTGATGTTTGCAATGAAAACACTGCTGGCAATATTTGTACAGAAACAGTTAAACACTATATTGCTCAACAAAGAAAATAGTTAAAATCACTGAGGCGTAAACGCCTCAAATGGCTTTCATCCCTTGCCTAAAGGACGGATAAGTTTTTACGCCACGCTCCAAAACTTATCCGTTCGGCTGACGCTCACGGCGAAGCCTCAAGGGTTTTCAGCCTTTTTTCTTATAATGAAGATAAAAGCTTGGAGTCATTACCTGTGAACCCTCCTACCAGCACCTCGACACAAACCCAAAATCGCAAAGCCGATCACATCCGCATCTGTTTAGAAGAAGATGTCCAATGTCAACAAGTCACCACTGGACTAGAACGTTATCGTTTTACCCATTGTTGCTTACCGGAATGCGATCGCCATGATATTGATATCAGCACAACTTTTTTAGGAAAGCATCTCAATGCACCTTTGTTAATTTCTTCCATGACTGGAGGAACAGAACGCGCAGGAATTATTAACCGTCGTTTGGCAGAAGTGGCACAACAATATAAACTAGCGATGGGTGTAGGTTCTCAGCGTGTGGCTTTGGAAAAACCCCAAGTGGCTGATACTTTTGCTATTCGCAACTATGCCCCTGATGTGCTGCTATTTGCTAATTTGGGTGCAGTGCAACTTAATTATCAATGTGGTGTTGATGAAAGTCTCAGAATTATTGATATTTTAGAAGCTGATGCTTTAATTTTACACATTAACCCCTTACAAGAATTTATTCAACCTAGAGGTGACACTAATTTCCGGGGATTGTTTGACAAAATAGCTAATTTATGCAGTAAATTACCAGTGCCTGTAATTGCCAAGGAAGTAGGTAACGGTATTTCTGCGAAGATGGCAGAAAAACTCATATCTGTGGGAATACAAGCTATTGATGTGGCAGGTGCTGGTGGTACATCTTGGGCATTAGTGGAAAGCGAAAGAGCAGAAACTTCTTTGCAGCGTCGTTTGGGGCAGACTTTTGCAGATTGGGGGATACCAACAGCAGAATGTATTACCAGTATTCGCGCTCAATTTCCGCACATACCTTTAATTGCTTCTGGAGGGTTACGTCATGGTTTAGATGTAGCCAAAGCGATCGCTCTCGGTGCAGATATCGCTGGTTTAGCTATGCCCTTTCTCAGAGCCGCAGATGTATCAGAAACAGCACTGCAAGAGTTGACAGAGGTATTAATTGCCGAAATTACCACCGTGTTATTCTGTACTGGTAACAGAACTTTGTGTCAGTTAAAGCAATCGGACAGTTTGCAACGTATACAATAAAGTAACATAGACTTTTTTCGTTAGCCGTTGGTTTTATAACTAATGACTAATGACTAATAACTAATGACTAATGACTAATGAATAACTTTCTTAAACAAACTTTTGCTAGTTTAATTGGTAGCCTGCTAGGACTGACTATTTTTTCGGGTATCGGTACTTTAGGCTTATTGTTTCTGATTGTAGTAGCTGCTACTTCTAAAGATCCTGGACCAGTGGTCAAAGATAAATCTATGCTGGTTTTTGATCTGTCCATGAAAATCACCGACGGTCAACCAGATTCCAGTCAGTTGCTACAAAAAACCCTCACAGGCACAGATGAAGAGCAAATTACACTCCGCAAACTGATCGAAACCTTGGAAAAAGCACAACGTGATCCGCGCATTGTGGGAATATACATAGATGCTACCAAGTCAAGTTCACCTGGTACCCTCGGTTACGCTTCTCTGAAAGAAATTCGTCAAGCTTTAGATAAATTCCGTGCATCTGGTAAAAAGATTGTCGCCTATAGTACAGACTGGAGTGAACGGGAATATTATTTGAGTTCGGTAGCTAATAATATCGTACTCAATCCCGTAGGAATGATGGAAATCAACGGCTTGAGTTCACAACCAATGTTTTTAACCGGAGCATTGCAGAAATATGGGATTGGTGTTCAGGTGGTGCGGGTGGGGAAATTTAAAGGAGCAGTAGAACCTTTTATACTGGATCAACTCAGTCCCGAAAATCGCCAGCAAACCCAGAAATTATTAGATGATGTTTGGGGAGAGTGGCGCAATTCTGTAGGTGCAAGCCGGAAAATTCAACCAGCAAAATTGCAAGCGATCGCCAATAATCAAGCTCTTTTAGAGGCTAATGCAGCTAAAGCTAACGGTTTAGTAGACCAAATAGCTTATTTAGATCAAGTAGTTGCTGATTTGAAACAACTAACTAAGAGTGATCAAGACGATAAAAGCTTCCGGCAAATTCATATTACTGATTATGCGACAGTTCCTGGTAAATCAATGGGTGTAGAACGCAATTCAGAAAATAAAATAGCCGTTGTTTATGCTGAAGGAGAAATAGTTGATGGTCAAGGGAATGAAGGAGAAATAGGAGGCGATCGCTTTGCTAAAATTTTCCGCACAATTCGCCAAGATCAAGATATTAAATCAGTAGTTTTAAGAATTAACAGCCCTGGTGGTAGCGCCACTGGTGCGGAAATTATGCAGCGAGAAATCAAATTAACTCGACAAGTTAAACCCGTAATCGTTTCAATGGGTGATGTAGCTGCTTCGGGTGGTTATTGGATCGCCAGTGATTCCAACCGCATTTTTGCTGAACCTAACACAATTACAGGTTCTATCGGTGTATTTGGCGTATTATTCAACGGACAAAAATTAGCTAATAATAACGGTATTACCTGGGATACTGTCAAAACATCCCAATTTGCAGATAATCAAACAGTTGCTCGTCCCAAATCGCCTCAAGAATTAGCACTTTATCAACGCAGTGTGAACCGTATTTATAATATGTTTATTAATAAAGTTGCCCAAGGTCGAAAACTACCACAACAAAAGGTAGCCGAAATTGCCCAAGGTCGAGTTTGGTCAGGTGCAGCAGCCAAGCAAATCGGTTTAGTGGATGAAATTGGTGGTTTGAATGTTGCTATTGAATATGCTGCCAAAGAAGCAAAATTAGGTAATAATTGGGAAGTGCAAGAATATCCACGAGTAACAACGTTAGAAGAACGTTTATTTGGGAAAAAACTACAAGAAGCTCAAGGAAAATTAGGAATTGAAAAAGCAGAAGTGAAACCAGCCAACCCGCTTTTAGCTGAATTTAGTAAATTGCAACAGGAACTTTCTATTTTGCAGCAAATGAATGACCCCCAAGGAATTTATGCCCGTTTACCTTTTAATTTAAAAATTGATTAATACAGTAGATTGCAAGATATATGAGGTACAAACATGAATAATAAAACTCTTGTAGTGCAGGTTGGAAAGACCGCCACAAGAGTACCTCACTTAGATGAAATCCACTGTAAATCAGTTAACAATTATCAATTGTCAATTATCAGTTACTTTCTGTTGTACCCAAGCACGGAAAGATTTGCTAGATTGAACTTCATCAATTTGACAATCTTGCAAAAATTGATAAAGATTTTCTTTGAGATTCCAAGTAAATGTAGGACTATTTTCTACTTCCATATATTGATGATTTTGAAGTTGATAAATTTTCAAAATTTGACCATTGTAACGCCAAAATTCCGGTACACCCATGCTGGCGTATAAATCGAGTTTATTGATGTCAGTATGGGTAATATCAACTTCTACAATTAAATCCGGTGGTGGATCTTCATTTAAATCAACCTTTTTACCAGCAACTTTAGATTGATTCTGGATGTAATAGCAGTTATCAGGTTCAGCACTTCTTTCTAAATCAGGACGATTTAAAGTAGTTGAACCCATTGTTTTAATTTTTAACCCAATTTCCTCTACCAAAATGCGGATAAATAGTTCTATCAATCTGGTAGCAGCTTCATGTTCTTCTAAAGGCATCGTAATTTCTAAAGTACCTTGATCATAAATTAGTCGAGATGAACGACTTTCACCTAATGCTGCTAAAATTTGCTCGTAAGCTGACCAACTAATGTTATGAAAAACTACTCGCTGTTCTGCTAGGGTAGTTTCTGGGGGAATATTGCTTGGTTTAGTGACTGTACTAACCATATATGCCTTCGAGTTTAGCTAATAAGTAATTATATAATCAATTTTACGTAAGCATTCAGCTATTAGCAGTCAGCAGTCAGCTAAAACTGGTTATCAGGCTAAGTTTAAAGGATTGTTAAAGTAAACCAATACCAAAATCAATTCCTCATTCCTCGCTAAAAATGCTCATAAATTCCAGATAATAGCTGATTACTGATTACTGACTACTCAATACTTACAATTTGGCTAAGTATATATTTGAGGCTGGTAACAAGTAATATGTAATGGGTAATGTGTAACTAATTTTATTTTTCCCGATTATCAATTACCAATTACAAATTACAAAAACAGTGTAAAGTAGTTGGAAACATAATTCACTCCTCTACTTTACACATCCATCTATGGATAGAAAAACTAAACGCCTGTTACTCCTTGTTGTTTCCTGTAGTGTATCTGGTGTCATTTTGGGGGGAACTTCTGGTTGGGCAGAAAGTAAAATGTGTATGCGTGCTGATACAATTACCAGCGAATGTTTGACCCAAAGTCCAATAGAAAGAACTTTTCAAGGTATGAGTACAGGATTATTAGCCGGCGCTGGTGCTGCTTTTGGTGCAGCGTGGAATTTACGTCATCAAGATTAAATCAGTGAACAGGTGACAGTAAAAAGAAGCAGGGGAAGCAGGGGAAGCAGGGGAGAAATAAATTCTTCTTATTCTTCTTATTCTTCTGATAGCGAAGCGTGGCGTAAGCCATACTCCTATTCCCTATTCCCTATTCCCTATTCCCTATTCCCTGATAACTATTAAAAGCGATAATTGCGATCGCCGATCCACATACTCGTCGGTACAGCATTACCTTGAGGATCTACTTTTACCTTCACAACTATCGGTGTTCTACGTCCATCTCGATTTTGCTGTGCTTGAGACAGATTATTGTTAATTTGCTGTCTTTGTTCTTCAGAAATGTAATAGTTTTCCAGCCCGTAGTTAATCAACCCATCTTGATAATTACCCTTTAAAGCTACCTGATTATTGGGTAAATACATTGGTAGATTACTACTTACACGCATTGGTCTCCAAGCTGGAGGAATACCACGATCAAAATCACGATTAAAAGACTGTTGTTCTTGCAAAATCAAATATAAACTACTTCCTGGATTTATTTGTCCATTTCGCAAAGAATTTTGTCTGACCCAATCTCTCCATCCAGGTAATCTTCTCAAAGTTTCGGTGCGAGAGATATTATAATCCAGCGACAAAGAAGACCCCTGTAAAACATTATTAGAATATGCAGGTAAAGTTTGCAAAACGACAGTTTTACCAGTCACTTCCGTATACATTGCTTGAGTTGGAACTGCCAAAATTAGACCAACTTGTGCCATGAGAGGAGCAATTAACCGCCAAATTGGTAATGGTTGATTTGCTTTTTGTTCAGTAGCTATTAAGTAATCACGAAAAGTCAGTTTCTCGGAGAATTCTTTCTCTGGAGTTAAGGTTTTCTTTTGTTCAGGTGAGTTATTTGTCATAGTTGATAGTTGATAGTTGATAGTTGATAGTTGATAGTTATTAGTTGTCTAATGACCAATGACCAATGAATAATAGGATTTTTTTACGCAGAGATTTAATATATCTGTTAATTAGAGTTGCAGAGTTTTCTTACTGTTTCTTAACTGCTGCACGTTCATGGAAGCGACGTTCAAACCACTGTCCCGCAGAAATCAGACCAGAACCGCACAATACAAACACCAATGATCTAAATAATAAATCGGTATCGTACTCTAACACTCGGCTGATAATTTGCAGGATAAATAACAGCATACCACACCAAAAGAATTGTCTGTTATTTAACTTCATTCCTTCTTGAATCAGTCCCCAAGCTAATGTTACCAACAAGACATTAAAAATAAAAATGCCCAGTTCAGTGATGCGCCCGATGGCTTGATGCCAAAAAGGTATGATCACTATGAAACTCAGAAAAATGCTAATGACAGTGATGGTAAAAAATACTTCCCTCCGAGTAGAATTATTGCGATGACGAAACAAAAATAACCATTGCAACACGGCTAAACCGCTGAGAATTCCTAAATCAATTATGGGCAAAGATTGAAATACATTCGAGAAATTGGTTGGTGAATTACCATAGCTATAGCTAAAAGATTGCCATTGCCAACGGAAAGACAATAAATAAAAGACAACAGCAAAACACACTAACGCCAAATTACGGGCTATGGGTTGAAATAACCGATAATTAATCGTGGGAAAAAGTAAATCATCATAACTCCAAAATAATGCCGGTGGTAGTGCTAACGCAAAAGAAGCTACCCAAGGAATTACATCAGAAAAATTCAGTAACGGTAAAGGACTGAGATTGTATTGCAGAGAAAGAGTAAAGGCAATTGTGCCTAAAATAAAAATCAACCGTGAACGACAAATATAGGCTAAAGGTACAAACAACAACCAGGAAATTAAGGGCATATGTCGTACTGCTAAACGCGCCCAATTAAAATCACTAGTAGAAGACCAAAATTCTCTTAGTCCTAGCCAATAACCTATTTGTATAAGAACTATAGCCAAAACTCCCAAAGAATTGAGAGATAGACTATAAGCCATGACTAAAACACCAAAACCCCAAGCTAAAAACAACTCAGAAGCTGAACCGCTAATATTGAATATTTGCGCCATCAACAGTAAAGTTGCACCTAAAATTAAAGCACTGAGAATTAATAATGCTTCTCCTAGTAAACGTTTGCTGCGTTGTGGTTTTTTACCTTCCCCCTTAGCAAGGGTAGGTTCTCTCCAGGTCAAAAACCCGGTGATAGCAGTAGACAGAAAGAAACTCATTAACAAGATAAATTTGACTTCTCTTGACCATGTTTGCCAATTAGCTGCTACAAAGATAATGACACCTAAAATTAACAGTAAGCCACCGACAGCAATGGCTATGAAACCGGAACTTTCTTTTGCAGCCGCTTCTATTTTGTTAAATTGATAACGGTTGGCAATTTGGTCGTATTGTGAAGAACTAATAAGTCCTTCATCTCGCCAAAGTTGGGCTTCTTGGCGCAGTTTTCGGGGAAAATTATAATTATCTAAGACCATGACCTCTCCGGTGCAATGAGTTAGTTCAACAAGTGTCAAAACACGGTTAGCTTCTAGCCAAAAGCCAGAAGCCTCGATGGACGCGCTTTCACAACGCAATCTCATTAAAGCAGTCAGTAGTCAGCAGTCAGCAGTCAGCAAAAACCAGAAATAAATGTAACGGCTGGAAATAAGGACACCTTTTTTCTCTTACTTTATAGCTGATAGCTGATAGCTGATAGCATTTTGGTCATTATATTTTCAGTATGCAGCCAAATACCTGAATGGCATTGTTCTGGTGTAACAGTTTCAATACTGTTCTAATTAGCGAAAATTACCCAATTCTTAAATATGGAAAAACCTTCTAATTTATTACTTAAACTTTCTCGTCGTTTATTTGATGATGCAGATGAACAAGCAAAGTTTATCGAAGCTTTAGTTAATCCCAAACCTTTTTCACCTTGTATTCTGTGGTGTCAAGATCAGCCTGAAGTTTCGCCTTTTGCAGTAGAAATACCAACAATTTGGCAACCGGAATTTGTAGACCGTTTATCTCTAGGAGAAAAACCAGGTCAACATCCCCTACATCAACAAGGATATTTTTATTGTTTAGATTTTTCTTCTGTATTTGCTGCTTCTGTGTTGTTAACAATTAATCAACCAGTGCCTTTAGTGTTTGATATGTGTGCTGCACCAGGGGGTAAAAGTATCTTTGCGTGGAAAGCATTAAAACCAGATTTACTGATTAGTAATGAAGTGATTGGTAAACGGTTAGGAATGCTAATTTCTAATTTAAAACGGTGTCAAATTCAACCAAATCGGGTGGTAAATCGGGATTCTAGTATTTTTGCTCAAATGTTTGCCGAAACTAGTAATTTAGTGATAGTTGATGCACCTTGTACGGGGCAATCTTTATTAGCTAAAGGTGAAAAAGCGCCGGGATGTTTTCATCATACGGCAATTAATAAAAGTGCCAATCGGCAAAAACGAATTATTGCTAACTCAGCGCAAGTTGTTGCACCGCAAGGTTATTTAGCGTATATGACTTGTACCTATTCACCAGAAGAAAATGAGCAGGTATGTGAATGGTTATTAGAAAGATTTCCTCAATTTCAAGCAGTAGAGGTTAGTCATTTATCAAAATATCAATCACATTTAACTACTATTCCTTGTTATCGGATGTTTCCCCAAAATGGGTTAGGTGCAGGTGCGTTTACGGTATTGTTTAAAAATATGGCTGAGGGCGAGAGTAAGGAGGTGGATTTTGATTCCACATTCCGCTATGTTCAGGCTGGTAATTGATAATCAGGTTCTGATTCAGGATGTTCAGGATTTTTATTGTCTGATATGACTTGCGCCAAGCTACGCTATCAGACCACAACCTTAACAAAATCCTGAATTTGAAAAATATAAGTTACTCCATCTTTCAACTTGTGGGTAATAATGCGACGATGGTCAGGAGTAATAAAGTAATGATTGTTATAAACTGTTGATTGGGAAACCTGACTTTTCATAGTGAAAACGTAGTTTGTAGAAGTTAACTGCACTCCTTGAATCTCTATTTGTGGACTGCTACCATAACAATATTTACCCTGGACATTGACATCAAATTCATAAGCAACTTTCCCCACTTGATAGAGATTGCTAATGTGTTCATAGAAATGCCATTGGTTTGCAGAAATCCAATTAACCTGAATTTTTACCTTTGTGTCTTCTAGGAATTCCCCTTCAGGACTAAAGGTGCGACAAACTCCATCCCAATTTCCTACAAAACATTCGTAAGGTGGAGAAGTAATTATTTCCGTGTCAAAATCAAATCTGTTCATATACTTACGTCGAAATTTAAGATTAAGGGAATAGGAAATAGGGAATATAGCGTTTCCTGGTCTGGTGAATTACAAAATTATCTGCGTTTATCTGCGTTCATCTGCGTTTAATTATTACAGCTTGTACCTCACTTGAATGGTAATTGCTATAGATGATCAATACATTATCCTACCCCACACCCTAAACCCTACACCCCACACCCTACACCCTACACTCGACCTGATGCCCCAAAATGTGGCAAAATAGGAAGTTGTAATAAGAAAAATATTGTTAAGGTAATTTAGTGACTCCAACCGCTCAATCTATGGCAAGTGCGCGTCGCGTGGTCTTTCCGTTTACTGCAATTGTCGGCCAGGAAGAAATGAAACTGGCGCTGCTGTTAAACGTGATTGACCCCAAAATTGGTGGTGTAATGATTATGGGCGATCGCGGCACCGGCAAATCCACAACTATCCGCGCTTTGGCAGACCTGCTGCCAGAAATTCCTGTGGTTGCCAATGACCCCTTCAGCAGTGACCCCAGCGACCCGGACTTGATGAGCGATGAAGTCCGTCAACTAGTAGCCCAAGGGGCAGAAGTTCCCATAGCTCATAAAAAAGTGCAGATGGTAGATTTACCATTGGGCGCAACGGAAGACCGGGTTTGCGGTACTATCGACATCGAAAAGGCTTTGTCTGAAGGTGTGAAGGCTTTTGAACCAGGACTGCTGGCTAAAGCTAACAGGGGTATTCTCTATGTGGATGAGGTCAACTTGTTAGATGACCACTTGGTAGACGTACTCCTGGACTCCGCTGCTAGTGGTTGGAACACCGTAGAACGGGAAGGGATTTCTATCCGTCACCCAGCGCGGTTTGTTCTGGTAGGTTCAGGCAACCCAGAAGAAGGCGAACTGCGTCCCCAACTCCTCGACCGCTTTGGAATGCACGCGGAAATTCACACGGTGAAAGAACCTGCGTTGCGGGTGCAAATTGTAGAACAAAGGTCAGAATTTGACCAAAATCCCCCAGATTTTCTGGAAACTTACAAATCCCAGCAAGAATCATTACAGCAGCAAATTGTCAATGCACAGGAATTGTTACCCCAAGTAAATCTTGACTATGATTTGCGGGTGAAAATTTCTGAAGTTTGTTCAGAATTAGACGTTGACGGTTTGCGGGGTGACATTGTTACCAACCGTGCTGCTAAAGCCTTAACCGCCTTTGAAGGACGGACAGAAGTCACAGTTGATGATATCCGTCGCGTAATTACATTATGTCTGCGTCACCGTCTGCGGAAAGATCCTTTAGAATCAATTGATTCTGGTTACAAAGTGGAAAAGGCTTTTGCTCGCGTTTTTGGTGTGGAACTTCCAGAAGATGCTGCACAGAAAAACGGTACAGGAATAAAAGCGGGGGCGCGTTAGTTTTTAAGGTGACAGTTTTGAGGTGACAGGGAACAGGTGACAGGGAACAGGTGACAGGTGACAGTAAATAATTAATTACCCATCACCCATTACCCATCACCCATTACTCATGACAAATGACTAATAACTAAATTATGAGATTGTGGAATTTTTGGGTCAATACCCTGATTTTAGCTAGTCAATATAATCCACCGCGATTTATTGAATTATTGATGTTGACGTTAGCGATCGCCATGCTGGTAATAGCGACAATCTTACCAGACAAACCTTACTTGATACTAGGGTTGAGTTTTGTTGTGGGATCGTCAATTTCCATTTTAGTCCGCGAAGGAATTTCTGCTCCCGATCACCCTCATCCAGCCTCACCCCACCGACGTATAACTCAATTTACAGCCTTACTTTTACTTGGTATCAGCATCTATGGTTTTGCGGATTTAATTCGCACAAGATAGCACTAAGCATTTATCATCAGTTTAACAGCAAGCAGTATTGATTAAAAATTAAATATTTTTGCTCATAGAGATAATTTTCAGCTTCAAAAAGGGATAAATAGATAAAGTTACATCTATGGTGCATAATCCCTTTGTCTGTATATGACTTATTGCCTCAGAATAGCCGATTTACCTGAAAATGAGCGTCCCCGTGAAAGATTAATGACTCATGGAGCAAAAATATTAGCCACTGCGGAATTAATTGCGATTCTGCTGGGGACTGGTCAAGGACCTGGTAAACTCTCCGCAATCGGTTTGGGGCAACATATATTACAAGAACTAGGTAAAGATCAACGAGATCCTTTAGCGGCTTTACGGGATGTCACCCCCGCAGAGTTAATGGAAATACACGGTGTAGGTTCTGCAAAAGCTACATCAATTCTGGCAGCGATAGAATTAGGTAAACGAGTGTTTTTATCTCGGCCTGCGGAGGGTGCTGTTATTGATAGTCCTTTAGCTGCGGCTGCTACCCTCAGTCAAGACTTAATGTGGCAAAGCCAAGAACGTTTTGCGGTTTTATTGTTAGATGTGAAAAATCGGTTTTTGGGGACAAAAGTAATTACTATTGGTACTGCTACCGAAACTTTAGCTTCTCCCCGTGATATTTTTCGGGAAGTAATTCGACATGGTGCAACACGGATGATAGTTGCCCATAATCATCCTTCTGGTAATCTAGAACCGAGTGAAGCAGATATAGAATTAACTCGGCAATTATTATCAGGGGCGCAACTTTTAAATATCCCTTTGTTGGATCATTTAATTTTAGGTAATGGCACACATCAGAGTTTACGAGAAATTACAACTCTGTGGGATGATTGCCCCCAGGAAGATTGATAATCAGATATTGCTGATTAACCAAATTATGGGATCAGCATTTTATCTGTCTGAATCACGATATCCAGGATTTAAGGATTTACAGGATTTTTTTTATAATCATTTGATGTTAATGATATAGGACTTACGCACAACTCACGGAAATAACTAACCGCAAAGAACGCAAAGGACACAAAGAAAAGAGGGTTTGAGAGATATTTTGCGTAAGTTCTATACATACATTTTCTGAATCTCCTAATTGATGAAGGTTGATGACTTCTGCTTACATGCTTCACACGGCAAGTTATACTAGAAATGGTGTCCAGTTGAAATTACACCAATGACTGAACAAACCAACACAGATTCATTAAATACACCACCTGATCAACCAAAACCCAAGTCAGATAATGGTTCTTGGAAAAACCGCATCACGGGTGTTGTTAACAAAACTACAGCTAAATTAACCCAACTCCTACCTGTCAACCAAGTAAAACAAAATGTAGGACAATGGTTTAGTGTCAATGATGCCCAAGTGGCTGAGATTTTAGCAACTATCCGTACTCAGTTACCGACGACAGAAGCTTTATTGATCGGAAAACCCCAAACTGGCAAAAGTTCTATTGTTCGGGGTTTAACAGGCGTTTCTGCGGAAATTATCGGACAGGGTTTTCGTCCTCATACTCAAAATACTCAACGTTACGCTTATCCTTCTAATGATTTACCGTTGTTGGTTTTTACAGATACGGTGGGTTTGGGAGATGTCAATCAAAATACAGAAACAATTATTCAAGAGTTAATTAGTGATTTACAAACAGAAACTACAGGGGCTAGAGTTTTAATTCTCACTGTGAAAATTAACGATTTTGCTACTGATACTTTGCGAAAAATAGCTCAAAAACTACGTCAGCAGTATCCAAATATTCCCTGTTTGTTAGCAGTGACTTGTTTACATGAAATTTATCCACCAGAAACAGAGGATCATCCCAATTATCCACCGGATTTTGCGGAAATAAACCGAGCATTTACAGAAATAAAAAATAATTTTACAGGTTTATATAATAGTGCAGTTTTAATTGATTTTACTTTAGAAGAAGATGGTTATCATCCAGTATTTTATGGTTTAGACGCACTGCGAGATAATTTAGCTGAACTATTACCGGAAGCTGAGTCAAAAGCTATTTATCAATTATTAGATAAACAAGCTGGTGAGAAGTTAGGTAATATTTATCGTGATGCAGCCAGAAGGTACATTTTACCTTTTTCTATCATGGCTGCTACTTTAGCCGCAGTACCTTTACCTTTTGCAACTATGCCTGTTTTAACAGCTTTGCAAGTTTCAATGGTGGGACTTTTGGGTAAATTATATGGTCAAACATTGACACCATCTCAAGCTGGTGGTATTGTCAGTGCGATCGCAGGTGGTTTTATCGCTCAAGCCGTCGCACGGGAATTAATTAAATTTGTGCCTGGTTTTGGCAGTGTAATTGCTGCATCTTGGGCTGGTGCTTATACATGGTCTTTGGGTGAAGCAGCTTGTGTTTATTTTGGTGATTTAATGGGTGGTAAAAAACCAGACCCTCAAAAAATTCAAAATGTGATGCAAGAGGCTTTTGAAGGGGCAAAAGAACGGTTTAAAGGGTTGACGCTCCCCGCGCTATAGAGGGACGGGGATTCTTGCTTCAATGAGCAACCTTGCCTAAACTTGTTGCCAAGTCTGAGTAGAGGATCATTTCTCCACAAGCATTAATAGGGGATCTCCCCTCCTGGTTCTATCCTAAATTGGTGATTTGACGTGCTTGAGGAAAGTTATTGCATCAACAACAAAAGGGAGAGTAAAAACACTCTCCCTGATTGATAGGCCATGTTTATGAAATTTAGTAAAAGTTCGTTTTTTTATATTTGTCCGACAATTAAGCCACAACCTTGACCGATTTAATACCCCCACTGCACCACTGAACCAATAACCATCGGTCAAACTTTTCTTTAGAACTTTTTATTTCTCCATTCTGGGAATTCCCGGAACGGTTTTTGATTGTGAAGCATTTTCACTTGCCATTATTTGTTATAGAGGATGCAATCACTTTTGTCATTAGGGATTTTTATGAAATTTAGTCAAGAAATTTTTACAACTTTTGCCCAAAAATCAAAGGTTTTGAGGGGGGATAAATGGAGAATTTAGGCAAGATTTAGTCAAGACGATTTTTGACGAAGGCTGAAAGCTAGTGGGTGACCTGAGATTCGAACTCAGAACCAGCGGATTAAGAGTCGCAGTGACTAAATATTTACATAGCAAAAATCCAGCAAGTCGCCTTACTGGATTTAATAATTTAAAATTATGAATTCTTAATTATCCCTTTTGAATTTTGGGAGGCTTGGGACGATCGCGTCTGCTCATTGCCGAGTCAAAAGCTTGTTGATGGTATCGGCGGGAAATCCAGGAATGATACAAGGTTGAGTGAACGTGCAGCGAGTGACCCATCTGTTGTGCTGCTAGAGAAATGTCTATCCCATAAGCCAGGCTACGGATTGCCCAGCAATGTCTGAGGTCGTAAATTCCAAAGGGTAACCTTGCATTTCTGCCAAAAAACTGAGAGACGGTGTTACCTATTGCTGAATTACTCCTATCAGTTCTAATACCAGGCATTTTTATTGACGCTAAATCAAATTCTTCAAACCATTCAGGGTGCAGCGGCCATACTTCTCTATAACCTGTTTTTCCCTCCAAAATGATTAGCATCTGGTTTCGTTTCCTGAGATATTCAACATCTATAAAAAATGCTTCATGGTTTCGTAATCCATAAGTGGCAATTAATCCGTATACCCACCTCCATTTATGATTTTTGATTTTATAAAACCATTCAGCAATTTCTTTATCTGTTGGTAAATCCCTGGGTCGTCTGCGTTTGGGGCTGTAATTCCCAGAGTAAAGTTTAGCGTCAAACTCTAGCTTTGCAAATTTGGTCAAGGCACTTATGGCTAAACAAAACCTTCTTCTAGTTCTTGTGTCAGGCTCTGTCTCTAGGATTGCAGTTTTTAAAGCTTCAGGAGATAAGGTACTGCTAGAATCTAATTTTTTAAAAACCTCTACATAATCTTTACGCCAGGTAGTTTCTGATTTGTGATTTCTAGCGCGTCGGGCAAAATAATAGTCCTCGAAGCGGTTAACCCATTCTTCAATAGTTTTAGGAGCGGGCTGCTCAATTTCTATATAATCAGCCCAATCAAAAGTTCTTTCATCAATTCTTGTGCTGAGATTTTTGGCTTCTTTTTCAGCTATTTTTACTCCATCATTATTGGCTGCTGAAATACTAATCCGTTGCTGATGATGAATATATTTCCCAGAATTGGGTTTGGGAGGAAGAATAGCTCTTAAATATAATCTTCCTCCCACCCGTTCAATACTTACGCCACAATTAATAGCTCTCAGCCGTCCGTTCGCCTCCTTTATTCTTTGGTTAATATCCATCTGTCCACTCATTACCACAAACTTCACATCTATAAGCCATCAAACGATTGTTAAACTCAATATCATCGGTATATGGTTCACCTGCCTCGTCATAAAGAGTTGTACAAACTTTCTCTTTGCCAGCGTAGAAATTCCCCAGATATCTAAGCTTCCCTGGCTGTTGTAAAATGCCAGCCTTAACGGCTAAATCACAACAATTACAGTCTTCATCGTAGTGGTGAGGTTTTCCGTTCCACTTCATAGTGGATGGTACTATCCCTTTCTCTATTAAGTGTTTTGTGTAATGTAATGCGGCTCGATGAAGTGCTTCTTTTGGTGGTATTCCCTGTCGTCTAAATGTACAGACTAGTTTTCTCCATTCTGGAAATTTATTATGAGAAAACCGTTTCATAATTGTGATTCGCTTCTTTGTCCAAGCGTTTGAGAAACGTGGGTCTCTAATCCATTCAGGTGATGTCATAATCTTCCTCAAAAAGCTCGATATCGTTTTCTTTTAAAAACGAAAGAGGAATGACGGATGGATCAAGTTTCTTCCACTCCTCGTATTGGGCATAGGTCATTTCACAAATTCGAACCCACAAAGGAATATCTGTCAGACAATTAATTCGTTGAAACAATACCATCTTCACAAAGAATCCAGTGATGTCTAGTTGTCTTTTCCATGACAAAGTATAATTTATGCCTTCTTTTGAATAGTCAAATGTTCCTTTTTCCATTGTTGATATTTACCCCTATCTGAGTTTCTACATTTTTGAACTAATTGGCTTCATTATTCTTCCTCCTCAACTGATGAGAGTCTATTTTCTAAACTGGCAACAATATTTTTCCTCCTAATTATTTCCTCCTGAAGTGATGCAAGATTAGGTCTTAGGTAGTCAACAATCTGTTGAATTTTTTCTAGCTGGCGTTGAGTGTCAGAAACAACAAGACTCCTGAGTGATTCGTTTCTCAAGAAGATTGCTGCACATTCCAGTTTGTAAATTGAAGATCTAACCTCACAAATCAAGCTATTTAATTCATCACCATTCATGATAGAAATACCCCTGATGTCAGGGGTGGATAATGTTTACTGTGGATTCACTAAATCAAAAATCTTCTCCAACTTGCCATCTAAAATGCCAAGGCGAACCAATAAAAAGGCATTTGATTGATGTGAGGATTTTTCCTGCTTCTGCAAAACTTCCAGGGTTTCCTTTAACTTTGTTTCCAGTTCACAAAGTTCGTGCCAAACAAGGGCGTAATCCCATGATGGGTCTGGTGTGGGTCTATTGGTCATTGTCTAGCCTCTATAACTTGATGAAGAAATGGAATCAACTTAAAGAGAATATTCTTGGGAAGGGAATAGAAATGTTTTAAAATTTCTATTTTCTTGTCCCATAAGTAAGCTTGCAGAATTAATCCAATTTGGTCAGCGTTGGCTTTGTTATCTGGTGTTTCTTGAGCTAAACTACAGAAACTAAGGATGCTCATTAATTGACCTTTATCCAGCCGCTGGAAGAATGAACCATAAAGTTCTTCCAGCCTTTCAATGTATGGTGCAAACTGACTGTTTTTAGGCGGTGCCACATAATAACCTAGTGGTTTCATGCAGCCTCTCTTTCTATTACTAGATGTTCAATCAGTGTTGCAGAAAGGTAGTAAGCGAGTTCTAAATATTCTTCACCAGATAAATCGTCAACCATCTCGATGACGTGCTGAGAAATATCATCAAATCCCCATTCTTTGACTTGATGACTAAGGTTAGTTTGCTCTCTGTAGGAAATATTCAAGAGTGCAACTAATCCGGTAATTGTGGTTGATGATAGCCAAGCATCAATTTGTCCTGCTAATTCCCAAAGATTCTGTTCTTTTGGCTGTGGCTTCTGTTCTGACCGGAATACTCCGGCGAACCATTTAACATCAATTGCAATTCCATTGCGGACAGCTTTTAAACAATCATCATGGGTTTTATCTGGGTTGGCTTGCTGTAATAATCTAGCTAATAATTCTTTTTGCAAAGCAGTTAAAAAGCCAGAATTAACCATGAATGACAAGGGTTTGTTTTCCGATGGACGGCATGGGAAGACAGAAACTAAGGGTACTTTTCCATCCAAAAAGATGTGGTGATAAGGTGTACATTCTTTCAAAATTCCAGTCTCAAGCATTGGTATACCTCATGTCTGCGATAAATGGATATGTTGATTTGTGGTGACTGCATAGATACAATCACCGATTGCAGATTAATCAACTAATGGGTTGAGTTGATGTTAGAAGAAAATGAATGTTAGCAGTAAGATAACTGCGGCGCAAAAGGATAAAGCACAGGCAATTGGTCGTTTATCTACAAGCCATGACACCGCTGCTAATGCGTCTATTGAGGCTTCGTAAAGGTCGTCCAGGAAGTCTTTCATCGTTTTTGATTAGTATGCGATTCTGCGAGAGATTTGCTGGGTATATCCTATGGGAATCAAAAATCTTTTAGGCTTCAGTCCCCTCTTTATCCTGCGTCGGTTCTTCTGAATTTGTTTTTTCATTTGCGTTTAATCTGTTAATCAATAAATCAGCCAATCGAACGGCTTCACCGGGAGTAGATGCAAGCAGGTGTTTTCCTCCTGCTAGAAGTCCTTGCATGATGGTTACAGCAAAGTATTCTCGCTTACTTAGACCATCGTCTAAAGTGCTTCCTTCACTGTCAAGACTTGGGAATGCTGGATCATATCCTCTTGTTGTCATATTTATTCCTCACCTACCAAGCGAATTTCGTTTTCATCAAGATAAACCACAGTTTCAAGTAACAAATCTTCTCCGCCAGAGAGAACAAAAACTTCTGCTTCTAACGGCATTTCTTCTAATTGTGAAATCAATTCTTTTACGGTCAAAATTACCTCCTTGAATTTGTTGCTTAATTAAAGTGAATTAATTGCTTCAGCTACTTTTAAGACATCAGCTTGTGTGGGATTAATGCCGTCTTTAAGCCGATAAGTTACAGACCAAGAATCTTCTCTATCAAACACTACATAGCCTAGTTTGACGGCATAGTATAGAACCTGGGGATGTCTCTTTTTCTCAACAAGTAGCCGAATTGCTTTGCAAAAATCGGCACAGGTTTTGAATGTTTTAGTTTTAAGCAATTTTCCTCCTTAATTAGTTACTAGTTGTCAGTTGTCAGTTGCCTCTACAACGAGTCTTTGAGCGGCAACAATTGCCAGGATTGCTTAACATTTGTCTTTAGTTCAGGAGCTTCTTGCATCGCTTGTATTGCTTGATTAAGTAAGTCCTCAATTTCCTCATCACTCCCATCGAACTGAATTTCAGTGTCAGGTGGAAGTTTTGAAAGTATTTCAATTAGTTTTTTGGCGGTCATTTTCCTCCTTAATTCGTAATTCGTAATTCAACAATCACTTTCATAATTCGCTGCTGGTAGTTCGTTGATATTTACCTCAGTGGCTGGGAGGCTACCACCTCTCCCCGGTTCGCGCTTCTTATTTATTTGATTGTTTACCGGGGTGCGATCGCCCCGGTTTTGCTCCTAATGCTTGGATAGCATCAATGGCAAAGATTCAAAAGAGACTTTTAAAAGAGAACAAAATTTAACCCATTTTTCACGGGTCAAGGATGGTTCAACTTTCCCTTTCTCCCATCGACGGACGGTGCTTAGAGAAACGTCTAGCTGTCTAGCCAACTGCTCTTGGCTAAGACCAGCGGCTTCTCTGAGGTCTTTCAATGGACTACCTCTATTGCTTTCTTGGTTTTCTTGTTTCATAATATCTCATAGGTATTCATTTGTGAATAGTCTTTAGAGATGTTTCACAAATGAATACAATTTTGCTAGAGTGGATAAAGTTGAGCAGTCCGAAAAGACTGCTCATTCCTAGACTCTCATACCCTCAAAACGTTGATAACTGTAGGTTTTAACGGGGATATAGATTATTCCTTACTTCGGATATAGAGCCTATCTACCGTTGGACAGATGAGAGACTGGCACAAGAAAACCCACCTGGTGACAGGCGGGCATCAAAAAAGGAGGGGTTATGTAATTACTTGATATTTAGTTCTGCTCGGAGGTCATCCAGCGGAGATGCTGCGGGGAGAGCAGGTGTTGATTCTATCGTGGCTTCTAGTTCTTCTGATTCTGGTTCTGGTTCTGGTTCTGGTTCGTCGGGGATAAATTCAAACCGAAACCTGAGAGTTCCGTTATTCCATGTACTACCAGGGCGCAACACCTGACACTCTAGCCCTTCCGTCAAAAATGGAATAATGAACCGATTGTTCCTTGAGTCATTTTGCAGCCACCTCTCCATAATCCTCAACAGAGTATCAGCTAGGTATGCTTGAGTGCTATTGGGTCCTATTCCTTCCTTGAAATACACGACATCATCGTGCTTCAGGTTAAATTCTTCCATCTTTCATTTTTCCTCTAACAACAAAGCGGGTTAGCTGCAACTAGCCCGCCTTATCTAGAGTTCCCCATTCCCTATTCCCCGTTCCCTATTACCCATGAAAATTACACTTCAAACTTCACAGGGACAATTTGTGGAGAAAGTCGAAATCCTACCCTTTACTGAAAAGCCACAGGTGATTCTTTGGGGCGATCGCGTCTTTCTGCAATTTTTGGATAGCGTCTACCGTGAGTGCTGCTTTGCGATCGCTCACACTCCCCCTGCTATCCCATCAACTTGGTGGATGACAAGTGACAAGTGACTAATTACCAATGATCAACAAACTGACAGTAATCGAACAACTTGAGCGAATAGCCCGCAACAAAGACGGCGAAAAACTCACCCACCATGAAGTGACAGTAATCGCCTACGGCATCCTAAATGTTCTGGACGATGTATACGGAATTGATTGCCGGGACGAAGTCGAACTTTATCTAAGGATGCTGACCAAGCGTAGTCCTCACCATGCCCGATGCCTCCAAGCAGACCAGTGCATCAAGTATTTGAGAAAAGGCGGTGAATCAAAAAAGTCAGAGGGGTCGGAACGGCTGACACCCGACAACTTTTAAAGGAGAAACCTGTACCAGAGGTTCATCTCAGCGACCAGCCCCCTGATCAGGAACCCGACCCGGATGATATTCCATTCTGATCAAAGAAGAAAAAAATAAATTTTTTGCACTAGTATTCAGACTCCGTTCACCACTATTCCCAAAGCAACCATCCTGCAAGGGTTTCGCGGAAAAAATCGTTCACCACTTCGTTCGCCACTAGGTTCACCACCGGTTCACCACCGAGACAAAACCAAGGTTGTTTACCCAAGTAAGAGAGTATAATTATGGCAAGGAAAGAAAAAACCGAGAAAATTACTACTTTTCCCGGAATTGAAAACATTAATTCTTCAGATATTATAACACTTGAAAAACCCGAAACGCAACAAGTACAGGGTGTCCAGGAAGAAAAAACAGATAATTATTTCCAATCAATACAAGAATTTAAATCATTTGTTAAAGACAATTTTATCAACGGCAGCGGTATAGCTCCTGAATTATTCGCTGAATGCATTGAGTTCGTCTCAGAACAGGAATTTACCCTTGGGGGAGACATTGAAACCCCTATCCACACTCGGCTTAACTGGTCAGCTTACAAACGTTCCTGGAAGAAAAAACGTCCACTATTTGCGGCCTTCCTGAAAAATGAAGATGGTTCTGACTGGCAAGCTATTGTATCAATACCAGATCATTCAAAAGATAAACCCTACAGCTACCTAGCACCCACAGGCAATGGGGACAGGGTTTACTTGCCACCTGTCCCCAAAACCATCAGACAGAAAATAGCTCAACGCTACGGTGTGGAAATTCCCCTGGAGGGAAGCTTCTGGGAATGGCTGGAGACAGCTAAAATCCCCCGCATTCCCACCGAGGGAGGCAAAAAGGGTTTGAGTCTTCTATCTAATGGGTACGCTGGTTTGTCCATGTATGGCTGTTCCTGCGGAGGTAAAGAAATCCCCATCCCTGATTTGGCTAGATTCAACAAGGACGGCTCAACCTGGTTATTTGCCCTTGACCGAGATTCCAAACTCTCCACCAAACGAAAAGTTAACGCCTCCAAAAAACGATTGGAAGCTATCCTCAGTGAACAATCTGTAGTTTGTATTGATGACATTTCCTGGAATCCTGAACAGGGAAAAGGCGTTGATGATTTGATTGTGAATCAGGGGTCAGGTGCATTTGATTTAGCCTACGCCAACGCCTTGATGCGTGCATCCAAACAAAAAACAACAGGTGGTTATGAAGATACTGGATCAGAGAAACGCAAAACACCAATACAATCAGAAATAGCCTTGATGATGGCTAAAAAATTTCAAAATGTTTTAGCCTTCAATTGTGAGAAGAAAGCATGGATGTACTACAGCTTAGAAACAATCGGTGTTTGGGTTGAAATTAGTGATGAAACAATAGAAGCATTGATTTATAGAGCCGTACTGTCAGAAGGGTTTGAATGCTTCAGTAGTTCATTTCTCAGTGGTGTTGTTAAACTACTGAGAAGTGAGCTTTTCACTCTAAAATGGGAAGAACCAGAAGCCACACAATATTTACCCTTTGAAGATGGAGTGTTAGAAATAGCCACAGGGTTACTACAGCCACATTCACCCCATTACAAACTAACTTGGCAATTACCACGCACCTACAAACATGATGGGGGATGGGATAATATTCGCCAATTTCTTGACGATGCAACCTGTGGAGATAAACAAGCCAAGAGAATATTACTTTGCTACTGCAACGCAGTTTTAAAAGGTAGGCACGACCTACAAAAATTCTTGTATATACTTGGTAGACCTGGTTCTGGGAAAGGAACTTTTATCAGATTACTAACTTCCTTGATTGGAAAAAGTAACATAGTATCTACCGATTTAAAAACCTGGAATACTAACAACTTTGAACAGGCTAGAGCATACCGTAAACGATTAGTAGTATTTCCTGAACAGATACCTTATTACGATGACATTGGTAAGTTTTTAAGTCTCACCGGGGAAGATTTGTTGAGGTTTGAGAGAAAAGGTAAAGATGCAAAAGATGATTTTCCCTATACGGGAATGACATTAATGGCAGGGAATATTTACGCCTTCTCTGGTCAAACTCTTAACGCGGTTCGCCGTCGTGAATTATTGGTTTTATTTAACAATGCAGTACCTGTTGTTAAACACTTAGAACCATTATTTGCACCTGAATTATCAGCATTCACCGCTTACCTATTAACTATTCCTGACGAGGAAGTAACAGCAGTTTTAACAGGTAAAGGACACGATAATTTACTTGATTCTTGGGAAGCCAGAATGAGGACTGACCCCATAGCTCATTGGGCTAATTATCATGTCGTATTTGACCCACTAGCTACAACATTCATGGGGAATAACAAGAATGAATGCGGTGATGGGAGAGAAGCTACAACTTTTTACGGTAGTTACGCTAACTTCTGCCAGAAGGCGGGGAATAACCCATTAGGTGCTAACCACTTCTCACCCAACTTCAGAGAAATGCTTTCAACTATTTGGGGCTGGCACGTTGAAAAAATTGATTCAAACAAAGGGTCATATTTGAAGGGTGTCAGGTTACGGGTAGATGGTTTTGATGACCATATTCCGAGTTTTGATATGACTTTGCGTCAAAAATCGGACAGCGAAGAAAAAAGTGGTCTACGTAGTGGTGAACAAAGTGGTGAACCAGTGGTGAACCTCAACACCTTGCAGGACAATACTTCTAGCGGTAGTGGTGAACCAACCCCAGAAACCAGCGCAAAAAATTCATCATCTTCTGTTGTTGATCAAGAATCAACAATTAATTCGGAATCTAGCGCAGAACCAGTACACCCACAGGAAACAGCACCTGTTGATAAATTTGCCCCTCCACCAGCAGATGACTACTATCGGAATTTTCCAGTAGAGCCGTATAAGTTCCATTCCGAGACGCTGTATGGCGACTGCATGATTGTAGCCACCCCATTTGCAAAGATTGAAGCTACAGGACAATCACAATTTCACCTGCTTTTTGAGTGTGATTGGGGACGAGCAGTAGAAGTAGTCAAGTGCATCACTGATAGAAAGTCCGTTGAAAAATTGGCTCAAAAATCTAAAAAATTAGCAGCACTGGAAGAAGCCGCACAGCGCCAATGGCAGAAACGAGCGAGTAAACAACTATTCCGCATTCAAAAAGACGGGGAATGGGTGAACGATTGCAAGATTTTCCGCGTGCCTAACCGGGCATCCCACAGACACTTTTTCCTCCTTGATGCTCCAGATGGAATGAGATACCATGCCTCTGTCGGAGAGTTTGAGGTGATGCCCCATGACTAGTCCCTGGAGATTAGCCGCCCGTGCGGCTATCCAAAGAGCGATCGCACAACTGCCTGAAAATTGCGCTCGGGCCAAACTGAAAAAGGCTATTGATGCAGCTTACCCATTTGATGAAAGGTAAAACCACCTACTAATCCAGATGGAGTTGTAGATGGTCAGTTGTCATTGTTTGATAGTTTAATCAGTTGACCGCTTCAGGCAGTTGTTATTTTTTAATAATTCATGGTGGTCATCTAATTTACTCTTTATTTCAGCTAACTGGTAATCGAGTAGTTCGTGCTGGTTCTTGTGAAGGGTTAACTCATGTTCCAAGCCTTTTATCAGTGCGTGGATTTGTGCTTCAAATTTAGCGGCTCGATAAAAGATAGTCAGAACCGCTGCTATTTGTAAAAAAAATTCAAGCTGAGATTGAGTGATAGACATTTAGTCCGCTATATAGAAAATTCATCTTGTAGAAAAGATTGGTAGACCTTAACCGAAAGAGAATCAATATAATTTCTTGGCTTGACTTCCAACAAACAGCCTTTTAGTTCTTCCTTTGGGAGAGTGAACATTTTTGTCCCCTGCCACAACCTATACCAGCGTCCGTCAAACCTCCCCGCAGGTGTATTCATGTGAGGGATAAGAAACCCTAAATGTTCCCAGTCTTCGCCTTTTATCTCCAACCCTACGGCTATTCTTCTGTTGGTAAAAGAGTGAGTAATTATAATTTTCGGCTTGGGGTCTACCAGCAAATTAAAAAAAGCGCGTTGGTAGACCAGCTTCCACATAAGAAATTATGGAACTAAAGCAATGTTGACAGTAGCTTCACGGTACTGAACATCAAAACTAGTATCTTGAGTTTGGATCGAACCTTGAGCAAATCTGGCATCGGTAATAGTATCGTAGGTGTCTGAGTTGTCAATCTCGGACTGAAAAATAGTTCCGTCCCAATACCCGGAGATGGTTCCAGTGTCATCTAACGCAACGACGATGTACATTATTTCGATTCCTTAAATATCAAAAGTTGAAATTAGCCGATTACGATTTTTCTGCGTGCAACAGGTCTTACTTTTGAAATGGCGTATCCATTGTACTTTTTACCTAATAGCTCTTTCGCTGCTGTGTCCGCCTTTTCAGGGCTAACCAGAACCACGGCACGCTGTGTATTTTGACCTTTTTTGTAGTAAAGGGACAAAGGAAAGCATCCTGCTTTCAGGGCTTCTTCTCGACCTTCTCCTGCCAAAACCTTACCATCCGGTGGCACACCATCTGTATCTTCGGTGTATCCAAGTTCAGTAGCAATATCTTTAACTGCGTTCTTTACCGCCTTGATATAGACTACTCCTGTTGCCCCAATGTTGAGGCGATATGGTGTTCTTTTTTTCGTTGTTGCTGCCATATTTGAAATCCCTCGATTGGTTCAATCATGACACTGGATTATATGTTTCTTACCTGACGAAACCTTATAGATGTTCCCGCTTTTGAAACTAGATTCAACCTTCTATGATGTTTTCTTGATAGCGTCCCAGTATCGCCCCGTAGTGTCCACCAGCATTATTGGATATTCTCGATTGTCAAGCACCATATAGGCGTACCGGAACCGCACCTTAGCAATTGGCCTCCATCGTTTCTTGGGGACTGCTTTCCCATAAACCATCTCAGTCCCGATGGGCTTGGTTATTGAGGCTTTTTTGGGCTTGTCGGACAAACCGACAGCTTTTTCATCGTAGGGCAGCAGCAGAACTGCAAGGATCTTTTTGATAACGTCCACGCCTTCCGCCTGATTCATCGCAAAGATTTGTAAGCATTTCAGCCCATGCTCGACATCAACATAAGTAGTAATTTCTTTGCCCTTCGTGAAAACAATTCCCTTGTTGCTGTCAACGAATTCGCTAAAAATACGATTAGCAAAAGGGGTAGCCTTATCCGGGGTCATGTTTTCTTTCGTATAAGCTTTGACCCGAAAACTGATGGTAGCTTCCACCGGACGTAACCCATCTGGCACTGATGCCCGGTCCTGTGAAAAATATAAAAATATTTGGGGATGCAATTCGTAACTTTCTTGGAACTGCCTGGACGGAATCCCAAATACTGGGGCAAGTCCCCGAAATGCGTATCCTAAAACTATATAAAAATAAAATAAACGAATAATAACTATGACTGCGGAATCGTCATCTTGGATGGTGCAAGCAGTACGAATCGCACCTCGATTAGTAGTTATTTCCGGCTCCCAATTCGGTCCTAGATCCTTGAAATATTTTTGCAACAATTTGTTCTGGTCACGCTTGATCATATCCATCAAATGTTGCCATTTTTTATAATTCTGAGGTAGTCCCATTGTTAATCTGCCTCCAATTTATCTACCGGGTCAACGTCTTTTCCTTTGGACGCATCTTTACCAGCGTCAAACTCTTCTTTCTCTTTTTCAGCTTCTGGAATTTCTTTACCCTGCCTGCCATTTGGCTTTTGAGCCAGGGTATCAGCTAGAGTAGCCGATTCAGATTCTAGTTGTTCTTTTGCACTCTTTACGTTTAAAGGCTCTTGGGAAACCTGCTCAACAGTGCTGGCTGTGTCCTGCAAACTTTGCAATTTAGTTAGCATTGGATTGTTGAAATTCGGACTGGGATTGAACCATCCATAGGCTTTTTCTCCTACTACTCCCCACAATCTGAGAGCATTAGCCACCTTGGCATTTTGACCACTAATAGTATTTAGTGCATTTACGATGGTGTCTCCCATCGACAATAAGCTACTGAATAGATTTGCAGTTGCTTGATAAATTCTGTTGTAATAATTCCACTGTTTTATCCAGTAGTCGTAATTTTCCTTGCCTACGACGAACTGAATAGCACCAGTGATAGAGTTATTGATAAGTGTCGATAGCTCTACCGGGTTGTCTTGATCATCCTTTACTCCTATCAGGTCAACCACGTTCTGCATAGCCTGAGTGAGCGTAGTCACAACCGACTGAGAAAGCATTGCGGCATTATGGATTGTGACTCCTAATGTTAATAGGTTCATAGCCCGGTCTACGAGAAGCCAGTTGAACCCGGAGACGAGCTTTCCACCAATGCCGATGGCTTTACCACCTTTACCAAATATTTGGTCGCCCAGCTTGGCATTCATGGTTTGATTTAGACCATAAGTAGCATTGCTAACTCCTAAATTAGTAGTAGTAGTAGCATCAATTTTCTTGAGTAATGCCAGGTCTGGCTGTGTGTAATTATTGGTCGTGTAATAATTGTTTGTTACCACATTTCCTCCAGGTTTGAGTCTACCTATTATTGCCTTAATCGCGTTGATTGCTAACCAAATTGCACCTACTTGAATAGCGAATTCTGCAATTTTACCCAGCATTTCTGGGATTTTATTGACTAATGGTTTTAACTTTCCTAGTTCCTTGAAAACATCAGTTTTTAATTTCTCGACTGTTGTTGTCAACTCCTTAAACTGAGTTTTTAACGATGTTGCAAGTTCGTTTAACTTGCCTTGCAAAGTGTTAATACTAGATTTCAGTCCAGGAATGATTTTTTCTAAACCTTCTATCCTTCCCTGCAACCTTAATAAAGCATCACGAGTTGAATCGGTTAAAAATTTAATTTCACTATTAATTAAATTCTCCAGCCGCTTCATAGCTGATAGAGCGGTCTGTGTAACCCACTCAATGTCTCCTAACGCTTTATCAGCTTTACCTTCTGCTTTTACTGCGATAGTGGCTGCTGCACGTGCATCATCGGCTGCTTTCCGTGCCAATCCTAGAGCTTTAAGCGCCATATTCCAAGCATCTTGTCCTGTTTTTGAAATAAAGCGTCCAATAACTCCATCAAGTAAAGTATTAAAAGCAGCACTTAAAATTATGCTCCAAATAATGCTTTGGACTAAAGCTGGCAATCCTTTGATGAAACTACCTACTATTGCTTTTAGTGTTGCAAGTTCTATTTTTATTTGAGCGATAGCTATTGCTTTTGCCTTTAAGTCATTCCATATCTTGCCAACATCCATTTTTAAAATGTTAACTTCCTGCTGGGTTGAATCCATCTTGAATTCTACTATTTGTATCCTTCTATTTTGTGCTTCAATTTTTTTGTTGATATCTATAATTTGCTTTTTTATTTCATCAATCTGCCTTTGGATCATGGCATTGGGGTTGCCTTTGTCATATTCAGGCTGCCACCCAAACCGCCTCTGTAAATTGTCTATCCCTTGATTGAATCTGTTGGGGATATCACCAAATGAAGGTCTACCAGGAACACTCATACGTTTACCTTCTAAACAATAGCTTGAATAAGTTATTAATAAAAATTCCAACTATATCAAACACTATGTTTAATCTTGTAATTGAGCTGAGAATTTCCTTGCCCGCTTGGTCTAATTGATTAATGTAATTTTCTATAGCCAATTTATCCTGCTCTAACTGAGAATTTTTAATTTCTAACTGAGAATTTTTTATTTCTAGATTTTGAATTCTTGCCAATAAATCCGATTGATTGGCATACATTATTTGCTTGGTTTCGTAACAGCAATCTTTCATAGGGCGTGGTGGTGGAGCTAAAGGTAAAGGTACATCGCACTTATATTCAACATCATAATTATTGTCGGGGATGTCGGATAAATCTAAAGTCCCGTCACTAACATCAATATAGGTTTCTCCGTATGCCCTTTTTGAAGAAAAATAAGTATTTGAAGAGGAATAAGGTAAAGGAATATATTTCTTGTCATAGTCTACAACAGATATTTTCCGTGCGCCACTAATACTGTAAGTAAATATGAAATTATTGGCCAGATAACGTAGCCCAGCATCATCATCTCCATCCAATACTTCACTAAAATTATTGGCAAGATTTCGATTCCAACCGGATGCGTAATAAGCCTTGTAAATTCCGCTAAAAGTTTCATCTCTATTGCGATACCAAATTGTCGGAGGGTCACCAAACAGTTGCTGATGTACTGTACGTTTAGCTTTGTAGATTACCTCTCCGGACCAGAGATAGGTTATCCCAAGATTATCAATATAGATACTATCCACTGACCCAGTAATAGATAGTATCTGTATATTCAAAGAACCTTTATCTTCAAAATATTTATCATCTCCAAGATACTCCTCCCAACAAGATGCATAATAAGGCTGATATTTCAGCCTGAAGTAAATATCAGTTGTTGATGGCATGGTATGTACATCTGGCATTTTAAATGGGTCTTTCCTGGGTGTGCAGGCTGGATTTCTCCAGATAAGCTGGAAGGACGGAAGTTTAAAGAATGCCAAAGAACCTGTTAGCTGAATACCGATATTACAGCCATCATTAACAAATTCAATATCAATCCCAATCGGTGAATCACTAAAAGGGTCATCATAATTCGGCTCTTGCGGTGTCGGTGGAGTCGCATAAAAATTATTGCCCAATGGTATTAAATCCGGCTGGACAGGTACAGGATTTAATAATTTATTTGTTATATTTCTTGCTTTTGAAGATGTCTCAAAAGTTGGTCTAGAGGGCTTTACCATATATATAGTTTGAAATTGTTGATTTCTCCCACAAAACCACCGCTACCAAGATAAGATTGCCCTATTGTGATTTGAGCGGTAGCCATAGCAATTCCTGTGTTTCCACTAATTTCATCTGATCCAATTTTTAAAGTTGCAACACCATCAATTCTTTTAAAGCTACATTCAACATTATTTATTGCCGTTGGTTGCACCTGTAACGTGAAACCACCGGAATAAAGATTTATTAATCCATCCGAATCGAGATAAATTACCGGAGAGCCAATACCCGATGCTCCCCTGGTGTCAAAAATGTAATGATTTTCATAAAAGTCAGTCACATTCATGAACCAGGTAAATTCAAAATTCTGGTTTAAGTCATAAGTAGCGTTGTTCAATAAAACAATACTTGAACTACTGTCAAATACTAATAAATTATTAGATGCCGTAACACCGTTAATGGTTAAACTTGCATCTACTGAAGCCGTAGGAGTGTTAAGAATATTCTCGTTGTTGGCATAAAGGTTAATATAGCTAGGAGTAACTTGTTCTTGAATATCTGTCACCAAAATAGTAAATGCTTTTGTAAACGATAAATTATTGTTGTCGGTTACTTTAACTTTGATGTTGTAGCTGGATTTTAATTCATAATCAGGAGATGAATTAATCATCAAATTATTCCCTGAAATAGTAAATTGTGAATTATCTTCGCCTCCAATCCCATCAACAAAGCTATAAACATAAGTGGTAGCGCCAGTCCCACCAGTATTACTTAGGCTTCCTATATTAGTTCCCGGTGGTACGTTTTCGTCAATACTATTATTAGAAAGGGTTATATTAGTTGGTGCTTGATTTTGATTTGTGGGAGGGATTACTATTGCTGATGTCTTATATAAAACTGTTGTTTTTTTTTCAACTGTTACAATAATGTTTATTTTGTCATCTCCAGTCAACAAGCCGTAACCAGCATCTTGTATCTGAACGGCTAAATCCGTGTCATTCCCAAGGATAAAATATTTATTATCTGGGTCTAGGGATTCCAATAAATCAAACTGCGTGTATTGAAATCCAGAACTGTTAATGACGGCAGTCGAAGAAATAAGACTGTTACTGTTATTTTTTATCAAAAACAAATCTAGCTGCTTCCTCGGCGAACTCCATTGTGTCTCCATTATTTTAATAGCTTGCTGCTGCCTGCTATCCGTTATCTGTATATCCGGGAGTTGAACTTCATCTAAAGATTCAATCCAGCACATAGCCTTGATGCTGTTAATTGCTAATGCCTCACTCAGAGTTACTACATCATTGCTTGTGTAGCCCAAGGCAGAAGGTATATTCAAGGTTTTTATGCCGCCAACACTTGTGTAATCAAGGCTGAGGGAAAATGTATGGTGAGAAGAGAATGTTTCAATCATTTATTTTCCCCATCCGAACGATGGGGGCTAGGGAATATTAGAACTGATTTGGGTCAATGGTTGGTGCAACGTATGGTTGCCTCAGCGTGATCGTAAATGGAAATTCTTTAAATTGAGAGACGGTGTTGTCGGCGTTAAAAACAGATACCACTGCTTCAGTTCCTCTCTCGACACGGAGACTCTGATCAGGGTTTGAATTCTGTGCTTCAGGTGTAAGGGACTGTTCCCATCGAAGCAAGATGGCTACAGCCATTGATTCAGCCGTGTTGGTTGCAGATGGGGTCAACGTTGTAAAGTCAGCCTTGTTTACAGACAAATTAGAAGTTGTTTGGGAAGCAGCGTCACCAAAAACGTCCGTTAAAAGCGGTTCTGCCATTTTATGTTCAGAGTCTAATAATTAGAAGTTCTAATATTTTGGCACAGATAAAGAGCGACCGCACTAACAGCAAAGGGAGAGTATTTCTACTCTCCCTGATTGATAGTTATGAAACTTGGTAAAAGTTCTGTTTTTATCTTTGCCCAACATTTAAGCCACAGTTTTGACTGATTTAATACCCCCGCTACACCACTGAATCAATAGCCAGCGGTCAGACTCTTTATCTAAAGCTGGTTTGAGACGGAAAGCGAAAAATTCTTCCCATGCTTCCACTCCATGTTTAGCAACGAATTGTTTTTCTACTTCCTTGAATCTTTTCCAATCACGATTAGCGATCGCACTCAGCATGGGGATTAGTTCAGTAATTGATATTAAAAGCGTAGCCTCACTCATCCGGGTATCCCTCAAAAATACAAATTATTGGTAAAACATCTGCTTCAGTGTCGATTGTTTCAATCAATCGCAGTCCGCGCTTTGCCCCTATCTTTTTGCAGTGTTCCTCCGAAGCTGCTGGTAGCCAGTACCTTAACTCTTTGACCGGGTCAAACTTTCCTTTAGAACGTTTTATTTCTTTTTCACTTGCCATTATTTGTTATAGAGGATGCAATCACTTTTGTCATTAGGGATTTTTATGAAATTTAGTCAAGAAATTTTTACAACTTTTGCCCAAAAATCAAAGGTTTTGAGGGGGGATAAATGGAGAATTTAGGCAAGATTTAGTCAAGACGATTTTTGACGAAGGCTGAAAGCTAGTGGGTGACCTGAGATTCGAACTCAGAACCAGCGGATTAAGAGTCCGATGCTCTGCCGTTGAGCTAGTCACCCACACATGAAGCTATGATAGCAGACTTTCAACAGTGGCGCTAGTGTTGCAGTTAAAAAACTGGTTCAAGGAGGAATTTGATGGTGAAAGTGATTTGCCGATCGCCACTTTTAATATTAATTGAACCGTTTAAACGGTTCACCATTGCTTTCACCAAAGCCAGTTCTAGTCCGGAATCACTAGATTTCCAGGGAGCATGGTTGGTAAAGCGATAAAATGGCTGAAAAACCTGCACTATTTCATGGTTAGGAATCTCTACACCAGTATGGCAAACTTTTAACTCTAATGTGTCTGCATTCAAATTAGCAGAGATAGTGATTGATTCCCCTGTAGGAGTATATTTACAAGCATGGTTGAGTAATGCGGTAATAATGCGCTCCAAATCAGTAATGTCAGTTTCTAAAGGTGGAAGTTTGGCATCAATAATTAAGTTTAAGTTTTGTTTCTGGCAATGAGCAACATCCCGAAAAGATTCAACAATGGGAGTTAACCAAGTTTCTAGATCAATAGTTATTAATGTTGGTGGTTCGGGTTCGCTTTTTAGATAAGTAAGGGTGAGCAAATCGTTAATTAATTTGCTTTCACGTCCACATTCGTTATTTAAAATTTGTAAGAGTTGAGGTACTATTTCTATGTTCTCAATAATGCTGGGAGTGAGCAAACTTTCTAAAGTTTGAGCAGCGAGACTTATACTAGTAATAGGTGTGCGAAGTTCTTGGGAAAGGGTTTTTAAGAATTGATTTTTGTGGCGTTCCCTTTTTTCTAGTTCTTTTACTTGTGCTTTGGTTTTTTCTTGGAGTTGAGATTGCCGAATTGCGATCGCACATTCGTTAGCTACTTCCTGGACTAAGGATATCTCCAATTGGTCAAATTTTTCTTCTGTGGATTTAATTAACCAAATATTGCCTAATGTCCCCTGTCCGTCAAAAATTGGACAAGCAAGTTGAGAGACAATTTTTACTTGTGTATTCCACCCAGGCTGAATTTCTAAAGATTGCAAAATTTGTTTTTGTAATAATGACTGATAAATTTTGGGAAAGTCTAAAACTTTTCTAGTTAATCCATGATAATGAGGAGAACTATAGCTATACTCGTAAGTAACTGTAGCTGAGGTTTGACATTGGTTATAAAGTTCAATGTAACATCCTTCCAGTGGCAATAATTCAGCTAATTCTTTCACAGCAGTTTGTAGAACTTGATTAGCATCCAAGCTATCGCGTATTTCTTCAGTCAGCCTTCTGAGCAGTTCCTGAAATTTCTGTGTCTGATTTAACTGATTTGTGTGCTGTTGTTTTTGTAATTCTAGCTGTTCTTGTAAATATTTTACTTGTTGTTGTAGTTCTGCTTGCTGGACAGCAATACAAATTTGTAAAGCTATTTGTTTGCATAAATCAATTTCTTGTTGTTGCCATTTGCGTTTTTCTTGGCAATGTTGAGCAATCAACAGTCCCCATGAATTATTATGTTGTAATAAAATTGGCACAACTAGATTAGCTTGCACCTGCATAGAGGCTAAAAAATCTCTTTGACAAGGATGTAAACCAGCGGCATAAATATCTTCAATCTCATGAATACAAACACATTCATAGCATTCTGGATGCTGGATTTCAAAACAGGGATCTGGGATTTTTTTCCCTAGTAGAGAATCGCCAGCTATAATGGTTGATTCTGCTATAATTACCGCAGAGTTATCATGTTCAAATCGGTAAATCAGGATGCGATCGCACTCCAGAAAATGGCGAATTTCTTTAACTGTTTGCTGTAAAATTATTTCTAAATCTTCAAATTTACGAATCCTGTTAGCAATAGCTTGTAACAATCTCTCCCTTTCTATTTCCATTGTCTGCACAGAATCATACCTACTCAGTAGAAATTGCTCACTACTGCTTTTTTCATCTAGTTCTGTACCCAACAATATCTGCCGGGGTGCTGTGTTTGTCAAATTGGGAAGTGATTCAACTGGATTGATTTTCATGAGAGTCCCTATTTTAGATTGCTGACTCTTCTAGGCGCTGTTATCCAACTCTCTGGGTATTAATTCTGGTGACAAAAGTTCCTTAGCGCCTAAAGCTAAAGTGTTTTTCAAATTTTATTCATTGATATTAATATTTTTCTCTACTTCTAATCAGAAATGTCAGCCAGCTAGGGGGTGTAGACATAGGCAATCATGCTGATTAGAGGCGAAAATACATCTCACTTTTGTAAGTATACTGAGGTTGCTGTCAATAATGTTTTAAGATTCTGGCATATACTGAATGATAATTTAGAAAAATTTTCACAATTGTTAGAATTCTTAATATTTTCGATAATATTTAGCTGTCATTTCCGAAACAATTTGTAGGCTGTGATTCCCGTGAGGATTCCTACAATTAGCCAAGCAATGACTAAACCGACGACTTCCCCTAAAAATAATCCTGTAAAGCGGCGCAAAAACATACCTGTAACCGAACCAACGGGTAAAGCCACAGCCCAACTGGCCGCACTCAAGAACATCCAACACCATCCCCAGTTAACTGATGAAGGTATTGCTAACCACCATTGTGCGATTCCAATCATCAAGCCACCAACAGCCCCAGAAATAATTGCAAATAAGATTCTCAAATGTAACAACTCTGTTGATAGTACATACCAACCGACAGCACCTACACCAATGACTGTAATTAGTACCCAACCTAAGACGGTTGATAATATCCAACCTAATGGAAAGATGGTTTGTCTGAGTATATAACTTTGGGGGAGTGCGATCGCCAATCCACCCACAGCAGCTGCTAGTATTCCCACATCAGGTTCTTCACCAATTTCAATCAAACATAAACTTAATAAAAAACTAATTAAAGTAGCAAAACTCCACATTAATGTAAAAGTAAAAATACTAAATTTAGGTTTGAATAACGTTAATTGCATCACATTTTTTTTAATTGTAAAGGTTTAACTGCTTTGGTAGAAAACATTTCTAAAAATGCCTGACGGCGCTTTTGGGGAGATTCAGGGGCAATGTAACCCCATAAACTTTCCCAGTAGAAAAAAGAAAAACCTGCAAAATTGAGATCGCCTGTGCTAGAGTGAATTCCATCCCGCACAAATTGCACCTTTTCTTTAATCTTGCTAATATTCACAGGACTTATAGTAGTACCCGTCGAGATACCAATACTGACAGGAATCTTAGTCATAGCTAATTGTACAGCAGGTTTTTTGATTTCGGCAAGAAAAGACTCCTTATCATCTCGATAAACTTGCAAAATCAACTCATCTATTAAACCTTTATTTACCCATGTTTCCCAATCTTGCAAATAATACTTATAGGCAAAATATTGAGAATTGGGAGAAAGAGATATTTTGACATGAGGTTTAATTGCTTTAATAGATTGATTGATTCTGGTCATAAAATCAGTGATTTTATCTGCCCTCCACCGCATCCATTCTGTTTCAAAAGGATCACTGGGTGGATTTTGACCTAAATGTTCTTTTTGATAAAGTTTAATAGTATATGTATCATATCCAAATTGTACTGGCATACCAAAATGATCATCAACTTGAATGCCATCAATATCATAATTTTTAACAACTTCTAAAATTAAATTTTGAATAAATTCCTGAACCTGGGGATGGAGAGGATTTAGCCAAAGTTGACGTTTAAAAACACCATTATCATCAACTTCTTCGGGGAGAATTTCATTCACAGAATCTACACCTTGTTGTCCAATTGTCAACCATTCTGGGTGTAAATTTGCCAAGGCAGAATTAGGTGGAGTCATGAACCCATATTCAAACCAAGGAATAATACTGATATCTTTGGTTTTTGACAACTTGACCAACTTAGCTAAAACATCTTTTCCACCGTGCATAAAATTGAGCAAAGGTTGAGTGTCTTCACCGATAACACTTTTGGCAACAGCACTTTTATAAAAAGTGTAACCTCTGTTCCAGACAACTGGATAAATAGTATTAAAATTTAGTGATGCTAATTGATTAATAGCACGGTTGATTCCCCAAGGAACAAAAAGCACACCACTGGCAACATTAGTCAGCCAAACACCGCGAATTTCTGTAGTTAAAGAACTAGTTTTTTGATAAGAAACAGAAGTAGAAGAAATCGGAAATGCTGTGAAGCTGAAAACAAATCCTAAACACAGGCAGAATAAAAAACAACGACGGAACACCCTCTTCATTTGGCTACAGAACTTACTTTTTCCTACTATATATAACTACAAAATTGAATTATATATGTCAGGATTATGTAATGATATGCGGACTTTTCGATAAGAAATCAAAAAGGCACAAAATAATGTGCCGATAATTGAGCGTCAAATCAAAATCTTTCCACACCTGCAAATTGCTGAGTTGAGGCTTTAGCAGCTTCTCCACAAGTGCGCGGTGTCGGAAATATTTTACCAGGATTAGCCAAACCTTGAGGATTGAAAACTTGTTTTACCCATTGCATAGTTTCTAAATCAGCTTCGCTAAACATTTCTGGCATATAGCATTTTTTATCAGCACCAATACCATGTTCACCGGAAATGCTACCACCGACTTTCACACATAGCTTGAGAATTTCTCCCCCTGCTGCTTCTACTTTTTCCAATTCTCCAGGAATAGAATTATCAAATAAAATTAAAGGATGAAGATTGCCGTCCCCTGCATGAAAGACATTGGCAATTCGATAACCATACTTTTGGCTGATAGCCTCGATTTCATTCAATACATAAGGTAATTGAGTCCGGGGAATTACGCCATCCTGCACATAATAATCAGGACTAACATGGCCAGCAGCAGCAAAAGCAGCTTTTCTACCTTTCCATAATTTTAATCGAGTTTCTGGATCGGAAGCAGAAGTAATATTCCGCGCTCCATTTTTTTGGCAAATTTCTGCTACCCGCTGTTTATTAACGGCAACTTCTACATCTAAACCATCAATTTCTACTAACAAAATTGCCGCTGCATCACGGGGATAACAATTAGTAGCTACAACATCTTCCACAGCGTTAATACTAATATTATCCATCATTTCCATGCCACCAGGAATAATGCCTGCACTGATAATATCAGAAACACTGGCAGCAGCAGCTTCAACACTATTAAAATCTGCCAAAAGTACACAAATTGATTCAGCACTTTTGAGAATTTTCAAAGTTATTTCTGTAGCAATTCCCAAAGTTCCTTCTGAACCAACAAATACACCAGGTAAATCATAACCTGGCATTTCGGGAATTTTTCCTCCCACATCTACAATAGAAGCATCAGGAAGTACGAGTTTTAAACCCAAAACATGATTGGTAGTCACACCGTATTTTAAACAATGTACTCCCCCGGAATTTTCGGCAATATTCCCACCAATAGAACAAATAATTTGACTGGAAGGGTCTGGTGCAAAGTAAAAACCAGCACCGCTGACAGCTTGTGTCACCCAACTATTAATTACCCCTGGTTGCACAACTGCAAGATGATTTTCTAAATCAATGCTGAGGATTTGTCGCATTAAAGAAGTGACAATTAACACTGAATTTTCCGTTGGTAAAGCGCCACCAGATAAACCTGTACCAGAACCTCGTGCAATGAAGGGAACAGAAAATTGATTACATATTTTTACAACTTCCGCGACTTGTTCTGTGCTTCTGGGTAAAACTGCAACTGGAGGAGTTTGACGATAGCTGGTTAAACCGTCGCATTCGTAGGTAAGGAGTTCTTCTTTGCGTTTAACTACGCCTTTTTCACCGAGTACAGCGATAAATTTTTTGATAATGGGTTTCCAGTCGATTTGTTTTTTATCTTGGGTAAGCATTATGTTTTTGACTATGTGGATATTTACAGGGTTGACAACGTTATAACTACTTCATCAGAATAATATTACCATTCAAAGTCCCCCTTTTTTAAGGGGGATTTAGGGGGATCTACAAGTGTTTAATACCACAGGAAAAGTTTTCAGATATTCTCTACGCTGTAAATCTTTAACCGGATACGATATTACTGTTATAGGGTTTTATTTCTGCAATGGGTAATAGTAAAGTATCCTCTATATACTGGCGCACATCACGACTAACATAACAATCACTATTTAAGCATTCTAGTAGAAATTTATTGGCATTATAATATTCTTCCAGTAATTGTTTTTGTTCTGTGCTAAACTGCCAATCATGACCAATATTGCGATATTTAATCATGATTTTTCTTAATTCTTCAGCCCAATTTTTACCATTAGTTCGCCACCAATTTATATAAGCTTTTTGATCTTTGTTTCTGTCTGGTATTTGTTCTTTCAATTTTTCTAGACAATTTCTGAGTTCTGGGTCGAGGGAGAGGGAGAGGTTGAGGGAGAGGTCGAGGTCGAGGGCAAAATATAAAGCTCTAACTGCTGCTGGTTTATAAAAAACCTGAACGAAAAAAGATTTATCTTTTACACATTGCAAAAACTGCTGTAACTTCTCATCTTCACTTACTAATCTATCAATTTTATCCTTGATTAATAGCAATAATCTATCCGCATTAGGTGACATCCCCACCGCTAATAAACAAACTTCTCGCCAGCGTGTTTCAGTAAAATGACTAACCAAAATTTGCAAAGCTTTATCTGATGATTGTTTAACAACTACAAATTCCCTAGCTGTAAAATATTCATGAAAAGTCAAATGGGAAAAAGAGTAAATACCTTTCGCTCTTTCTACTAATAATCCATGTTGAGCTTCAATTGACTTGAGAATTTTTTCACTATCCAGTTGCAATGCTTCCAGGTCATTACTGGCATCTGGTAAATTTCTAATATATTCAATGATGTATTTTTCTGCTGCTTTCTGTTTGAAGAAATATTCACTCTGCTCAAAGGTAGTCAAGGCAATTTTACTGAGTAAATCTTCCTTGCGCTGCACAGATAGCTTTTTGTAAATCTGGTCACGTTGAATACCCCGTTTGGCATCCCATTTTTTTAGCAGTGCATCTAGTCCTTCTTTGTATAACTCAGAACGATTTGCAGGAAAATCTCCTGATTCTTCAAATGCTAAACATAGTAAGATGAGCAATAAGGGACTTGTGGCCAGTTCTTGAATAGGTTGATTATCTTTAATGTGTTTAATAAAATTCTCTGGTTTGACAGGCTTATTTTTAAACCAGTTATTTGCAAATGTAGCAATTTGTTCTTCATCAAAATCAGCAACTTCTACTTCTGTGAATTTCTCAAAGGTGTATTCCTTAGCAGCAATGCGGCAAGTCATCACAAATTGATTTTGTTGAAAATTGCTAGAAAAATCACTTATCTCTTTTAAGATACGGTCGCTATCTTCTTCTTTTACTTCATCTAAACCATCAAGAAGAATCAACATTCTCCCTTGAGTTAATAATTTTTCTGCATCCTGAGAACTGAAATATCTAATTGACCCTTCTGCACATATAAATTCTAATAAGCTGGGTTTATTATCGGCTTCGGCAAAGTTTTTGAGAGTGACAAAAATCGGCACAAGATGAGAATGAAATACACCTTCAAGACATTGAATTGCTAAATATTTCAAAAATGTAGTTTTACCAGCACCGGGTTTTCCCAAAATCATCAATTTGGAATATTTCTTTACAGCATCCAGTCCAGGTACTCTTTCTTTAGTAATTCTTCCCATTCCAAAGCGGTAAAAATCTTCTTGTGTACATTGCTGGAATAATTCCTCAATTTTTAGTCGTTGTCTTCCAGTAATGGTTTCCAGAATGTTGACGTTGGTGTAGATGTCATTCAACCCTATAGGCTGTGTCATATCTAGCACCCGCATTGTACCGCAACGTTCTTGAATCAGGGGTTTTATTTTTTCTCGTACTTCTTGGACGAGGATATCTATATCAATGGTGTTTTCTTGACTCGCTTCTGTCTCTGGTTCATTGACTTGAGTAACGACTTCTTCCCATTCCAGTTCTAACCTTTCGCAAATTTGTACAAAGAGATTGCGGTCAACTGGTTTACCTGTAAAGAATTTACCAACTGGTTGACGAGATACTCCCAACTCTTCAGCTAATGCCTTTTGAGTCAAGGAAAAGCGGATTAAAGCCTTGTTTGCTTTTTGGATACCTTCAGCAGAACAGGATAGGGAACGACCAGTCATAATCAAACTTTCAGCGCAGCAATTTTACTGATTTTAACCTGTCAAAGAGAAATCAATGCAATCTCATACACAAGTCACTCAAAACTCAAGCACTGCTGCAACTTGATTTCAATCACTCACCTGTCAATGTAGAGATGTAGTCAATAATTTGGGCATCGGTAAAGTTTTATGGATACTATTTCAATCATTTTATTAACTGCTTTATTAACTTGGGTACTAGAAAAATCTGCTGATGCGGTTCTATTTTTGATTATTAAATCGTTAAAAGATAAATCAGAAGAAACTGATAATCAGAACAAAAATTAAAGCATAGATATCTGTAACAATCTCGTTCCCAGTCTCAGACTGGGAATGCTATCACAGAGGTTCTGCCTCGGCTGTCATTTAAGGCAGAGCCTTTTAAAATTCATTGCCATACAGAGTATGGGAACGAGTAAACATAACTATAATTATCAAAGCTGAAAAATCTGCTCAACAGTCAAATTCAACTCTGGAAATATGGGCGATTTTAAATTTTCATTTCCCCGGAATTGAGCAACTTGATATTCTCCATCTACCAATTCATAAACAGAAATAGTCGGTTGTTTAGGACTACCAATAAAATTTCTCCCACCCAAAGCTAAATAATCAAAAATCCAATATTCAGGAATACCTAACTCTTCATAATCTCCCAATTTCCTAAAATAATCATCACGCCAATTTGTGCTGACAACTTCAATAATTAACTTCACTGAATTTCCTTGAGTGATGACTGATTCAGCTTCCCATCTAGGTTCGTTCACAAGGGCAGCTTCATCTAAAACTATCACATCTGGTTCATATCCAGATTTACCGTCTACAGATTTGATGATACACTCTCTAGGAATAAAAAAGGGTAATTTGTATTGTCTCAGGATAAAATTTAGTTCAGCTATGATAAATCCTGCTAATTTAGAATGTTTACCTTTTGGTTTCGGCATCTCGACAATTACTCCATCATGCAACTCATAACGGTGTTCTGTATTTTCTGGATACCAGGCAATAAATTCGTCAAAAGTGACTTCTTTCTGTAGAGTTTGAATCATTGTTACTGCTTCTCCTCCGATTGACAATTTTTACTCTGATTCTCACTGCTAATCCTTACTCACCCAGAATAACATTTTCATCCCCACACCATTTACTGAACCATACCAAAAGAAAAAGGCATAAAAAACTACCTCTTTTTTCCTTTGCGCCTGGAGTATTTCTGCGTGAGGCAAAAAAGATGTCATTCATTTACCAGAAGAATGTAAATTTTTGTAAAATTCATGTCTTCAAGACTAGAAACCTGATATTCAGACAGCTAAACTAACAAAAAGTGCATCTGTACTGCTTATTATAAAAATTGTAGATATGGCACTATAGCCTCAATGATCCCAGTTCAACTGATCCTTAAAAACTTCCTTAGTTACCGTGATGCAACTTTAGATTTTGGCGGTTTGCATACGGCTTGTATTTGTGGTTCTAATGGTGCGGGAAAATCTTCTCTTCTGGAAGCTATCACTTGGGCTATTTGGGGTGAAAGCCGCGCTACTGTTGAAGATGATGTGATATATTCTGGTGCAAAAGAAGTTAGAGTTGATTTTACTTTCCACAATCACCAACAAACTTATCGCGTCATTCGTACTCGCTTGCGCGGTGCAACTAGTGTCCTAGAATTTCAAATTGAAACTCCGGCTGGTTTTCGTCCCCTGACTGGTAAAGGGATGCGAGCAACCCAGGATGTGATCATACAACATATTAAACTCGATTACGAAACTTTTATTAATTCTGCTTACTTGCGTCAAGGTCGAGCAGATGAATTTATGCTCAAGCGTCCTACAGAACGCAAGGAAATTTTAGCAGAGTTGTTAAAACTCAATCAATATGATCAATTAGAAGCACGAGCTAAGGAAAATTCTAAACAGTACAAATTCCGGTTGGAGGAGTTAGAACGTTCTTTAGATAATATCAAAGTTCAACTGCAACAACGGGAAACAACAAAAGCTCAAAAAGTTGAGTTAGAATCTCAATTGAATAACCTCCAACAACAGCAAGCTTTGGATAATATTCAACTACAAAGTTTGCAAGTTGTCCAACATCAACGCCAAAATTGGGAACAACAATTGAGTTTTGTCCGGCAACAATATCAAAATCTTAGCCAAGATTGCGATCGCTTGCATCAAGAACAGTTAGCTGTTAAATCCCAATTAGCAGATTTACAAGTTATTTTAAATCAAGAAGCAGCAATAAAAGCTGGATACGCTCAATATCAAAGTCTGCAATCCCAAGAAGAAGCTTTTGCTGTTAAATTTGAACAACATACTCGCGCTACCAGTTTCAGACAACAACAACAACAGCAGCTTACAAAACAAATTCAAGCCATTGAACGCCAACTACAACAAGCAGAAGCTCAATTAGAAGCATTAGAACAACAAGAGCGAGAAATTCAACAAACACTCACCAAGTCTGCGGACGTAGAAACAGCTTTAACTCAATTATCTGCTGCTCGTGAGCATCTCAATTATTTGGATCAGTTGCAAATGCAAGTGAATCCTTTATTACAGCAACGGTTAAGTTTACAAAGTCAATTAGATCGCACTCATGCTAGTTTAGTGGCACGATTGGAACAACTGCAAGCCACAGAAAACCAACTCCAAACCCAGCATCGTCGTCAACCCCAACTGCAACAAGCAGTGCTGGATGTGGGTATGCAAATTGAAGAATTAGAGAAAAAGCGAGTTTATTTACAGCGGGTACAGGAAAAGGGACAGGAACGCCGACACTTTATTGAACGGTTACAAGCTCACCAACGAGACTACGAGAAATTACTAGGAGAACTAGAGCAAAAATTACAAATGCTCCAAAATCCTAATGCTTTGTGTCCTCTGTGTGAACGTCCCCTAGATGAACATCATTGGAGTCGAGTGATACAAAAAACCCAACTTGAGTATGAAGATACCCAAGGACAATTTTGGGTAGTGCGGGAACAAATGGCGGTTTCTGACCGAGAAATTCAGGTACTTAGGCAAGAATACCGCGAAATTTCTCAGCAATTAGCTGGTTATGATGCTTTGCGCGAACAACGGGGACAATTGGCAGCACAATTGCAAGCAACTACAGATGTTCAAGAACAGTTACGAAAAATTGCACTGGAACGAGAACATTTAGAACGTTCTTTACAAGGTGATTATGCTCCTGATAAACAAGCAGAACTTCAGCAATTAGATCAATATCTGCAAAAATTAAACTATAATGAACAAGACCATGCTTTAGCTAGAAGTGAAGTAGAGCGTTGGCGATGGGCAGAAATTAAACAAGCACAAATTAAAGATGCTGCAAAAAAACAGGCACAATTAGCAGCGAGGAAACCAGAATTACAAGCTAGTATTGAGGAATTAAAAACCACAATTCAGTTAGAACAAACTGATTCAGATACAGCTAAACAAATAGAAGCTTTAACTCAAGAAATTAAAGAGCTTAATTATAGTTCTGAACAACATAATAAATTGCGTCAAGCTGTACGTGAGTCTCAATCTTGGCAATTGCGCTATCAACAATTATTGTCTGCTCAACAACAATATCCCCAACTACAAACAAGATTAGAAGATTTGGCAACTTCTTATAATAGCCGATTGGTAGATCAACAAAAATTTGCAACTCAAATTGACAGTATTGTCGAGCAATTAAAAGCGACAGCTAACCCAACGGAGCAAATTAATAGTTTAGAACAGCAAATAGCTATTCGCAGACGAGAACTTGATGAAAAAATCGCTAATTTGGGGCGTATTGAACAAAGATTACACCAATTAGAAACACTGCAAACTCAGTACAACCAAGAACAGGAACAATTAAAATACTGTCAGCAGCAACAGCGTGTTTATCAAGAATTAGCGCAAGCTTTTGGTAAAAATGGTATCCAAGCTTTGATGATTGAAAATGTGTTACCACAATTGGAAGCTGAGACAAATCAACTACTTTCGCGGTTGAGTGCCAATCAATTGCACGTGCAATTTGTTACCCAAAAAGCAGGAAGAAGTGGCAAATCTACTCGAAAAAATGCCAAGTTGATTGATACTTTAGATATTTTAATTGCTGATGCCAGGGGAACGCGAGCTTATGAAACCTATTCTGGGGGAGAAGCGTTTAGAATTAATTTTGCGATTCGGTTAGCTTTGGCGAAATTATTAGCGCAGCGTGCAGGTGCAGCATTACAACTATTAATTGTCGATGAAGGTTTTGGTACTCAAGATAACGAAGGGTGCGATCGCCTTATTGCCGCGATCAATGCGATCGCAGCGGATTTTGCCTGTATTCTCACGGTAACTCATATCCCCCACCTGAAAGAAGCCTTCCAAGCCCGAATTGAAGTTAACAAAACTCAACAAGGTTCACAGATATTATTATCAATTTAATTGCATCTTATTAACACTCATATATTAGTCTGTAAGGCGGTTAGGAGAGCAACTGATAGCTCAACTGGCCTATGATATTCACACGGACATGATGTTAGTGATGCTGAAATAGGGTATAAATAAGGTGTATTAATTCGTTATGAAATCTTAAAAAAAAATAAAAATAATAAAATAGTGGCAATCTACTAGAGCAAAACTAAGATGATAATTTTAATAATAGGGGTAATCACCTGCCTAGTAATTCAATTAATTGCATTATCAACCCTCTGTTTTTTAGTGCCAAAATTGAGTAATAAACAAGCTACAAAATATCAGGATTTAAATATAGACATAACCAACTCAGAATACTCCTTAGCAACAAAATTAGAAACAGAAACATCTGAACGACAACGCATACAAACCGAATTAGATAAATTTCTATTTTTGCAAAAATTAACCTTAGAATCTACTACAGATGCTATTTTATTAGTAGATAGCCTAGATAAAATTGCCGTATTTAATCAAAAATTTTTGGATATGTGGAGTATACCTGAGTTTTTAATTAAATCAGGTAAGTACAAACAGTTTTTAAGAATCGCTATCAAACAACTGGAAAATCCTCGATATTATTTGTCAATTTTTAGAAAATTAAATCAAAATCCAGAGATTCAATTCCATGAAATTAATCAAACCATCTTGTTTAAAGATGGAAGAGTATTTAATGTTTATTACCAGCAACAAATTAGTGAAAAAAAAATTGGTGTAATTTGGATTTTTAGTGATATCACTGCTGAAAAATTAGCATTAAAGACCATTCAATATCAATCTTTATATGACCTTTTGACTAATTTACCCAACCGAGTATTATTTAATAATTTACTGATTGAAAGTCTGACAAAAGTTAGTCATCATCATAGGTCGGCAGTATGTTTTTTAGACTTAGACCGCTTTAAAAAAATTAATGAAAGTTTAGGTCATAACATTGGTGATAAATTATTACAAATGGTTGCCCAACGCCTGAAGCAATGTCTGCGTCCAGGTGATACAATTGCTCGTTGGGGAGGTGATGAATTCATTATTCTGCTACCAGAAATTAGTGAAATGAATGAAGTTGATCTCATTCGAGAACGCATATTCACGGTTTTTAAACAAGGATTTAAAATAGATAATCACCACTTAAATATTAGCCTGAGTATTGGCATTGCTTTGTATCCCCAACACGGAGAAGATGCAGAAACCTTGATTAAAAATGCTGAAGCTGCATTATATCGCGTGAAATTAAAAGGACGCAATAACTATAAAATATATTACGCAGATATTAATTCGCAAGCTACAGAATTGTTCATTTTAGAAAATAGCTTACACAATGCTTTAGAACGACAAGAATTTAAAGTTTACTACCAGCCACAGGTTAATAGTTTTACTGGTGAAATTACCAAAATGGAAGCTCTACTGCGTTGGCAACATCCAGAACTAGGTTTAATTCCACCAGCTACTTTTATTCCTATTGCTGAAGAGACTGGGTTGATTTTACCAATTTCTGAATGGGTTTTAAAAACTGCTTGTTTACAAAATAAGATTTGGCAACAAAGTTTGCAATTATCATCTTTATCAGTCGCTGTCAATCTATCAGCCAGACAATTTCAGCGTCCTAACTTAGTCAGCATGGTGAAACAGATACTATCAGAAACTAACTTGGAACACAAGTATTTAGAATTAGAAATTACTGAAACTGTCGCTATGCAAGATGTAGAATTAACTCAAAAAATTTTGAGAGAATTAGATGCAATAGGAGTGACTATATCCATAGATGACTTTGGTACAGGATATTCTTCTCTTAGTTATCTCAAAGACTTTCCCATTCATTCTTTAAAAATTGATCAGTCTTTTGTTCGTGATCTAGTGAATGACGATAATCATACAGCCATTACAACAGCGATCATTGCTTTAGCGCATGGACTGAATTTAGCAGTAGTAGCCGAAGGAGTCGAAACAGAAGAACAGTTCAATTTATTGCGAATTCTGGAATGTGAAGTTATGCAAGGCTATCTTTTTAGTCATCCCCTTTCCGCAGAGGAAGCAACAAGGATGCTGAGAGCATATAAGCCGCATAAAATCAGCAAATCTTATTTAGTTGGACAAAATTATAGCAGGTGATATGGGGCATAGAACAGAGTTTTTGAATTTTGAATTTTGAATTTTGAATTATTTATTGTTCTTCTTCAACTCGTTTAGTGTTACCTGCTTTTACCCAACCTTCTTTATCAGTACCTTCAACACGAATTTTTTGCCAATTTTTATCTGAGCTTTCTTCTAAGATAATCACTTTTTGATTAGCACCAACCCCACCCACACTTTGAGCATCTTGTGCTGGTTGATCTCGCATACTCAAACCTTGAGGCCAACTTACAACACCCCGGTAAGCTCCTGGTGGTAATGAATTAGGTGATTCAGTAGGACTGGGACTAGGACTAGGACTGGGACTGGGACTAGGACTAGGCTTGGCCGTGGATGTGGCTTTTACCTGAGTGACTTTTGGTTTGTCAGGCTTGGGTTTGGGATTATCATTAGCAAATGTGGGTCTTTCAGGCGGTATGGCGGTACGATTAACAAAATAAAGAGCTATTGTTAGTCCACTACCTAATAAAACTGCGATCGCCAATAAAAAACCAAGTATAAGTTTAAGCAAGCCAGAAAGCATAGTTATATCCTTTAGTTAGTTGTCAGTGGTCAGTTATCAGTGATCAGTTATCAGCGGTCAGCTTTTTCTTCTTGCTGATGGCTGATAGCTGATGGCTGATAGCTCATTATTATTACATCTGGCGTTGAATGCGTTCACTCAAAGAACTATGCTTGGAAGCCAGACGCGCCCTACCCGAAGCAGCCCATTCTTGCAGTTTTTGAATCTGTTCAACCGCAGTTCGCGCCAAAGGTATGATTTGACTAGCAGCTTCTAAAATATCATCGGTGGTAAAGTCACGATTTTGGCTAAAACCGATGTGCATCGCTTCAATTAACGTTTGTTCAATCTCAGCGCCAGAAAAATCAGGAGTTTCGTAGGCTAATCTATCAATGTCATAGCTTTTGATGTTATGGGGACGCAATCGGCATAAATGAACATTAAAAATGGCTTTTCTTTCTTCTTGGGTGGGTAAACCGACAAAGAAAATTTCATCAAATCGCCCTTTCCGCAACATTTCTGGCGGTAAGGCTTGGATATCGTTAGCGGTGGAAACGACAAACACAGGGGAAGTTTTTTCTGCTAACCAAGTGATAAATGTACCAAATACTCGACTTGTTGTTCCTGCATCACCTTTACTACCCAACCCGGAAAAAGCTTTATCAATTTCATCAATCCATAAAACACAAGGTGCAAGGGCTTCCGCAACTTGAATCATTTGCCGGGTGCGGGATTCTGATTCACCGACTAAACCACCAAATAAGCGCCCCACATCTAAGCGTAATAAAGGTAAATGCCAATGATGAGCGATCGCTTTTGCTGTTAAAGATTTACCAGTTCCCTGAATACCCACCAACATTAAACCACGGGGGTGCGGTAATCCGTACTGTCGCGCTCGTTCTGTAAATGAACCACCCCGTCGAATCAGCCAATCTTTGAGGTTATCAAGTCCCCCTATATCAGAAATTTGCTCAGTGGCTGGGTAAAAGTCCAGGATTTGGGTTTGGCGGATAGTTTGGCGTTTTTCCTCCAAAACTAAATCCACGTCCTCTGGTTGTAATTCTCCGTGGGATGATAAAGCCCTAGCTAAAACTCGGCGTATCCGTTCCATTGATAAACCTTGACAAGAACGCACCAAGTCATCCAGAAATTTACCAGAAGGTGAGTTAGCAGTTGCTTGTAATAACCGTTCTACTTCGGTTTTAATTTCCGGTGCGGCTGGTAAGGGAAACTCCACCACCGTCAACACTTCCGTTAAATCATCAGGAATAGCGATGCGTGGTGATAATAAAACAATATTTTTCGGTTGAGATTTCAGCAGTCTGGCTAAGTTGCGAAGTTTGCGAGAAATCGCCACATCATCTAAAAAGCGGTGATAATCCCTGAGAATTAAGACTGCTGGGGCGGAAGCTGGTAATTTTTCGATAAATTCTAAAGCTTGTAAGGGGTTGCGCTTCCCAAAACCCGCATCGTTGGGGTTTCCTTGATAACCATCAACAAAATCCCAGGTATAAACAGGGCGATTTCCTTGGTTTGTCGCTTCTTCGCGGATAGCAGTTTCTACTCGTTCTTCTTCGTAGGTGGGGATATAAATTAGCGGGTAGCGGGCGCGGAGGAGGAGTTTGAATTCGTCGCGGAAGTTCATGATGTAGTTGTTAGTGGTGTTGAGTTCTTCTCCTATTGTTAAGGGTTGTATAGTGTCTAACAACTAGAAAGTTATTTTCATATTCAGTCGTCTCAAACTATTTATCTCAATCTGAGGAATTACGCAAAACATAACGAAAGTAAAGGTAATTCATGAATTACCACTACGCAAAAATCAGGTTTTTTGCCGTATTGCACGTAAGTGCTAATTTTATTTTCCACTAATGCGGAATTTGAAAACTAAAAATTGTAAGTAATATCACAGTCCAAAAATTTAAAGAAAATTATGCCTAACCCAATTTTTACCGACATTTTTGATGGCAACCTGCTTGACAACAATACTACTACTGGTACTAGCTTAGACGATATTATCCTTGGTGATAATGGGAATGATGTTCTCATAGGATCGTTGGGTAACGATCTCCTATACGGTAATAGCGGCAACGACACGATTAATGGTGGAGATGGCAACGACACAATTGATGGTGGAGATGGCAACGATACAATTGATGGTGGATTTGGACTAGATGTGATGGATGGGGGTGCAGGTATAGACACCCTGAATGTCACATTCTTTGCAGGTGCTTATGTACTCAACATGACCACCGGAGTCACCAACTTTGTGGGTGAAACGGCAATTAATTTTGAGAATGTCAACACAGGTGCAGGTAACGACAGCATCACTGGTAATATTAGTAATAACATCATCAACACTGGTGCTGGCAACGACACGATTAACGGTGGAGATGGCAACGACACGATTAATGGTGGAGATGGCAACGATACAATTGATGGTGGATTTGGACTAGATGTGATGAATGGGGGTACAGGTACAGATACCCTTGATGTCACATTCTTTGCAGGTGCTTATGTACTCAACATGACCACTGGAGTCACCAACTTTGTGGGTGAAACGGCAATTAATTTTGAGAATGTCAACACAGGTGCAGGTAACGACAGCATCACTGGTAATATTAGTAATAACATCATCAACACTGGTGCTGGCAACGACACAATTAACGGTGGAGATGGCAACGACACCCTGATTGGTGGTTTGGGTACTGACACCATGACTGACGGCATAGGCAACGATATCTACAAGTTCTTTGCTACTGCTGAAAGTCAAGTAGGTGTAGCACGGGATCTTCTCATAGATTTCACATCAGGGACTGACAAAATTGACTTATCATCCATAGATGCTGATATCTCACTGGCAGGTGATCAAGCCTTCACCTTCATTGGTAGTTCAGCATTTAATGGAAGTGGTCCTCAAGTACGCTTCTTTACTAGTGGAGGCAACCTATTCTTACAGGCAGAAATCAATGGTGATCTAAACTCCACTGCTGATATGGAAATTCAAGTCAATGGATTGACTTCAATCCTAGCGTCGGACATTATCCTGTAAGGGATTTCCAAAAAAAGATGATCACGAAAAATTTTAGAGTGGGTAAAGCCCTGTAGACATGACGGCACTAAAACAACAGCTTTACCCACATTTTTTCAAAGTTTATGGTGTGTTAGGGACTATTTTCCTGACGCACCTGACAGCTAATTTAGGGTTTACTGTTCGCGTAGCGTGCCGTTAGGCATAAAAGTCTTCTCGTGTAGGCAGGCAAGAGGCAAGAGTTTAGGCTATCTGTTAGTAACCAATTTCTCTATATTTAATCCTCAAAATGCTCGATCTTGTCACCCTGACCTTCAAAAACCTTGCACTTTCTAACTGGCTAATCTAGCAGTTCAAAACCTTTCTCACCGCTTAACTTTCTGTCAAATGTTGCTGTTATACTACAACCAGACTGTTGAGTGATCGCACCAATTAAAAAATCAGAAAAATCTGCACTTCCTTGTTTAAATCGCTCTAGTGCTTGATAAACCAAAGCGCGCTTTTCTAATACAAACACTGAACATTGCAGCATCATTTCCAAAGTTGTGCTGATTTCTTCTATATTAAATTGATAAGGTTTACCGCGTAAAACCCAGACTAATTCACAGAGAACTATATTAGCGACAAAACATTGTTCTCCACCTTCAATGATTTCAGTAGCTTTTTCCCATTGCTGTTCATCATCTTTTGTCAGGTAGCGCACTAAAATATTTGTATCAACTCCAATCACTTGATCCTTCTCTAATTGATTCTTCCATTTCCTCTAAAGTTGCGGGAGTCATACCGGGACGATGTAAAATACCCGATAAACGTTGAACTGGAACATTCAAAGGAATAAGCTTGACTATCCCATTTTCATCAATGACAAAATCAACCTTGCTACCTGTGTCAAGGTTGAGATAATCTCTAATTTCTTTAGGGATAGTTACTTGTCCTTGAGTCGTGATGGTTTCACTCGACATAACTCAAATTCCTTACTTGAGTTGATTTTGCTATTCTGGAAGTTGCTTTTTCAAACTTTGCAAAGCAGACCAACGACTATCAACAATCTGTTCAGAACTACTAGCAACAGTATCTACAATACCTGGACAATTGCGATCGCACAACTGACGATGAGGAATAGCTAAACACATTTGCTCATACAGCCATTCACTAGGATAAAAATAACCATCAGGAGGCACAGTTTCCACTAAATCTTCTATAGCCACTTCCCTTTCTAAAGGTAAGTCTTCAGCCTGATTAGCATTTGCATCTAACCAAATAATTTCTTTAGTATTAACAGCCAAACGTTGATTATATTGTTGCAAACAGCGGTTACAAGTACAAGTAATAATTGTTTCTGCCTGACCGGAAACTTCTAAATAATTACCCTGATGCTGCACGCGGATAGTTCCACGCACCGGGGTTAATGTTTCCAGTCCGGGCAGAAACTCGTCAACTTGAACTTCCTCTGTCCGCTCCGGGGCTTTGGTTAGCTGCGGAATAAAAATAGCGTCCATTATGATTTGTGAGATATCCTCACGCAAAATTATGGTTAATCAGAGGCAAGAGGCAAGAGGCAAGAGGCAAGAGGCAAATGTAAAAACCTTGTCATCGCTGACGTTGATATTTTCAGAATGTCCTCACCGCTTTGTCCACTGCTGTACTACATTTTTGATTGTAATAAGAATTCAGGAGTCAGAATATTTGATAAATACCTAAATTATCAAATAGTCAGTTTAGGCGTGAGCTTGAAAAAGTAAAAAGCTGACTGCTGACCGCTGATAGCTGAATGCTTATATTTAATAGCCAGGATCTGTTGGTGGTTCAGTGGCAGGACGAACCACCAAATTACGATGGGGTTCTTTACCACGACTGAAAGTTTCCAAATCAGGAAATTCCTTCAAAAAGTTGTGAACTTGTCGTCTTTCTGCCGAACTGAGGGATCTAATTTCCACCTCTCGACCAGAAAATCGCACTTCTTGAGCTGCTGTTCTTGCTAAAGCACTAATTTCCGCTTGTCGTCTGACGCGGTAGCCATTCAACTCAATGGTATACGATGCCTGTTCATGCTCTGGTTGATGTAAATTCAGCACCGAATTTGCTAGGTACTGCATTGCATCTAATACAGTACCACCAGTACCAATCAACATTCTGATTTGTTCTGGCATCAAATTGGTTTCATCAATGGTCAACCAATAGCTATCAGATGGTTGAGAGTCTGCCCCAATAGATGGAGCAACCCCCACATTACCCTGAACATTAGCAGAGATACCAGTGAGTTGCAGCAGTTGTTTTAACCATTCTTCGCCAAGCTGCATGGAAACGTCACTCATAATCATCAACCTGTAGCCTTTTTCTTAGAACTTTTTGGTTCAAAGGGCAAAGTCTTAGCTTCTGCGGTTGCTGCTTGTTTTTCCTTCTCCTGAATAGCTACAATTTTTTGCAATTCCTCCGGTAGAGGTTCGCGGGAAAGAATGTAGGTTTGCAAGGTTTGGAAAATGTTACCGATGACCATGTACATCAGTACACCAGCGGGCAGAGGAAAGAACAAAAACATTCCTGAAAAGATGACTGGGGTGATTTTGTTAACTGTATCCTGCTGCGGATTACCACCACTGGAGTTCTGCCCGGAGAGCATTTGGCTAACATAAAGGCTGATGCCAAAGAAGATAATCATGGCTACAATATCCCAATGGACTTTCCCATCGGGATCGATTGCCCCTACCCTACCTAAAGCATCAATAAACAGAAATCCTCTATCTGCTGCCAGTCCAGGGATTGAGCCTTGAATTGTCACATCTCCTGGTTGTAAGGCTTCGATATTGCCTTCAGCATCAATTTTAACTCTGTCGTCTCCTTTAATAACTTTCCATTCAGGAGTTAATTTGGTTTCTGGATGTTCTGCTAAGAGGGAATCAAAGGGTTTGCCCTCCAGTGTTTGATACTGAATCTTTGTCTTTTCTCCCACTGCCAATTTGTTACCACCAGGGAGGATAGCGGTAATTTTTGTGTGATCCCCATCGGCAATATAAATATTTTGGGGAGGAGTGGCAAAGGCTTGGGGTTGAATGCGTTCGATTTGTTCGGAGGGGAAGATTTGCAAATTAACCGAGTAGTTAACTCCCGCAAATGGTGAACCCCGCAAAGTGGCAAACAGTGCTAGTAAAACTGGCATCTGTAACAGCAGCGGTAAACATCCAGCTAAGGGGTTGCCAAATTCTTTTTGGACATTGACCATTTCCTCTTGCTGCTTCTGCGGATCATCTTTATAGCGTTCTTTGATTTCCGCCATTCGCTTTTGCATTACAGGCTGGACAACCCGCATCCGTCGCATACTGCGAATCGAGCCAGCACTGAGGGGATAAAGTGCAAAGCGGATAATCAATGTTAGAGCAACGATCGCCAATCCATAGCTAGGAAAAATACCATAGAAAAAATCTATGATTGGCAGCATTACGTTGTTCGAGAGAAACCCGATACCAAAATCCATTATTCTGAATCCAACCTGCTGAGGTACTATGAACTGAATCTAATTTATCTAAATCGTGATTTATTAGCGACTAAGCTTTGCTACGGATAGCCGCACAATGGGGACTGGGGACTGGGG